>NZ_DASWTO010000190.1:0-14018 GCF_036402095.1 Brevundimonas sp. | reverse complement strand
GCGGTCCGACACCGCGTCCAGCGAATTGCCCATCGGCCGGTCGAAGCCCAGCTCCGCCGCCGTCATGTGGCGGTCGATGGGGAAGGGCGAGCCGGCAAGGGCGGCGGCCCCCAGCGGGTTCTCGTTCATCCGCCGCCGCGCGTCCGCGAACCGCCCCGCGTCCCGCCCGAACATCTCGACATAGGCCATCAGATGGTGGCCGAAGGTCACCGGCTGGGCCGGCTGCAGATGGGTGAAGCCCGGCATCAGGTCGCCGGCGTGCGGCTCGGCCCGCGCCAGCAGCGCCCGCTGCAGCCCCTCCAGCTGCGCCACCGCCGCGTCGCAGGCGTCCCGCACCCACAGCCGGAAATCGGTGGCCACCTGGTCGTTGCGGCTCCGCGCCGTATGCAGCCGCCCCGACGGCTCGCCGATCAGCTCGGCCAGCCGGGCCTCCACATTCATGTGGATGTCCTCGAACTGGTCGCGGAACGGAAAGCTCCCGTCCCGGATCTCGGACTCGATGGTGTCCAGCCCGCCGAGTATCGCCTCCGCGTCCGCCGCCGTCAGTATCCCCTGCTTCGCCAGCATCCGGCAGTGCGCCCGCGAACCCGCCAGGTCCTGGGCCCACAGCCGACGGTCCACGCCGATCGAGACGTTGATCGCCTGCATGATGTCGGCGGGCCTGGCGGAGAAGCGTCCGCCCCACATGTCTTGACCTTCCGCGTTCGGAGAAGGCTTAACTGTGGGAACGGGTTGGGAAGGCTGTGTCATGAAGGGCTCGAAGGCGGCGGGGGTGGCGATCGCGGGCGCTTTGGCGGTCGGCATGATCGCGGGCGCCGGGCTGCTATACGCCAATCGCGACGCCTTCTTCAAAGCCGCCGCGCCCGAACCGCCCGCCAAGAGCGAACTGGCCCGCTTCGCCAGGGGCTCCCTGACCCGGCTGGAAACCCCGGCCGCCCTCGTCCAGGCCCCCGTTTACGCCTTCAGGACCCGCGAGGGCGCGGAGGTCCGCTTCGCCGACTTCCGGGGCAAGGTCGTGGTGGTCAACCTCTGGGCCATGTGGTGCGCGCCGTGCCGCACCGAGATGCCCACCCTGGCCCGGCTCGCCGAGGCCTATGCCGGCACGGATCTGGTGGTGCTGCCGATCAACGTCGACGCCACCGAGGACGGCCTCGCCGACGCCCGCAGCTTCATCGACGTGCATGAGCCCCTGCCGCTCTACAGCGACATGAAGTTCCAGCTGCCGTTCGAACTGCCGGGCGAGGGCAAGATGCCGCAGACGGTCCTGCTCGACCGCCAGGGCCGCATCCGGGCGCATTTCTCGGGCGAGGCGGACTGGGCCAGCCCCGAGGCGCGCGCGCTGGTCGACGCCCTGCTGGCCGAGACCGCCGGAGCCTAGTTTCCGCGCTTGTCGGTCTGGGTCTCGGCCTTCTGCTCGTCGGCCTCCTCGGCAAGCCGGTCCGTGCCCTCGTCGATCTCCTGGGCCACCTCGCCGGCGCCGGCGGCGATGGCCGAGCCGACCTGGGCGGCCTCTTCCTTCAGCGAGGCCCCGGCTTCGTCGGCCGCCTGACCGGTGTCGGCCGCGGCCTCGTTGGCGTCGGCCTGGGCGTCGTCCTGCTCGGCCTGGGTGCAGGCGGAAGCGCCGAGGGCGAGGACGGCCACGGCGGTGAGTGCGGCGATGTGAATGCGCATGGGAAGTCCCCTTCGGCGTTGAACCTTTGCCGTGAACGCGGGACGGGCCCCGGGGTTGCCGGACTCGCGCTGGCCGAACGCCGTGCTACCATCCGGACGCCTCGATTCCGCGCCGGGCCGCCGGCGCCGTCCCGGAAAAACGGAGAACCGCCATGAAGTCGCGAACGGCAGCTTTCGTCCTTATCGCCAGCGCCCTGACCCTGTCGTCGGCCGCCGTGGCGCAGAGCACCAACAATCGTCCGCCGGCGGGCCCCACCGGGCGGATGACCCAGCAACAGGAAAGCTGGCGCTTCGAAAGCGAGGAGATGCGGCGCCAGAACGCCATGACGCCCGAGGAGGCCGAAGCGGAATACGGGGCCGAACGGGTCGCGCTGGCCAACCGGGTGCAGGCCCTGATCGACGAGGGCAAATGCCGCGAAGCCCGGGCGCTCGCCAACGAGGCCGGCGAGCGTCAGATGGCCCTGCGGATTCGCCAGACCTGCCGCTCCCGCTAGAACCGGAGCCGTGGCATAGACAGGGAGGAGCCCGGCCGTTCCGGTCGTGGTCGTTTGGGGAAAGACCGTGCTGAAGAACCTGATTGTGGCCCTATTGGCGGCCGTGAGCCTGCTTGGGATGTCCGCGGATCCCGCTGCGGCCCAGAGCCGCAGCCATGCCGCCGCGGCGGAGGAAATGCTGACGGCCATGCAGGCGCGGCAGATGTTCGAGGACGCCCGCGAGGGCGCATTGCGGGCCCAGATCAGCGCCAACCCCGCTCTCGCGCCGTACGAAGAGGTGATGCGCGGCTTCTTCGACGACTTCCTGACCTGGGAGGCGGTGCACGACGACTATGTCCGTCTCCACATGGCCCGTTTCACCGAGGCTGAACTGCGTGAGCTGGCCGCCTTCTACAGAACGCCGCTCGGCCGGCGCATGGCCGAGGAGAGCGCCGCGCTGGGCGTCGAGCTCAGCCTCGTGGGCCAGAGAATCGTCGAGTCCAACCAGGCCGAGCTGGTTCGGCGAATCACCGCTGTCACCAACGGCGCGGCGGATTCAGGCGGCTGGTGACAGGCGCGATGGTGGCTGGGGGCGGGCTCGAACCGCCGACCTGTGGGTTATGAATCCACCGCTCTAACCAGCTGAGCTACCCAGCCCCGGCGCCCGGGGTCCGGCGGGAACTGGTCTGTCCGCCGGAAGAGGCGTGCCTATAGAGGGGGGCGCAGGCGGTTTCAAGTCGTCGCGGACGGCTTCGTACGCCTTGCGGGCTTGCGCCCGCCGCCGGGAACGCCAAGGTCCATTGCTTCGCGTCACCAACGACCCGCCCCGGGAGATTTCCATGCGCCTCGCCGCTCTCGCCGTCTCCGTCTCCGCCGTAGCCCTGGCCGCCGCCTGCGGGGCCGGGGAACCGGCCCAGACACCCGCCAGCGGGCAGAATCCGGCGGTGGAGACCCGGCCGCCGAACGGCGCCGGCCAGCAGCCCGCCTTCGCCGGCCAGACCCGGGCCCCCGCCGTCCGAACGGATGCGGCCCTGGCGCATACGGTGGTCGCCTCCGGGCTCGAGGAGCCGTGGGGACTGGCCCTGCTGCCCGATGGCCGCTGGCTGGTGACCGAGCGGCCGGGCCGGCTGCGGATCGTCACGGCCGAGGGCGCCGTGGGCGAGCCTGTCGCCGGGCTGCCCCGCGTCGACGCGCGCGGTCAGGGCGGTCTGCTGGACGTGGTCGTGGGGCCGACCTTCGCCCGCGACCGCTTGATCTACTGGAGCTATTCCGAACCGCGCGAGGGGGGCAACGCCACGTCCGTGGCGCGCGGACGCCTGTCGGACGACGGGGCCCGGGTCGAAGCCGTGCAGGTCATCTTCCGCGCCCTGCCGGCCTATGACGGCGGCGCCCACTTCGGCTCGTCGCTGGCCTTCGACGGCGCCGGCCACCTGTTCATCACCCTCGGCGACCGCTCCGACGCGCCGATGCGGCCGCAGGCCCAGGATCTCGGCTCTCACATGGGCAAGACGATCCGCATCAACGCAGACGGCTCGGTTCCGTCGGACAACCCCTTTGTCGGACGCGAGGGCGCGCGGCCCGAGATCTGGTCGCTGGGACACCGCAACGTGCAGGGCGTCGCGATCTCGGGCGACAGGGTCTGGACGGTCGAGCATGGCACACGCGGCGGCGACGAGATCAACCTCGACCGGGCCGGGATCAACTACGGCTGGCCGATCATCGCCTATGGCGTCGAATACCGCGGCGGACCGATCAATGAGGGGATCACCGCCCGCGAGGGGCTGGAACAGCCGGTCTACTACTGGGATCCGGTGATCGCGCCGGGCGGCATGACCGTCTACGACGGCGCCATGTTCCCCGATTGGCGAGGCGACCTGCTGGTCGCCGCCCTGAAGGAAAAACATGTCGCCCGGCTGGTGCTCGAAGGTGATCGCGTCGTCGGGGAGGAACGGCTGCTGACGGATCTCGGCGAGCGGGTTCGCGACATCGCCGTGGCCGCCGACGGCGCGGTCTGGGTGATCACGGACGAGACCAACGGCAAGCTGGTGCGGCTGGCCGCGCGCTGACGGTCAGTCCCGGAGCAGCTCGTTCACGCCCGTCTTGGCCCGGGTCTGGGCGTCCACCCGCTTGACGATGACCGCGCAATAGAGCGACGGCCCGCCGTTCGGGTCGGGCAGCGCGCCCGGCACCACCACCGAATACGCCGGCACCTCGCCGCGGAAGACCTCGCCGGTGGCCCGGTCGACGATCTTCGTCGACCCGGACAGATAGACGCCCATGGCCAGCACCGCGCCCTCGCGGACGATGACGCCCTCGGCCACCTCGGCCCGGGCGCCGATGAAGCAGTTGTCCTCGATGATGGTCGGATTGGCCTGCAGCGGTTCCAGCACGCCGCCGATTCCGGCCCCGCCCGACAGGTGCACGTTCTTGCCGATCTGGGCGCAGGAACCGACCGTGGCCCATGCGTCGACCATCGCGCCTTCGTCGACATAGGCCCCGATGTTCACGAACGACGGCATCAGCACCACGTTGCGGCCGATGAAGGCGCCCCGTCGCACGATCGAGCCCGGCACCGAGCGGAAGCCGGCGTCCTGATAGTGGTTGGCGGTCCAGTCGCCGAACTTGTTGGGAACCTTGTCCCACCACGGGCCGACCCCCGGCGCGTGGCTGGCCGCGCCGCGGTCGCCGCCGCGGACGAGTTCGTTGTCGTTGAGCCGGAAGGACAGCAGCACGGCCTTCTTCAGCCACTGGTGCGTGGTCCAGACCCCGTCGTCGCCCCGGGAGGCGACCCGCGCCTCGCCGGTGTCCAGCATCGCGATCGCGTGCTCGACCGCCTTGCGGACCTCGCCATGGGTCGAGGCCGAGACATTGGCCCGGTCCTCCCAGGCCGCCTCGATCACGGACTCCAGATCGGCGCGGTCGGTCATGTCGGGTCTCCCGGCAGGATGGCGGTGGCGAGGAAGGGGCCGAGCGCGGCCGCCCGATGGTCGACGAACGTCGCCTCGGCGTCAAAGGCGTGCGGGCCGACCAGGATGGTGGTCATCCCCAACTCCTTGGCGTGTTCAAGATTGCGGGCCGTGTCCTCGAAGAAGGCCGCCGTCGCGGGATCGAGGCCGAATTGGCCCAGCATCAGGGCGAAGGTGTCCGGATGCGGCTTGGGCACCAGGCGGGCGTGTTCGACGGCGAATAGCCCGTCGAACAGGTCGCTGATTCCGAGTTGCTCCAGCACCCGCTCACCATGCCGCGTCGAACCGTTGGTGAAGACGTAGCGGGGCCCTTGCAGCCGCTCCAGCCCCGCACGCAGACCCTCGTCGGCATGGAGGTCATCCAGCGGCACGTCGTGCACGTCCGCCAGGAACTCCTCGGGATCGATGGTGTAGTCCTTCATCAGCCCGCCGAGCGCGGCGCCGTGATCCATCAGGTACCGCTTTTGCAGCACGCGCGCCTCGTCCAGCGGCAGGCCGGTCGTGCGCACCATGAAATGGCCGATGCGCTCGCTCACCCGCTTCAGAATCTGCCGCTCGGGGGGATAGAGGGTGTCGTCCAGATCGAAGACCCAGCTTCGCACGTGGCGCAGGTCGGCCCCGATCTCCGTCGACTGGACGGGCTCGGCGGTCATCCTTCGGCCTTCACCAGCGTGCCGGCGCCGTGTTCGGTGAACAGTTCGACCAGCATGGCGTGCGGCCGCCGCCCATCGAGAATGACGACGGCCTCGACCCCGTCGCGGACGGCGGCGATGGCCGTCTGCAGCTTGGGGATCATGCCGCCCGTGGCGACGCCGTCGTCGATCAGTTTCGAGGCTTCTCCGACCGTCATCTGGCGGATGATCTGGCCGTCCGCGCCCTTCACCCCGGCGACATCGGTCAGAAGCAGCATGCGCTTGGCGTTCAGCGATCCGGCCAGGGCGCCCGCCACCGTATCGGCGTTGACATTGAAGGTCTGTCCGTCCTCGGCGACGCCGATGGGGGCGATGACGGGCACCCAGTCGGCATCGGACTCCAGCAGGCGGACGACCAGTTTCGGATCGACCCTGGTCGGTTCGCCGACGAAGCCCAGATCGACCTCGTGCTCGATCATGCTGTCGGGATCGCGCCGGGTGCGTTTGGTCTTTTCCACCGTCAGCAGGCCGGCGTCCTTGCCCGACAGGCCGATGCCGCGCACGTCGGCCTTGCGCCCGGCCATGGTGATCCAGTGGGCGATCTCCTTGTTGACCGCACCGGACAGGACCATCTCGGCCACCTGCATGGTGTCGGCGTCGGTGACCCGCAGGCCGTCGACGAAGCTGGACTTCACCCCGGCCTTCTCGAGCATGGCGCTGATCTGCGGCCCGCCGCCATGGACCACGACCGGGTTCACCCCCATCAGCTTCAGGAGCACGACGTCGGCGGCGAATTGCTTCGCCACCGCGCTCTCGCCCATGGCGTGGCCGCCGTATTTGATGACCACGGTCTTGCGATCGTAGATCTGGATGTAGGGCAGGGCCTCGGCCAGCGTCTTCGCCGTGTCCCAGCCCTGCGCGTCTCTCGCGCGATCTTCGGATTGCCGTTCTGTCTCGTCCATCACCAGCGGGTCCGTAATGCCAAGCCAGAGCCGTGTCATCATGAAACCGGACCCCGGTCCGCCCGTTCCGTCCGGATGAAAGAGCACGACATCGACGACAGGGACCTGACGCCTTCCGATCCGGCCGACCCGGCGTCGCTCCAGCACCCGGACCCGACGCTCTGCCCGGAATGCCTGGGCGCGGGCGCGCTGGCGTCCGGCGAGGTCTGTCCGGTCTGCGAGGGAACCGGCAAGGCCACCAATCGCACCGGCGGGGGTTGAGTCGAAAACAACCCTGGATTGCGGATGACGGCGAGGTCACCACGAGTTGAACCGGCCGCGCTTGTCGTTTCGCCAAGCCGCGTTACGTTGGCCGACTGAATATTCGTCGGTTGGGCCTCAGCATGTTCGATTCCTTCTCGCGGAGCTTCGGCTCGACCTCTTCGCACCTCACCGAGGACGACAGCGGCCGCGGCGCCGGGCCCGCCCGGGACCCCTCGTTCGGGGCCATCGCCAGCTATCAGATCTGCGGCTGCTGCGGACGCTTCCATGGCGCGACCGACGGGTCTGACGGCGGCGGCCCGCAGGGCGTGATCCTGAACGCCGATGATCGCGGCACGTTCGGTCCGAACGGCAAGCCGTCGCTCGGCCCCATCGACGCCGGCGCCCAGATCACCCGGTCCAACACCAGCTGGGCCACGGGCCTGGGCCAGCCGGCCGTGGTGACCTACGCCTTCCGGGCCTCCGCCCCGAACATGCCGACGGACACCAGCGGCTTCTCGCAGTTCAACAACTTCCAGATCACCGCCACCGAGTTCGCCCTCGCCGCATGGTCGGACGTGGCCAACATCACGTTCAACCGCGTCAACGATACGGGCAGCCAGTATTCGAACAGCGCCACCATCCTGTTCGGGAACTATTCGTCCGGCCAGAGCGGCGCCGCCGCCTTCGCCTACCTGCCCGGCGGCATGCCCGGGGCGACGGGCTCCAACGCCGTCCAGGGCGACGTCTGGATCAACAGCTCGCTCTCCTACAACTCGGTGCCGGTGATGCAGGCCTATGGCCAGCAGGTGCTGCTGCACGAGATCGGGCACGCCATCGGCCTCAGCCACCCCGCCGCCTACAACGCCAGTGCGGACGGCGTGATCACCTATGCGGCGAACGCCACCTACTTCGAGGACTCCCGCCAGTACACGGTGATGAGCTATTTCGAGGAATGGCGGACCGGCGCCGATTTCCGCACCGCCGGCGGGGGCAACCGTTATTCGGCGGTTCCGCTGCTCGACGATATCGCCGCGGCCCAGCGCCTGTACGGCGCCAATATGACCACCCGCACCGGCGACACGGTCTACGGCTTCAATTCCACCGCCGGACAGCCGTGGTTCAGCGCCACCTCCGTCACGAGCGCCCTGATCTTCGCGGTCTGGGATGCGGGCGGGACGGACACCTTTGACTTCTCGGGCTACGATGTCGCCCAGTCGATCGATCTGCGGCAGGGCGCCTTCTCCAGTGTCGGGGCGCTGGTCGGCAACGTCGCCATCGCCATCGGCGTGGTGATCGAAAATGTCATCGGCGGCATCGGCGCCGACACCATCCGCGGCAATTCCGCCGACAACCGGATCACCGGCAACGGCGGCAACGACGTCGTCGACGGCGGGCTCGGATCGGACACGGTGGTCTTCTCGGGGCCCCGCGCCAGCTACACCGTCACCTGGAACGGCCAGGTCGGCACCGTGACCGGCCCGGAGGGCACGATCACCCTTCGCAATGTCGAATTCCTCCAGTTCTCCGACCAGACCATCGCGGCGGCGCCGACCGGCGGCCTGCTGGTCGCCGGCGACATCACCAACGAGACCATCAACGGTACGGTCTTCGCCGACACGATGGGCGGTCTGGGCGGGACGGACACGGTCAACGGCCTCGCCGGCGCCGACACCCTGGACGGGGGTTCGGGCAATGACGTCCTGAACGGCGGCGACGACGACGACTTCCTGATCGGCGGGCTCGGCAATGACGCGCTGAACGGCGGAACCGGCGCCGACATCGCCGACTATTCCGGCGCAGGCGCGGCCATCACCGTCAATCTCACGACCGGGACCGCCAGCGGCGGGGCCGGCGCCGACACCCTCTCCGGCATCGAGGAGGTGCGGGGCACGGCCTATGCCGACACCCTGACGGGCGACGGCGTCGGCAACATCCTGCGCGGCGGCGGCGGCGTCGACACCCTGAACGGCGGCGGCGGGGCCGACCAGCTGTTCGCCGGCGCGCCCGGCGAAGGCGGCGGCGCACCGGACATCATCAAGGCGCAGGGCACCGCCAACGCGTCGATCGGGACCGCCGTCTCCGTTGCCGGCGGGTTCGACCTCGGCACGCGGTCCGACGTCGCCAACTCGACCACCATTCCGCACGCCACCGTGGTGGCGACGACCCACGGCGGCATGGAGTATTACGCCTTCACCGTGGCCGCGGGCGAGACGGTCGTCTTCGACATCGACAACGCCAGCTTCGACAGCGTGGTCCGGGTCTTCGACGCCGGCGGAACCCAGCTGGCCCAGAACGACGATTCCGCCGCCGGCGAAACCGGGCCCGAGACGGATTCCAGGCTCAGCCACACCTTCGCGACGGCCGGCACCTACTATGTGCAGGTGTCGCAGTGGCAGTCGGGCTCGGACGCGACCCTCGTCACCACGGCCCCGGCGGCCGGGGGCTCCTATACGCTGCACATCTCGATTCCGAGCGCGCCGGTGACGCCGATGGTGTTCGTTGGCGCGACCATGAACGGCGACGCCGGTGCGGACGCTCTCAACGGCGGCGTCGGCCGCGACACCCTGAATGGCGGCGCCGATGACGACCAGCTGACCGGCGGCGGCGAGAACGACACCCTCGACGGCGGGACGGGCACGGATACGGCGGTCTTCAGCGGCAACCGCGCGGCCTACACGGTCAGCGTCAACTCGGGCGTGACCACGGTGGTCGGGCCCGACGGCACCGACACGATCAGCAATGTCGAGCGGCTGCAGTTCGCCGACGGCCTGTTCGACGCCGCAGGGGCCCCGCTGGGCGGCGCCATCAACGGAACGCCGAGCGCCGACACCCTGAACGGCACGGCCAACGCCGACACCATCAACGGCCTGGACGGCGACGACGTCATCAACGGCGGCCTTGGCGGCGACACCATCGACGGCGGAGCCGGGACCGATACGGCCGTCTTCTCCGGGACCATGGCGGGCTCCACGGTTTCGACCGCGGGCGCGGTCACCACCGTCACCGGCCCCGACGGCTCCGACAGCCTGTCCAACGTGGAGCGGCTTCGCTTCTCGGACGGCACCCTGATCGTGGGCGCGGGCGGCGGCCAGTATTATGCGGGCTCGGCGAACGCCGACACGATCACCGGCACCGCCTTCAACGACCAGATCGAGTCGGCGGCCAGCGACGACACCATCACCGGCGGGACCGGTGCGGACTCCATCGACGGCGGAACCGGGACGGACACGGCGGTCTTCTCGGGCAACCGCTCGGCCTACACGATCGACGTCAACGGCGGCGTCACGACTGTGACCGGCCCCGATGGCTCCGACACCCTCGTCAACGTCGAGCGGCTTCAGTTCGCCGATGGCCTCTACACCAGCGCCGGCGCGCCGATCACCAATCCGATCAATGGCACCAGCGGCAACGACACCCTGAACGGCACGGCCGGCTTCGACGCCATCAGCGGCGGCGACGGCGACGACGTGATCACGGGAGCGGGCTCCAACGACACCATCAGCGGCGGCGCGGGCGTCGATACGGCGGTCTTCGCCGGCCTGCGCACCAGCTATGTGGTGACGACCTCCGGCGGTACGACCACGGTCACCGGGCCGGACGGAACGGACACCCTGACGACCGTCGAGCGGCTCCGCTTCGACGACGCGACCCTGATTGTCGGGGCGGGCGGCGGCCAGTATTTCGCCGGCACCGCCAGCGGCGACACGATCAACGGCACGCTCTTCAGCGACGAGATCAACGGCGGCGGCGGCAACGACACGATCAACGCCCTGGCCGGCGACGACCTGGTGCTCGGCGGCGACGGCGACGACACCGTGACGGCGGGCGTCGGTGCGGACCGCCTGTACGGCGGCCTCGGCGCTGACCGGCTCGAAGGCGATTCCGGCGATCAGCTGTGGGGCGAAGACGGCAACGACACGCTCGTCGCCGTGGGCTCCGCGGCGACGGCCTCGATCCTCCTCGCGGGCGCGGCGGGCGTCGACACGGCGGTCCTGCGCGGCGTCTCGGCCCAGCTGGACCTCGCCACCGGCGTCGGCTCGGTGGGCTCGACCGTGATCTCGGCCTCGGGTCTGGAGAACGTGGTCGTCGAAGGGGCGGGCGCCGGCATGCGCACCGTATCCGGAAACGGGGCGGCCAACGCCCTGTCGGTCGGCGCCCTCGGCGACGGGACGTTCGGCGTGACCTTCGACGGTCGCGGCGGCAACGACGTCCTGACCGGCGGCGGCGCGGGCGACGTCCTGATCGGCGGCGCCGGCCTCGATGTCCTTTACGGCCGCGGCGGGGCCGACAGCCTCGAAGGCGACGCCGGAGATCAGCTGTACGGCGAGGACGGAGACGACACCCTCGTCGTGCTCGGCTCCGCGGTCACCACCTCCATTGTCGTCTCGGGCGCCGGCGGCGTCGACACGGCGATCCTGCGCGGTGCCTCGACCACGGCGAATCTGGCCACCGGCGTCGGCACCGTCGGATCCACCGGCCTCTCCCTGTCGGGCGTGGAGAACGTGGTGGTGGAGGGCGTCGGAGCCGGAATGCGCAACGTCACCGGCAACAGCGCGGCCAACCGGATGTCGGTCGGCTCGCTTGGAGACGACGGTTCGCTCAACGTCACCTTCGACGGCGCGAGCGGAGACGATGTCCTGTCCGGCGGTGCGGGCGATGACGTGCTGATCGGCGGGACCGGGATCGATACGGCCGACTACAGCGGCGCGGCGGCGGCCATGCGGGCCCAGCTGAACACGGGGGTCACGGCGTACGACGGCGACGGCGGAACCGACACGCTCAGCGGCTTCGAGAACCTGACCGGGTCGGCCTTCGACGACATCCTGATCGGCGACAACGCCACCAACGTGCTGATGGGCGGCCTCGGCCGCGATACGATCATCGGCCTCGGCGGCAACGATGTGATCCACGGCGGGACGGGCCTCGCCAACCAGCTGCAGGGCGGCCTCGGCAACGACACCTATTATGTCGACGTGCGCGGCGACAGCGTGGTGGAAATGGCGGGCGAGGGCGTCGACACGGTGATCACCACGGCCGTGCAGATCAACCTTTCCGCCAATGTCGAGAATCTGACCTATGCGGGCACCGGAACCTTCACGGGCGTGGGCAACGCGCTGGGCAACACCATCCGCGGCGGCCTGCTGCGGGATACGCTGATCGGCGGTGGCGGCAACGACATCATCTTCGGCGGCGCCGGGGCGGCGAACAACGTGTTCGGCGGGCAGGGCGACGACTACTTCATCCTCCAGGCCGCGGACAGCGTCATCGAGAACGTCGGCGAGGGCACCGACACCGTCGAGGCCCGCATCAACAGCTACACCTTGGGCGGCAACGTCGAGAACCTGATCTTCGGGGGCTCCGGCAACTTCACCGGCAACGGCAACGCCCTGAACAACCTCATCATCGGCGGCGCCGGGAACGACACCCTGCGCGGCGCCGGCGGCACGGACCAGATCCGCGGCGGCCTCGGGACCGACACCGTCGTGCTCCAGGGGCTGGCGGCCGACTATACGATCACGGCGGAAGGGGCCGGCTGGCGGATTATCGACGGCACAGCCGGCCGCGACGGCTCGATTCTGGTCCTCGACGTCGAGACGCTGCGCTTCGGCGACGGCTCGACCCAGGCTCTGGGCGCGGCCCCCGCGCCGCTGCTGTCCGCGAAGGACGGGGACGAGGCGCCCCAGACCCTCCCGGCCGCGGCTGGAGTCAAGGACGCGTCCGACGACCTGCCGCTGGTGCTGCCCTCGGCCGAGGATGACGCCTTCCTGCCCTTGGCCGCCGCGGATGAGGCCCAGGTCCTGCCGGCCCTGGATGACGGCGGCCCGCTTGTCCTGCCGGCCGAGGTCCAGAAGGTCGCGATCCTGGACCTGTTCGCGCCCGCCGACGGCCAGATGATCGTCATGGGGCCGATGGGGCCGGTCCTGATCGAATCGAGCGACGATCTGCGCCTCACGCCCGATCCCTGGGCGTGAGCGGGCCCGCGGCGATACGGGGCGGAGCCGGAGGCGCGGGCGCATGATCGGGGATCGGCGGGTTCTGGCCATCGTGCCGGCGCGCGGGGGGTCGCAGCGGCTGATCGCCAAGAACGCCCGTCCCCTGGCCGGCCGGCCTATGGTGGCCTGGACGCTCGAGGCCGCGCGGGACTCCGCCCTGATCGATCACCTGGTCGTCTCGACCGACGATCCGGCGGTGGCCGCCGCCGCCGCCGAAATGGGCTGGCCGCCGCCCTTCATGCGGCCGGACCACCTGTCGGGCGCGACCGCCTCGGTCATCGACGCCATCGAGCACGCGCTGGAGGAGGTCGGCGGGCGCTGGGACTATGTGGTCCTGCTGCAGCCCACCTCGCCGCTGCGAACCGCGGGGGACATCGATCAGGCGATCCGCCTGTGCGACGAAACCGGGGCCCCGGCGGTGATCGGGGTGTCGCCGCTGCCCAAGCCGCCGGGCTTCTACGGCCGCGTCGATGCGGCGGGCCGATATACGCCGGGGGGCGTGGACCTCGATCGGACCGTCGTGATCAACGGCGCGGTCTATGTGGGGCGTCCCGACATCCTGATGCGTGACCGCACCTTCCAGTCCGAAGGGGCGAGGGCCTATTCCATGCCGGCCGAGCGCGGCTGGGATGTCGATACGCCCGCCGAATTCGCTGTTTGCGAGGCGCTTTTTCCCTTCCGGACGGCGGAATCCGCCTGAGTCGCCCCACGGTGCGGCGCCGGACAGGTCCCTGTAGCTGAATGGTCACGCTTGTCGCCGTTCCGGGCTTCTTCGGCTCGACCTGAGCCAGCGGGGCTGTTATGAGGGTGCAAGCGGCGGCTCGTGCGCCGCCTTGAGAAAATTCACTTGGGCTGCGGAGGGCATCCACCCATGCGCGTTAAGACTTTCATTCTGGCGTCCAGCGCCGCCGGGGCGTTGGCCCTGTCGGCGGGCGTCGCGGCTGCCGAGCCGAACGGCTGGTACGGCGCGATCGATGTGGGCTACCACACGATCGACGATCTGGAACTGGTCTCGCAGACCACGGGTCCGCAGTGGGACTTCGAGGTTGACGACGACTGGGCGGGCTTCGCCCGTCTG
>NZ_DASWTO010000189.1:0-5217 GCF_036402095.1 Brevundimonas sp. | reverse complement strand
GGATGCGCGGCCCGAAGACCTTCGCCATCAGCAGGTAGAGCAGGGCGAACAGGAACAGCAGATAGACGATCTGCCCGAACCAGTGCTGGAACTCGAACTGGGGCAGGCCGCCGGACTCGTGCTCGCCGCCGTGGGCGGCCTCGGTCGTGGCGTGCGTGTCCTCGATCGCGACCGGATGGGCCGCGTCCTCGGGCAGGACGGGTTGGGCGGTGAGGGTCATCTGCGGGCCTGTCGGGGAACTGGAAAGGCTCAACCGGCGGCGCGGAGGTCCGCGCCGCCGACGGAGTCGAGTACGAGATCCAGATCAGGATGCCCATGACGAAGGCCAGGATGCCGAGGGCTTCGGCCAGAGCCGCGCCGACGAACAGGTTGCCGATTTGCGAGCCGGCGGCCGACGGGTTGCGCAGGGCGCCCGCCAGGAATTGGCCGAAGATGTTGCCGACGCCGATGCCGGCGCCGATCATGCCGCACATCGCGATGCCGGCGCCGATGAGCTTGGCGGCTTCTGCTTCCATGGTCTTAAGTCCTAGTCTGGGGTTGATTGGTGAGGGACGGAACTGGACCGGGCCTTAGTGGCCGTCGCCCAGGTTGACCACATCGTTGAGGTAGATGCAGGTCAGAACAGCGAAAACGAAGGCCTGAAGGAAGGCCACGAGGAACTCGAGCGCGGTCAGGCCGATGGTCATGCCCAGCGCGAGGGGGAAGATCAGCACGCCGAACCAGCCGGCGGCGCCGATGACGGCCGTGGCGACGAAGCCGGCGAACACCTTCAGGGCGATGTGGCCGCCCATCATGTTGCCGAACAGACGAAGGGTCAGGGTCAGCGGGCGCAGCAGGAAGGAGAAGAACTCGATCAGGCCGACGATGGGGCGCATCACCAGCGGCGCGCCGGTGGGCCAGAACAGTTTGAGGAAGTTCGCGCCGTTCTTCACCAGGCCGACGATCACAACGAGGCCGAAGGTGATCAGGCCGAACGTGGCCGTCACGGCCAATTGCGAGGTGGCGGTGAAGCTGAGGAACATGCCCAGCAGGTTCATGCCGAGGATGAAGGTGAAGACGGTGAAGACGAACGGGAAATATTTCTTGCCGTCGTGACCGATGATCGACTCGGTGAGGCCGTCGATCATGCCGAACAGGGTCTCGCCCACCGCCTGGGTGCGGCCCGGGACGACCTTGGCGTTGGAGGTCACCAGAAACAGGAAGCCGACCACCAGCAGGAAGCCGATGGTCATCGCCAGGTGCGAATTGGTGAAGGCCAGATGCACCGTGCCGACGACCGGCAGCGTCACTTCGCCGAAGTCGAGGGCCGGCGTTAGCGGCGCAACCTGAAACTGATGTAGCGGATCGGCCATCGGGCGATCAGGCTCCCTGGTCTTCTTCGTCGTCGAAGGGAACCGATTGCGGCTCCCCGTGCTTCTTCGCCTCGGCCATCAGGCGCTGCGCCGTGCGCCACGCCATCCATACCGAGACGGCGAAGCCCAGAAGGACTCCGCCGATGATTCCCACCGGCGTCGTGCCGGCGAAATGGTCGATCCCGAAGCCGATGGCCAGGCCGACGAAGACGCCGCCGAACAGGTCGGCGATGATCTTCCACGCCTGACCCGCCGCCGCCTGTCCCGCCGCCTCGTGAGAGATCTGGCGAGCCGTGCGGGCCTCCAGATCGGATGCGCCTTTGGCGAGACGAGCGATCGCCTCTTCACGCGATTCCGGCTGGGTTGACATGGGCGGCCTCAGCACTCCGGCACGGATGCCGGAGGGGGTCTGAATTCGGCGCGGAACCTATAGGCGGACCCCCCGCAGGTCAAGGCGGTGTGGAACGGCATTAGATCGTTGATTTTCCGCACGATTGTTTCCCGGTTCGGCGGGCGTGGCGAACGGTCGCTGGAGCGGGCGCGAATTCGGGGCACGAGTCTGCGTCGCCCGGCTCGAAGGCCGGGATGGCGGGTGCGGAGAGTTCATCGTGCAGCCGACGGCGGTGCTTGCCGCTACCGCGCTGCGGTCTGGAGGCAGTTGCGGGCGGTGTAGAGGCCGTTGAGGTAGTGCCAACGGTTCTCGTCGGCCTCGCGGCGCTCGCGCCGGGGCGCGTTGAGGGCGTCGACGCCGGCCATGACCAGACCCGCCCCGGGAATCAGGGCGGCCGCCCCGGCCTTGGCCACCCCCCCGAGGGCGCCGCCTGTCGGCGTTCCGCCCATCCGCTCGCTGAGCGTCGCGGCCTCGTCGGCGATCTGGTGGCACGTCAGGCGGGCGTCGCCGGACCGGGCGACCTGGGCCGCGTCGCCGGAGGGCTGACCGGTCGCGCAGCCGCCGAGCAGCAGCGTCGCGGCCACGAAAAGATGAACTCTCACAATCGGTACTCCACCTTGTCCTGTCGGGGACAGAACGGGGTGGGCCGGGTCGGGTTGCCGAAGGCGGCCTTCAGGCCCGGGCGGCGCGCGAGGCCTCGATGCCCAGCGTCGTGAGAGCGGCGGCGGCGATGTGTTCGGCGTTGAGGCCGGCTGCTGCGTACATGGCAGCCGGATTGTCCTGGTCCTGGAAGATGTCCGGCAGGTGAAGGGTGCGGATCTTAAGGCCGGCGTCGAGCGCGCCCTTTTCCGCCAGCATCTGCAGCACGAAGGCGCCGAAGCCGCCCATGGCCCCCTCCTCCACCGTGATCAGGCAATCGTGCTCGCGGGCGAGGCGGAGGATCAGGTCCTCGTCCAGCGGCTTGGCGAAGCGGGCGTCGGCGACGGTGGCGGAGACGCCTCGGGCGGCCAGGGCGTCGGCGGCCTTGAGCGATTCCTGCAGGCGCGTGCCGAGCGACAGGATGGCGACGGTCGTGCCCTCGCGGACGATGCGGCCCTTGCCGATCTCGAGCGGGGCGGCGAGCTCGGGGATATCCACCCCCACGCCGTCCCCGCGGGGATAGCGGAAGGCGGACGGGCGGTCGTCGATCTCGAGCGAGGTGGCGATCATGGCCGCCAGCTCGGCCTCGTCGGCGGCAGCCATCAGCACCATGTGCGGCAGGGCGCCCATGAAGCCGATGTCGAACGAACCGGCGTGGGTGGCGCCGTCGGCCCCGACCAGGCCGGCGCGGTCCATGGCGAAGCGCACGGGCAGCTTCTGGATGGCGACGTCGTGGACGACCTGGTCGTAGCCGCGCTGGAGGAAGGTCGAATAGATGGCGCAGACCGGCTTCATGCCGTCGGCGGCGAGGCCCGCGGCGAAGGTGACGGCGTGCTGTTCGGCGATGCCGACGTCATAGGTCCGCTGGGGATAGGCCTGGCCGAACAGGTCGAGCCCCGTGCCCGACGGCATGGCGGCGGTGATGGCGACGATCGAGGGGTCGAGCGCGGCGCGCTTGATCAGCTCGGTCCCGAACACCTTCGTGTAGCTGGGAGCGTTGGATACGGCCTTGGCCTGCTGGCCCGAGACGACGTCGAACCTGGCCACGGCATGCAGCTTGTCGGCGCTGGATTCGGCCGGGGCGTAACCCTTGCCCTTCTGCGTCACGACATGGACGATGACCGGACGGTCGGTGATGGCGGCGGCGTTCCTGAGGATCGGAACGAGATTGTCCATGTCGTGCCCGTCGATCGGGCCGATGTAATAGAAGCCCAGCTCCTCGAAGAAGGTGCCGCCGACGATCATGCCGCGGGCGTATTCCTCGGCCTTGCGGGCGGCGTTGCGGAACGGGCGCGGCAGGTGTTCGGCGACCGACTTTCCGAAGCGGCGGAAATTGCGATAGGCGCCGCCCGAGACCTGTTTGGCCAGATAGGCGCTCATGCCGCCGACGGGCGGGGCGATCGACATGTCGTTGTCGTTGAGGATGACGACCAGCTGTTTGGTCGTCTCGGCGGCGTTGTTCATCGCCTCATAGGCCATGCCGGCCGACATGGAGCCGTCGCCGATCACGGCCACGACCTTGTTCGATTCGCCCTTCTGGTCGCGGGCGGCGCAGAAGCCGAGGGCGGCGCTGATGGAGGTCGAGGCGTGGGCGGCGCCGAAGGGGTCGTATTCACTCTCCGACCGCTTTGTGAAGCCGCTGAGGCCGCCGGGCTGGCGCAGGGTGCGGATGCGGTCGCGCCGGCCGGTCAGGATCTTGTGCGGATAGCACTGGTGGCCGACGTCCCAGATCAGGATGTCCTTCGGCGTCTCGAACACGTGGTGCAGAGCCACGGTCAGCTCGACCACGCCAAGACCGGCGCCGAGATGGCCGCCGGTGACGGAGACGGCGTCGATGGTCTCGGCCCGCAGTTCGTCGGCCAGTTGCTTCAACTGCGCGATGTCGAAGCCCCGCGTGTCGGCGGGGAGATGGACCTGGTCGAGAAGCGGGGTGTCGGGCATGCGGAGGTTCGTACCTGAGCCTTTGGTCTTCCAACACGCTGTAGCGCAATTCGCTGCGCGTCGCGTCGAAGCTGTCGGGAAAATCCGTGCAGGACCGATGCATCTACCCCGGGCGGCCGGCCGGCGCGAGAGTCCACGTCGTCGTTGGGGCCTTCGTTCCGGGGACGGCGGCGACGGCGCGGGCGCTCAGGAGCGGCGCTGCAGCACGAAGTCGACGCTGGCCTTGAGAATGTCGGCGTCGGAACCGAACGGGTCGAGGTGGGCGCGGGCCTGGTCGGCCAGATGCGCGACGCGATGCCGCGCCGCCTCGATGCCCAGCAGGGTGACGAAATTGGTCTTGCCCTGGGCGGCGTCCTTGTTGGCCGCCTTCCCGAGGATGTCCTCGTCGCCCTCTACGTCGAGCAGGTCGTCGACGATCTGGTAGGCGAGGCCGATGTCGTGGGCGAAGCTGATCAGGGCCTGGCGGTGGGCCTCGCGGGCGTCGGCGATGATCAGCGGGATCTCGAAGGCGTAGGTGAACAGGGCCCCGGTCTTGAGCCGCTGCATGCGGGCGACGCCGCCGAGGTCGTCGCGCACGCCGAGCAGGTCGATCATCTGGCCGCCGGCCATGCCGCGCGCGCCGGAGGCCAGTGACAGGCGGGCGGCCAGCTCGCAGCGGACGGCCGGGTTCTCGTGGGTGTCCGGGTGCAGCAGGATGTCGAAGGCGGCGGTCTGCAGGGCGTCGCCGGCGAGGACGGCGGTGGCCTCGTCATAGGCGCGGTGCACGGTGGGGCGGCCGCGGCGGACGTCGTCGTCGTCCATGCACGGCAGGTCGTCGTGGACCAGGCTGTAGGCGTGGACGCATTCGAGGGCGCAGGCGGCGCGCAGCACCGGCCGCTCCTCGATGTCGAACAG
>NZ_DASWTO010000188.1:0-1863 GCF_036402095.1 Brevundimonas sp. | reverse complement strand
TGAGCGCCGCCAAATCCATCAGTTCCTCCAGAGCTTTGTGTTTGCGGTGATCTAGCTCCACCGGAGCCGGAAGTCACGCATTGTTACAGGCTCGGGTTCAGGAGACATGAAGAGCCTCGACGCCCGGCAACGGCTTGCCCTCCATCCATTCAAGGAAGGCCCCGCCGGCGGTGGAGACGAACGTCATGTCCCCCGCCACGCCGGCGTGATGCAGGGCCGCGACGGTGTCGCCGCCGCCGCCCACGGCGGTCAGAACACCGGCCTTGGCGAGCGCCGCCGCATGCCGGGCGACGGCGACGGTGGCTGCGTCGAACGGCGGGATCTCGAACACGCCGAGGGGGCCGTTCCAGATCAGCGTCTTTGAGGCTGTCAGGGCGTCGACCAGACGTGCGACGCTGGCCGGTCCGGCGTCGAGGATCTTGTCGTCCGCCGACAGCGGCTGGCCGGCGACGACGGGGCGCGCGGCGGCGCCGGGCTTGACCTCGGTCGCCACGACGAAATCCACGGGCAACAGGATTTCGCAGCCCCGGGTCTCGGCCTCGGCGAGGATCTCGCGGGCGGTGTCGGCCATATCGCGTTCCGCCAGCGAGCCGCCGATATCAACGCCTTGGGCGAAAAGGAAGGTGTTGGCCATGCCGCCGCCGATGGCCAGTCGGTCCAGCTTGCCGACCAGATTCTTCAGCAGATCCAGCTTGGTCGACACCTTGGCGCCGCCGACGATGCCCAGCACAGGCTTGACCGGATTGCCCAGCGCCCTGTCCAGCGCCTCGAGTTCGCGCCGCATGGACTCCCCGGCGTAGGCGGGCAGCAGCCGCGCCAGCCCCTCGGTCGAGGCATGGGCCCGGTGGGCGGCCGAGAAGGCGTCGTTGACGTAGAGATCGCCCAGTTCGGCCAGTTGCGCCGCGAAGGCCGGATCGTTCTTCTCCTCGCCGGGGTGGAAGCGGACATTCTCCAGCAACACCACGCCGCCGGCGTCGACGTCGGCGATCATCGCCTTCGCCTCGTCGCCGACGCAGTCCTCGGCGAACCGCACCGGCGCGCCCAGCAGCCGCTCCAGATCGTCCACCACCGGCTTCAGGCTCATCGACGGAACCCGCTGGCCCTTCGGCCGGTCGAAATGCGCCAGCACGGCGACCTTGGCGCCTCCGTCGCGCAGCTTCTGGATCGTCGGAAGCGCCACGCGCAGCCGGGTGTCCTCCGTCACCTTCCCGCCCTCCATCGGCACATTGAAGTCCACGCGCACCAGCGCGGTCTTGCCGGCGAGGGAAGGGGCGTCGTCGAGGGTGCGAAAGGTCATTTGAAGTTCTCGCTACTGGGCAGGGTGTGCCTGCTACATCGGATTGCAGACCGGCCAGGCCATCCGCCAAGTTTCAAAAGCCGCCCAGCCGAAGATAGCAAGGCTGAGACCTCCTCCCGCAAGACGGATTGGCGAGCGGGGATCGGCGGCCACGAAGCGGATCAGGGCGATGACCCAGACCACGAGCACCAGCGCCATAACGGCGGGCATCACACCGTCTTCGAGCCGGAACCCCCGGAGCCGGCCATGTGCTTGCTCCAGGTCGCTTGCTGACGGAAAAAACGCCTGAGGGGCTTGGATCAGGTTGCGGACGAAGCAGCCGAGGCTGACGCCCCCCGCCGCAACCAGACCCGACATCATAAGGAGCGCGGCCTGAAGGGCGAGGTCTAGCCGTGGCCTCGCCCGTCCGCCCATCAGATGAACTTGCTCATCACCAGCGCGGTGTCCGCCATCCGAGTCGCGAAGCCCCATTCGTTGTCGTACCAGCTCAGCACCCGGGCCAGCTTGCCGTCGACGACCTGGGTCTGGGGCAGGGCGGCGGTGGACGACGCCGAGACGTGGTTCAG
>NZ_DASWTO010000187.1:0-20910 GCF_036402095.1 Brevundimonas sp. | reverse complement strand
CGGCTGCCAGTTGAGGGTCAGGCGGCCGGAGACGCTCTCGCCCTCGCGGTCGGTGGCGCCGGGGATGCCCGAGGCGTCGATCTCCTGGCGGAAGGCGTTGATGCTGGCGTTGTAGCGAAGGGTCGGATGCAGGGCCCCGTTAGCGACCAGTTCGATGCCGGTCGAGCGGCTGGAGCCGAGGTTCTCGGGCCGGGTCAGAAAGATTCCGCCGCCGATGTCCGTTGTCACCTGGGTGAAGGCGTCCTGGGTGTCGCGGTAGTAGAGGGTGGCCTGGTAGAAGGTCTGCTGGACCCGCTTCTGCCACATGACCTCGAAGGAATCGGTCTCCTGCGGCAACAGGTCGGGATTGCCGGAGCGGTAGTTGAGGTTGTCCTGATAGGTCAGGAACGGGTTCAGGGCGTCCGGGCCGGGGCGCTGGATGCGCCGGCTGTAGCTGCCGCGCAGGGTCTCGCCCTCAGCGAGGGTGTACGACAGGTGCAGAGTCGGATAGGCGCGGAAATAGTCGTTGGACGACTGGATGTTGGTCGTCACCTGGTCGAGGTCGATGTCGGCCTGCTCCAGCCGCAGGCCGAACTGGGCCGACAGCTTCTCGCTGAACGGCTTCTCCCAGGTCGCGTAGAGGGCGTGCACAGCCTGGTCGACGTGGAACTCGTTGGAGACGATCGGGTCCGGGACGAGGGTCGTCGGGGTCGGGCCGCGCGCGAAGGCGTTGTCGAGCTCCATGGCCGAGGCCTGCAGCTCATAGCCGAGACGCAGCCGGCCGCCGTCGGACAGGGGGCGGACGTAGGCGCTGGTGATCCCCAGCAGATCCTGGTTGTTCCGGTTCTGCAGGTCCTCGTAGAAGACGGGCGCGGGCGGGACCTGCTGGTCGACGACGGTGTCGAAGCCGAAGGTGAAGCGGTTGCGGTCGACGCGGACCTCGTTCGACCATTCGTGGCCCTGGTCGTCGAAACGGCGCAACACGCGGGCCGTGGCCCCCGAGAACTGGCCGATGAAGCCGCCGGCGGAGTCGCGCCGGTAGGCGGAGGCGACGCCGCCCAGCGCGTCGTCGGCCTCATAGAGATCGACAGCCTCGGCGAGGCTCTCGACGTCGGTGTGCCTGACCTCGCCGACCAGCTGGGTCTTGCCGTCGAGATTGTGCTCGGCCGAAAGCCGAACGAAGACGACGTCGGAGGCGCCGTCGATTTCCTGGGTCTGCCGCGATTCAAGGAACTGGCCCGAGCCGGCGTCGAGCCGGGTGCGGATACGCTCTATCTCCTGCAGGAAACCGTCGTGGCGCACGCCGACGTCGGCGGTCAGCGTCGTCTTGCCGATCGCATGGGCGATGTTGCCGCCGAAATTGTAGCGGCCGTTGTCGCCGATGTTGGCGCGCAGCGAGCCTGTGGTCGTCGCCCCCGGGCGCACGGCGTTGGGCTTGGAGATCAGGTTGATCACGCCGCCGGAACCCTCGGGGCTGTAGGCCGCGGACGGATTGGTCATGACCTCGATGCGGGCGTACTGGCTAGCCGGAATCTGCAGCACCATCGGGCCGCGGCTGGGACCGTTGAACTGGGTCGAGGGCCGGCCGTCGACGAGGATGGTGACGTTGGCGTCGCCGCGCAGGCTGATGTTTCCATCGGGGTCCACCTCCACCGAGGGGATGTTGCGCAGCGCCTCGGCCAGGGTGCCGGTCTGGGCCTGGAGGTCGTCGGCGAGACTGTAGCTGACCGAGTCGATCGAGGTGCGCACGTCGGTGACGCGCCCCTGGACGACGACGTCCTCGACCGCGGCCGCCTCTTCTTCCTCTGCTTCCGGGGCGGGCGCGGCGTCCTGCGGCGGCGGCGGAGTCTGCGGCGCGGCCGGCGTCTGCTGCGGGGCCGGGGCCGGGGCCGCGGGTTGGGTCGACTGGGCGAGCGCCGCGCCGGACGAGGCGCCGAGCGCCGTGCCGACCAGCAGCAGGAAGCGGATGGAAGTCATGAGGCGCGCCCCCTGCGCAAGGTGGGCCGATGGCCCGTCAAGTTTCCTTTCCATAGCACTGGCATCGGGGCGGCCCGAGTTACATCTTTTTCATTTCATTACCGATTTTTCAGAACTGGACACATTCCCGCCGCGCCTTTGGACGCGCACGCTGGCGGGAGGAGGACTGTTCGCACGCAGGGATGACGCCGCGAGAGCGGCAGGCTAGCGTCCGGCGTCAACCTCGTCGGGAAGCTCCGCATGTCCATCCGCCTCACGCGCCGCGCCGCACT
The DNA here is from genome assembly GCF_036402095.1 of Brevundimonas sp. GTDB lineage: Bacteria > Pseudomonadota > Alphaproteobacteria > Caulobacterales > Caulobacteraceae > Brevundimonas. Next base: position 18,682 of record NZ_DASWTO010000187.1, on the reverse strand, counting down.
GGTGTCGTCCATCGCAGCGGGGGCCGCGCTGCCCTCGTTGTCGCACGCCCAGACGGGGCCAGCTCCCGGTGGGGAGGCGCTGGCCGAGGCGGTGGACGCCTTCGTGAAGCGGGCCATGGCGGCCTTTCCCGATCAGCCGGCGGTGTCGATCGCGGTGGTCAAGGACGGGCAGCCGGTGTTGACGCGGGGCTACGGCGTCCGCGCCCTCGGCGGTGCACCGGTCGACGAGCACACCCATTTCGCCATCGCCTCCAACACCAAGGCCGTGACGGCGGCGGCGCTGGCCATCCTTGTCGACGAGGGCAAGGTGAAGTGGGACGAGCCGGTGCGGGCCTATCTGCCCGATTTCGCCCTGTCGAAGCCCGAGCTGAACGGCATGGTCACGGTGCGCGACCTGATCAGCCACCGCATCGGCTTCGGCCTCGGCGCCGGCGACCTGCTGTTCTGGCCCAACAGCGACCGAACGCGGGCCGAGATCATGGCCGCCGTGCCGCACGTGCCGATCGAGGATCAGTTCCGCGCCAATTATCACTACTGCAACCTGATGTTCGTGGTCGCCGGCGAGGTGGTGGCGGCCGCCTCGGGGATGCCGTGGGAGGCGTTCGTGCAGACGCGGATCCTCGACCGGCTGGGGATGAGCGAGACCCTGCCGCTGATGACGGCGGCCGACCCGGCGAAGTCGGCGCTGCCGCACGGCCGCCTGGGCCCGCCGCTGCGCTATCAGGGCGAGATGCGGACCATCGGTCAGTCGATCCAGGAGGTCTGGGACTGGGCGTCGGCGGGCGCCGCCGGCGGCTTCGTCACCAATCCGGTGGACTGGGCCAAATGGATCGCGGTGCAGCTGAGGCGCGGCGAACTGCCAGACGGCTCGCGGCTGTATTCCGAGGCGCGCGGCAATGAGATGTGGAAGCCCAACATCCTCATCTCCAACTCGGCCGGACCGACGGCGGAGCTGCCGGGCCGGGCCATCGCCTCGACCTACGCCATGGGATGGCAGGTGCAGGACTATCGCGGCGAGCGGTTCATCACCCACGGCGGCGGGGCGCCGGGCTTCATATCGGGCACCGTCCTGCTCCCGGGCCGCAACGCCGGGTTCAGCTATTTCACCAACGCCGAGGAAGGCATGCTGACGCGGACGCTGCGCAGCGGCATCGCCGACATCGTCATGGGCAAGGCCGACTTCGACTGGATCGCCGACAGCGTCAGGATGCAGCGGGAAAACGATGCGAAGTCCATCGCCGCCGCGGCCGAAATCGACGCCAGACAGGCGGCGGGCGCCCCGCCCACCCTGCCGCTTGAGGCCTACGCCGGAACCTGGCGCGATCCCTGGTACGGGGACATTGTCATCGAAAGCCGGACCACTGGCCGGGGACGTTCCCGCCGGACAGGCCTGTGGCTGGCCTTTAGCCGGACGCCCTCGCTGAAGGGACCGCTCGAGGCCTATGACGGCGAGACGATGCGGACCCGTTTCGTCGACCGGCGCGAGGAGGATCTTTTCATCACCTTCAAGATCGAGAACGGAGCGCCGGTGTCGGCGACCATGAAGGCGGTCTCGCCCGACGCCGACTTCAGCTATGACTTCCATGACCTTCGGCTGAGCAAGGTTTGACCCGATGATCGCCCTCGCCCTCACCTTGTTTCTGACGACCGGGCCCATTCAGGCGCAGGACATCCCCGCCGTCTGCGATCCCGCGCCGGGGGTCGAAACCGACTGGACCGCCTGCGCCGCAGCGCTGCCCGAGGGGTCCCAACTGCAGCGGCTCGCCCGGCTGAACGGCGCCTCCGAGGCCTATCAGGATCGGGATTACGCCACGGCCGCGCGGCTGTACGACGAGGTCGGAGATTTCGGTCCGTTCGCATCCGACGTGCTGTACGCCTTCCGGGCCGACACCCGGCAGCAGGTGGGACGTGACAAGGAAGCGACCGCAGACGCGCGTGCCGCCTGGGGGTTGCTGTCCGCCGGTCCGGTCCAGGGCGCGCGCCCAACGGCCGAGGCGGAGGAGGACGATGACAGGCGGCGCTTCCTGCTGAGTCTGATCCTGCCGATCCTCAAGGCGGGCCGGGACACGGCGTTCGAGGAGGCGTTCGCCGCCTATCGCGCCATGCCGGTCAAGGACGTCGACGGCTACGCCAACCTCGCCCTCGTACTGGAGCAGCTGGGCGATTTCGACGGAGCGCTGGAAGCCAGCCTGGTGGCGGTGAAGGCGGAACCCGCCAACGCCGGCTACCTGAACAACCACTGCTACATTCTGGTCCGCGCGGGCCGCCCGGCGGAGGGCCTGCCGTTCTGCGAGAAGGCGGTGCAGGGCGCCCCGGAGATCGGCGCCGTCCGCCACAGCCTGGCCGCCGCACTCGCCGGCGCCGGCCGCTGCGCCGAGGCCGAAGCGGCGCTGGCCGAAGCCCGGCGGCTGGAGCCTGCGACGGTGCTGTACCAGCAGCCGATCGCCTGCACGCCGGAGTAGGCCGCACCGGGACGAAGGCGGTCGCCGGGCGGCTCTAGGGGAGATGGGCCCCCACCCTGAGCCAATGCGCCGCCTGGCCTGCGTCGATCAGTTCGAACAGCGGGATCGCCAGCAGGAACACCAGGCCGTCGCGGATGGTGAGCAGGAACAGCGACGGGCGGATCGTCAGCTCGTCGGCGTCGCGCCAGAGCGAGAAGCGGGGCCAGAACCGGGGCGTGCGGGCCATGTATCGCTCGTAGCTGTCGCCGAACTCGCGGAGCAGGAAGGCCTCCTCGCGCAGCACGGTGAAATGGAACACCAGCACCGCCGCCCCGACGAAGGCGGCCGCGATGACCAGGCTGCCGCTCTGGGCGCCAATGCCGAACGCGCCGACGAAGCTGAAGACATAGAGGGGATTGCGACTGAGCGAATAGGGGCCCCGGTCGACGATCTCGGCCTTCTTTCGCCCGCCGATATAGAGGGTGCACCAGGCCCGGCCGACAATGGACAGGACGATCGCCGCCAGGCCGATGGCCTCGACCGACTCGTGCCAGGGGCCGTCGATCCCGCCAATGGACTGGGTGACGACAGCCAGGGCCACGAGAGCAAGGAGCGCGACGCCCACCGCGACCTTTCGCAGCTTCTGGATCGTACCGAGTTCCAGCGGTGCGGGCGTCGGGGTCATTTCAGGTCTCCGGTTGGCGAACAGAACTGCGGAACTGTGACGGTTTCATGCCCCGGATGCAGGCCGTCGCCTGGATCTGGGAGCCGTCGCGGGCAGCCCTTTCAGGGACGACCGGGCAGCATGCGGCGGAGCGTCCCGTCCCTGAGCAGATAGTGATGCGACAGGGCGGCCGCCGCATGCACGCCGACCAGCCAGTAGCCCACGGTGGCGATCGTCGTGTGCAGGTCCTCGATTCGTTCGGCCAGCGCCTTGTCTGGGGCGACCAGGGGCGGGAGCGAGAGACCGAAGAAAGGAACCGACTTTTCCTCGGCGCTCAGCAGCATCCAGCCGAGAACCGGGAGGGCGATCATCAGGCCGTAGAGCGCGACGTGGACAGCCGCCGCCAGCATATCCGTCCAGGTTCGCGGGGGCGGGCGGCGTGGAGAGCGCGCGCGGGCGATCAGGCGCACCCAGACCAGCCCGAAGACGGACAGGCCGAGCATGAAATGCCACGTCTTCAGCGCCTCGCGGACGTCACTGCCGCGCGGGTAGAATTCGCGCAGCTCGATACAGGCGTAGACGGCGGCGAGCAGCACCAGCATCAGCCAGTGCATCGTGATCGAGAGCCGTGAAAACGCTGGCGGCGCGGGCCGGGGCGAGGCGATCGTCTGGCTGGCCATGGAAGTCGCTCCGCCGCTGAAGACGGCCAAGCTTCACACCCGGATGCATCCGGCGCCTTGTTCTGGCGCAAGCCGAACCGGCGGCGCGGCCCGCCGGCAGGGGCGGCTGCCGAATGACTCCGGGCGGCGCCGGCGGGCTGTTACTGCCCCGGTCTGCGCCCCGCTTCCAGGATGGGCATGTTCGCTTCGGTGGGGATGTAGATGACCTCGCGGCCGGGCTTGCCGGCCGTCTCCTCCAGCATGTGGATGTAGGACCAGCGCAGATAGTTCTCCGGGCCGCCAAGGCTCTCGGCCATGATCCGGTTGGCCTCGTTGGTGCCGCGGGCGCGAGCCACCTCGGCCTGGGCGGTCAGCTGGGCCGAATCGAGCGCGGCCTGCGCCTCGAGCACGCGGATGCGGCGGTCCTGCACGGCTTGCTCATAGGCCGCCTTCCCCTGCATCTGCTTCGAATAGACGTTGTAGGTCGGCAATCCGATCAGCACGAGCACGGCGACGATGACGATGGCGATGACCGAGCCGATGGTGAGGCTGAAGCCGCGCATGATGAACCCCTTGAAGATGGACGCGGGACGGTCCCGCCGTCGCAGACTCGGCGCGCCCGGGCCGGGGGTCAAGGCGGAGGTCAGGGGATCAGTTCGAGGATTTCCAGCTTGGAGTCCTGCTTCGGCCACGGCAGGACCAGACGCCAGCGCTCCGAGCCGATGCGTTCGAAGACTCCGATCTGATCGCGTTCGGGCCTCTGGCCATAGGCGGGGTAGCCGGTCTCGTCCGCGCCCCACGCCTGGGCGCCGATGAAGACGAGCCGGTCATCCGTGTCCGGGTAGAGCAGGCCCCGGGTGCGCTGCGACCCCGTGGCCTTGGTCAGGACCAGGTCGCCGCCCGGCGTAAGTTCCAGGGTGCAGCGGAAGAACGGATATTCGAGATAGCCGAGCCCGCCGGGGCCGTTCGAACCCAGCTTGATCGAGCGGCAGCGATACGATCCAGGCGGGGGCTGAAGGCGGCCGGTCTGGGCGGCGTTGGGGTCGACAAGCACCCCGAGCGCCTCGACCCGGGCGGCGAAGCCCCTCTCCTCGGCCTCGGCCCGACCCAGGCGCCAGGCCTGGTCGAGGCGGCCCAGCCGCGAAGCATCCTCGGTCGAGGCGACCGTGCGCCAGTCGGCTGAACCGCCTTGTTCGCCCTCCGGCGACGGGCCGGGACCTGCGGCGGGCGCGTCGGTCGCACGCGGCTGCGTCCCGGGGGCCGGCGGCGCCGGATCGGCGGCTTGAGGCGCGGCGGTCCGGTCGCATGCGGCGAGCAGGACGGCGAGCGTGGCGACGGCGGCGAGCGTCCGCATCGGCGGTCTCCCTTCGGTGAACCGTCTCCGAACGGCTGAATCGCGGCCGGGTTCAGGGTCTGGTTTGGGCCCGGGTCAGGCCGGGACCAGCTCGATCAGGTCGAGGTTGGATTCAGCCTGCGGCCACGGCGTGACCAGCCGCCAGCGGCGTTCGCCGATCCGCTCCAGCACTGCAATCAGGTCGCGGTCGGGACGCTGGCCGTAGGAGTTGGCGGGGGGTTCGTCGGCCAGGGCCATGGAGCCGAGCATGACCATCTGGCGGTCGTTCTCGGGGAACAGCAGGCCGGAAGGGCGCTGGCTGCCAGTCAGCTTGGTGAATTTCAGGCCCGCAGGGGTCTGTTCGATGCGGCAGGCGAACCAGCCGTAGACCACGTAACCAAGGCCCTCCTCTCCGCCTTGCGAACCCAGCTTGACGGTGCGGCAGCGATAGTCGCCCGCGGGCGGCGTCACGTCGGGCCGCTGGCTCCGGGGGTCGATGAGGTCGCCGGTCGAGGGGAGGTCGCCCGAGCCACGCTGGCGGCGGGCCTGCTGCAGGGCGAGAGACCAGGCGGCGTCGAGGCGGTTGTAGCGGTCACGGTCCGCAGCGGTGACGATGCCGCGCCAGTCGCGCAGCACCGGCCCCGAGCCGGGGCCGTCCGGACCGGGCGGGGGCGGCGGCGTCGTGGCGCAGGCGGAGATGGAGGCGGCGGCGAGGACGATCAGGACCGACGGCCGGAACAGGCGAAGCATGCGGCGCTCCCGTGGGATCGCGGACCCGCCGCCTGGCGCCAGACGCCGGCCGGTGTCCGAGAACGTACAGACGTTCCTTGACCGGTGCGGGCGAGCGGCGTCAAGCGCCCTCGCCCGCCCGGGGTCGATTTGGTCAGCCTTCGCCGGCGGAGGCCTCGGCCTTGCGGCGCGGAGCGCGGCGTTTGGGCGCGGGAGCGTCGGCCTCGCCGCCCTCGGTGCGGTCCTCCGGCGCGGGACCTGCGGCGGCGGGAGCAGCCGGGCGGGTCAGGAAGCCAGGCAGGGCGGTGGGAGCCTCGTCGGAGACGGCGGCGGCTTCGTCGCGGCGCGGGCGGCGCTCGCGTTGCGGCCGTTCGGCGCGGGCCGGCGCCGGTTCGGCGTCGCGGCTCTCCGGCGCCGTGGCGGACTCGCCCCCGTCGCCGGACGCCACGCCCTGCTCGCCTTCGCCGCGCTCGTTCTGGAAGCGCTGGTTGCGCTCCTGCTGACGGCGTTCCCAGCGTTCGCGGCGGGTTTCACGGCGGCCGCCTTCGCCGATCGGGCCGTCGCCCTCGGCGCGCGGCTCGCGCGGCTGGTCGTCACGGTCGCGCCATTCGCGGCGCGGCTGTTCCGCCTGACGATCGTTGGGACGGTCATAGGAACGGTCGTTCTGGCGCTCGTCCTGCTCGCGCTGACGGGCCTCGGCAGCGGCGACGCGGTCGGCCTCGGCCTTCTCGGCCGCCATGATGGCCGCGGCCTGGGCCCCGGTCTCGTCCTCGAAATCGATGTCGAAGCCCTGCCCCGCCAGTTCGCGCTGGGCGATTTCGGACACGGGACGCGACGGCTGCAGGGCGCGCAGCACGCGGAAATAATGTTCGGCGTGCTGGGTGTAGTTTTCCGCCAGAACACGGTCGCCGCCGGCCGAGGCGTCGCGCGCCAGCTGCATGTAGCGCTCGTAGACGGTCTGGGCGTTGCCGCGGACCTTGATGTTCTCCGGGCCCTGCGAGTCCCAGGACCGGTTCGGGTTGGTGGCGTTGGCGTTGCCGCCCCCGCCGCCGCCGGGCTTCCTGTTGCGTCCGCGCTGACGCTTCATGCCCTTGAAATCTCTCATCGGACGCTACCGTGCTTTGTGAGGGGACGGGCGGGCCTGCGAGATGCAGCCTGTCGCCGTCCGTTTCGTCGTTCCGCTTCGCGCGAGGCCAATCCCCGCTGACGATGTAATCGGAAATCCGTCGCCGCCCCGTGGTCCGCCTGACCGGATGGCCAGACCGTCACTGCCCTGAGCGCGCGTGAATGGGCCTGAAGCGGTCCAAGTCGTGCGATTGGGTGGGAGACAGGAGATACCTAGCGCGCCCCGCCGCCGTTTCCAAGGGGATTGTTCGTCGCGCCGCCGTCGCGCGGCCGTCTCACATCTTCGGCACGGGATTGGTGCGCGGGTCCGGACCGTTGGTGACGACGCGATCGCGATCGGACAGGTCCTTGACGACGATGACGTCAGCAAAGCCCGCCGCTTCGAACAGGGCCTTGACCTGTGGGCCCTGGTCCCAGCCGATCTCGACCGCGAACAGGCCGTCCGGGCGCAGGATGCGGCGGATCTCGGGGGCCAGTTCGCGATAGGCCTGCAGACCGTCCGGGCCGCCGTCGAGGGCGAGATGAGGATCGTGGTCGCGCACCTCCGGGTCGAGGCCCGGGATATCGCCCGACGGGATATACGGCGGGTTGGAGACGACGACGTCGAAGCTGTGGTCGGCGAAGCCGGCGGCCCATTCCGTGCGCAGGAAGGTCGCGCGGCCGTCGAGGTCGAGATTGGCGGCGTTCTCCCTCGCCACGGCCAGGGCCTCCGACGAGATGTCGGTGCCGACGCCGCGCGCACCGGCCCGCTCGGCGAGGGTCGCCAGCAGGATGGCGCCGGAGCCGGTCCCAAGGTCGATCATCTCGAAAGCCTTGCTGGGCGGATACGCCAGCAGGACCACGTCGAGGATGGCCTCGGTATCGGGGCGGGGGCTGAGCACGTCCGGCGTGACGTTCAGCATGATCTTCCAGAAGCCCTTGCGGCCGAGGATGCGCGACACCGGTTCGCGGCGCAGGCGGCGCTCGACGAAGCCTTCGAGGGCGGCCTGCTGGTCGGACGTCACGGCGCGGTAGGGATCGGTCAGGATGTCGGTCCGCGAGCAGCCGGCGGCGACCTCGAGCAGCAGGCGGGCGTCGATCGACGGGCTGTCGATGCGGCCGGCCTTGAGCCGGGCGGCCGCGGCTTTCCAGGCTGTCAGAAGGGTCGGGCCGGAGGCGGTGTCGGGACGGGCGTCGCTCATGCTCTGGCCTTGGCGCGGGATTGCGCGGATATCAAGCGGCGCGGCGCCGGAACGCCGCCTCGATCGGAGCCGTTGTCGCCCCCATGCAGAGAAAGATCGGGCAGGAGGATTCGGAACGCCGGGGCGGTCCCGGCCCCTGGGGCATGGTCGGCGCCTTGGTCGGTGCCCTTGTCGCGGGGGCGGGGGCGGCGCACCTGCTCTACCGCCACGGCCACCGTTACGGGCTGGAGTTGCGCCGGCCGCGTCCGGAGCCGGTCGCCCCCCGCCCGCCGGTTCCCGAGGATTTCGAGGCGAAGGAACCGGGACGGGGCCGACTGGCGCGACGGCCCGAACATATTCCCCACAAGGGCTGGATCGACATCTTCTGGCGGGTGGGCATGTCGTATTTCGGCGACCGGGTCGGCTTCATCGCCGGCGGAGTGACCTTCTTCGTGGTGCTGTCGCTGTTTCCAACGCTGGCGGTCTTCGTGACCGTCTATGGCCTGTTCTCCGATCCGAGCGACGTCGTGGGGCGGCTGTACTTCCTCTATTCCGTGATGCCGTCAGGCGTGGCGGGGTTCGTGTCCGGCGAGATGCAGCGGCTGGCGGATAATTCCAACACCCAGCTGACCTTCACCCTGCTTTGGACCCTCGCCCTGTCGCTCTGGACGGCGAACGGAGCGATCAAGGTGCTCTTCTACGGGCTGAACATCGCCTATCACGAGGTCGAGCGGCGCAACTTCTTCACCTACAACCTGCTGTGCCTGGCCTTCACGGTGACCGGCCTGGGCGCCATCCTCATGACGGCGGGCCTGGTGGTCGGCGTGCCGTTGGTGCTGGGATATTTCGGCCTCGCCGACGAGTGGGCCTACCTTGCGCCCCTGCGCTGGCCGCTCTTGCTGCTGGTCTATATCGCCTCGCTGACCATCGTCTATCGACTGGGTCCCTGCCGCCAGCGGGCGCGCTGGCGCTGGCTGACCCCGGGCGCGCTGTTCGCCTCGGTGCTGAGCGTGATCCTGTCCCTCGGCTTCAGCTGGTACCTGCAGACCTTCGTCAAGGTGGACTCCTATGGTCCGCTGGCGGCGATGATGGGCTTCCTGCTGTGGACCTGGCTGAGCGTGCAGATCATCATCATGGGGGCCGAGCTGAACGCCGAGGTCGAGCACCAGACGGCCATCGACACCACCACGGGCGAGCCGGCCGCGCTGGGTGAACGGGGCGCGGTGGTGGCCGATACGGTCGGGCCGCGCCGGGGCAACCTGGCCGCGCTGGCTTTCACGCTGAAGCACGCCGAGGCGCTGTCGGACCGGTTGCTGAAGCGGCGCATCCGGCAAGCGCCGCCGGGACCCTGAGCGGGAGTCTCCGACGGGCGGTCGTTCGCGCTTCGTGAACGGACGCCCGCCGCCGTTCACGAAGGCGCGGCGACGATCGCCGCATCCGGCGTGGCGGACGGTGGGAGGCGCGGACAGTGTCGGCGGGTCGAGGCCCGGCTGTCGGGTCTCCCTCCGGTACGAGAGACGTCATGATCCGCCTGCACCCAACCACCCTGTCCGCGGCCGCCGCCGGCTTGCTGCTGCTGTCCGGCCCTGTCCTGGCCCAGGACGCGGGCGGCGACGGGACTGTCACCCTGACCTTCGAGACCGGCGCGCCAACCGGGGCTGTCATGGTCGCCCTCTACGACTCGCCCGCGGCCTACAGCGGCGGCCGGCCGGTCGGGCAGGTGAAGCTGGACGTCGCCGCCGGCGAAACCATCGCCACCTTCGAGGGCCTGCCGGCCGGCGACTATGCGGCCAAGGCCTTCCATGACGTCGACGGCGACGGCGAGATGAACCTCAACCCGTTCGGCATCCCGAGCGAGCCTTACGCCTTCTCGAACAATGCGGTCGGCAACATGGGGCCGGCGAGCTGGGAGCGCGCCCGCTTCGCCGTCTCGGGCCCGGTCGCCCAGACCATCCGGCTTCGGTGAGGAGACCGCGATGACCCCCTCCCGCCGCAACATCCTGATGGGCGCGGCCGCCCTGTCAGCCGCCGTCATCACCCCGGAGACCGTCCGGGCCATGGCCGCCATGCAGGCCACAGCCGACTGGGCTCTGGCCACGGCCGATCTGGAGTCCGACGTGGCTCCGCGGGCGATGCGGCTGGTCCACGGCCGCGCCCCCGCCGATCTGGCCGGGACGCTGTTCCGCAACGGGCCTGGCAAGTTCCGGCGGCCCGGCGGCAGTGTCACCCACTGGTTCGACGGAGATGGCCTGATGCGGGCGTTCCGCATCGCGGATGGGCAGGTGACGATGGAGGCGCGTTTCGCCGACACGCCCAAGCGACGCTACGAGACCGAACTGGACGCGGTGGTCACGCCCGGCTTCGGCACCGTCGGCGATCCCCGCGCGCGCATCGGGCTGAACGACGACGCCAACGCGGCCAACACCGCCGTCATGGTGGCCGGCGACGAGGTCTGGGCGCTGTGGGAGGGCGGCTCGCCGATGGCGATGGGCCGGTCCGACCTGTCGACGCGCGGCTTCGTGACCCTGCGCGATGACCTGAAGGGCATGCCCTTCCAGGCGCATCCGCGCTACGACCCCGACGGCACGATCTGGAACATGGGGCTGAACGGCGGGCGGGCGATCATCTGGCGGCTCAACGCCGACCGCAGCCTGCACACGGCGCAGCTGATCGACCTGCCGCGCGCCTGCTTCATGCACGACTTCACCGCCACCGCACGGAGCCTGATCCTCGTACTGCAGCCGTGGGTGTTCGACCGCCCCGGCATGCCCTACGCCTCCCAGTTCGCCTGGCGGCCCGAACTGGGTACGCAGGTGATGGTGCTGGACAAGGCGGACCTGAGCCGGCGGCGGATCTTCGAACTGCCGGCGTTCAGCTATTTCCATCTTGGCGACGCCTGGGAGGACGCTTCGGGGACGATCCGCTTCGATGTGGCGGCCGGAAAGGACGTGGCCTTCGCCATCGACGGCGCGCGGGTTCTGGTCGAGCAGCGCGGGACCGTGCCGGGCGAACACGCCGTGCTGAAGCTGGTGACCCTGCATCCGGACGGCCGCGCCGGGATGACGTCCAGCGGCGTAACCGCGGAGTTTCCGAAGAACGATCCGCGCAGGGCCGGCCTGCCCCGGGCGCTGACCGTCCACGTCGCCGGCGAACGCCCGGACCGGCCGCTGCCGACGGGCCTGGCGACCTGGAACTGGGACAGCGGGACCTCGGACTACTTCAACTTCGGCGTGACGCAGATCGTCGAGGAGGCGGTGATCGTGCCCAAGCCCGGCCGGACCGGCGAGACGGAAGCATGGCTGGTCGCTCCGTCGATCAACCTCCCCGAAGGCGTGACGGAGCTGCATGTGTTCGAGGCCGCTCGGGTCGCGGACGGGCCGGTCGCGACCTGGCGCGCCGACGTGGCCCTGCCGGCGGGTTTCCACGGCGTGTGGGCGGCCTAGTACCAGCCGGCCTCACGCAAGGCGCGCGCGTACCGGCGGCTGACGGGCGCCGAGAGGCCGCCCTCCAGCGTCAGGGTGGCCCGGCCGTCGCCGCGCGCCACCCCGCGCACGGCATCCTTCGCCACCCACCAGCTGCGGTGGGTCTGGGCCCCCTCCAACCCTTCGAGCTCCACCAGGGCGTCAGACAGCCGCATCAGGATCAGGTCGGAACCGCGGTCGGTGTGGACGCGCAGATAGTGGTCCTCGGCCTCGACGGCGCGCAACGTCGCGCCGCGCAGCTTGAATGGCAGGCGGCCGAGGAAGCGGGCGGGTGCGGCGCCGGCGGGGGCGGCGTGGGTCTGCACCGGGGTGCGGGACAGGAAGACGTTGAGCGCGGCCAGCACGCCGGTGACCATGGTCACGGGGCCGAGGAAGTCCGGCAGCCGGGCCAGGATCACTGACCGGTCGTCGTCGAAGAACCAGCCGGTGACCGCCCAGACCATGATCGACAGCGGGCCCGATATGACCAGCGTCAGAATCAGCGTCGCCAGCCACGGCCGGCGCTCCATGTCGACCCGTCCCTCGACCAGCCGGGAGCAGAGGTGCCCCCACACGGCCCCCATGAGCATCATCGGAAACCAGTAGGCGAGCCGGAATCCCAGCGAGACCTCGTCCATGCCGAACGCGCCGGTGAAGGCGAGCACGACTGCGCCGGCCAGCGCCACCGACACGCCGCGGATCAGGCCGCGGTCGACCGCCACACGCACCACGTTCCGCGTCGGCGCCGCCTCGCTCATCGGTCCGCCGGCCCGCCGGAGTCCGGACCGCAGACGGCGCGGAAGCCGGCCGCCGCGAAGCGGATCATATAGTCACAGGCCGCCTCCAGGTCGCCGGATCGGCACAGGCCGCCGGACAACCGGTCGAGCCGGCCGGTCTCGCCCAGCGTCAGGGTCAGGGCGCCCGACAGGTTATGGTAGGCCCAGTACAGATCGACTTCGCGCGCCCCGGGCATGATCTGTTTGATCAGTTCGATCAGCCGGCGGATGGCGGGGTCGAAATAGCGCGCCATGGTCTCGCCGCCGAAGGTCGGGTTGGCGTTGGTCTGGGCCACCAGGGCGGCATAGTGCTTCCAGCCCGGGCCGCCCTTCAGCGACCACTGGAACGGCGGGCGCAGGAAGGCTTCGAACAGCCCCTCCAGCGTCATGCCCCCGGGGCCCGGATCGCGGGCGTAGCGGTTGATGGCGTCCACCCGCTCGTTGTTCCAGACCTCGGCCCGGCGCAGGAAGACGGCGTCGAACAGGCCCCGCTTGGCCCCGAAATAGTAGTGCACCAGGGCGGTGTCGACGCCGGCTTCGCGCGCCACCTCCCGGATGGTGACGCCGTAGAAGCCGTGCTTGGAGAACAGGTCCTCGGCGGCGTCGAGGATGGACTCCCGCGTATCAGCGGTTCCCTCGGCCTTGGCCTTCGACGGGCGGCCACGCCGCGCGGGCGCGGCGGACTGTGGTGCAGGCGCGTCGAGCTTGGTCATGTCGGCACGCTAGGCTGCGTCAGGCCGTAATGGCAACGGCGCCACAGGTCCCCACGGGGACGTCCGCGGACAAGCGCCACCGTTTGACAGCCGGGGGAAAACGGTTACGGTCCCGGAAAATCATTGAACGCTGAATAAAAGCGTCTCGGGCTGGAAACATTGGAATGGGGCTTCACATGAACCGCTACGTAAAGACCGCCTTGCTCGCGGGCGCCGCCTGGAGCGCGCTTTCGACCGTGGTGCTGGCGCAGGACGCCGTGCCGCAATCCCAGGACACCGCCGTCGACGACGTCATCGTCACGGCCCGCCGCCGCGATGAAGCGCTGAAGGACGTGCCGATCTCGGTTTCGGCCCTCGGCGCCGAACGTCTCGAAGAGACCGGCGCCTCTGACATCACCGCCCTGCAGCAGCAGACGCCGAACGCAACCGTGCAGGTTGCGCGCGGATCGAACTCGACGCTGATCTCCTTCATCCGCGGCGTCGGCCAGCAGGATCCGCTGTGGGGCTTCGAACCGGGCGTCGGCCTGTATGTCGACGACGTCTATGTCGCCCGCCCGCAGGGCGCCGTTCTGGACATCTACGATGTGCAGCGCATCGAGGTGCTGCGGGGACCCCAGGGTTCGCTGTACGGCCGCAACACGGTCGGCGGCGCAGTGAAGTACGTCACCTCGCGCCTGTCGCAGGACCCGGAGCTGACCCTGCGCGGGGCCTACGGCAGCTACAACCAGATCGACCTGATGGCCTCGGGCAGCGTGCCGCTGGCGGACAATTTCCGCATCGGCGGCGCCATCGCCAGCTACCAGCGCGACGGCTACGGCGAGAACCTGAACACCGGCGCCGAGCACTACAACAAGGACGTGCTGGCCGGCCGCATCAGCGCCGAGTGGGAGCCGCGCGACGACATGTCGATCCGCCTGGCCTACGATCGGGTCGAGGACGATTCCAATCCCCGCCACGGCCACCGCGAAGTGGCGGGTGTCGGGCCGGGCGCCGGCGTGCCGGACAGCGTCTACGACACCTACGCCGGCATCGGTGACGAGAACTCGGTGATGAACCAGGGCTTCTCGGCCACGGTGCAGCTGGACCTCAACGACAACTGGACGTTCAAGTCGATCACGGCGTGGCGGGAGGGCGAGACGGATACCGTCATCGACTTCGACAACACGCCGGCGCCGACGCTGGACATCCCGGCCTACTACGCCGACGACCAGCTGACGCAGGAGTTCCAGTTCCTGTTCGACTACGACCGCATCCAGGGCGTGATGGGCTTCTTCTACCTCGACGGCCACGCCGAGGGGGCCTTCGACACCATTCTGGGCAACGCCGGCATCGTCATCGGCACCGGCGGCTCGGTGAACACCGAGAGCTGGGCCGCCTTCGCCGACGTCAACCTGGACCTGACGGATCGCCTGCACCTGTCGCTCGGCGCCCGCTACACCCTGGACGACAAGACCGGAACGGTGTTCCGCGCCAACTACCTGGGCGCCACCAACAGCCCGCTGCTGGGGGGGACGCCCCGGGCGCCGCTGCTGGTCCGCACCAACTATACCAACAGCAACGATTTCGATCAGTTCACGCCGCGGATCGCCCTGTCCTATGACCTGACCGACGACCTGACGACCTACGCGTCGTTCTCGCAGGGCTTCAAGTCGGGCGGCTTCGACATGCGCGGCGACGCCGTCTTCACGCCGGACACGGTCAACGGCTACGAGCCCGAGACGGTCGACTCCTACGAGGTCGGCCTGAAAGGGGCGCTGGACCGTCTGTCGTTCGCGGCCTCGGTCTTCTACAACGAGTACCAGGACCAGCAGGTCACGACCCAGGTTCCGGCCGTCGGCGGCATCGCCAGCTTCGTCGACAACGTGGGCTCGTCCACCTTCTTCGGGGCCGAGTTCGAAGGCCGTCTGCAGATCCTCGACAACCTCGACGCCAACTTCGCCGTCGGTTACCTCGAGTCCGACTTCGAGGAGTTCCTGCGCTACAATCTGGCGCTGGGCGTCTACGAGGACATCTCGGACCTGGTGGTGCTGCAGAACGCGCCGAAATGGACGGGCTATTTCGGCCTGACCTGGCGCGGCGACGTGGCGGGCGGCGAGATCGCCGTGACGCCGTCGGTGTCGTACCGCGACGACTACAGCCAGTTCGAGTTCCCCAATCCGATCCTCGACCAGGAGGCCTATGCGCTGGTCGACCTGTCGGTGGTCTGGACCGATCCGAGCGACCGCTTCACCGTCGGCCTGTACGGCAAGAACCTGACGGACGAGGAGTACCGGGTGGGCGGCTACAACTTCCCGGGCGCGCTCTTCAACAACTCGATCATCGGCTACTACGGCCCGCCGCAGACCGTGACCGCCTCGCTGCAGGTCAAGTTCTGATCCGAAAGACTCCTGAAGCCTGATCGCATCTGATCACGGGCGGCGGTTCACCTGAGCCGCCGCCCTTTTTCTTTTTACGCGGCCCCACGGCCCCGCTACCGTTCCGCCAACAAAGAAGACCAAGGGAAACGCCATGACCGCCACGGACGCCCCCGCCCCCGGGCAATCGCCCGTCCGCCCGGGATACCGCTACTACATCCTGGCGATCCTGATCCTGGTCTACATGCTGAACTTCCTGGACCGGCAGATCATCGGCATCCTGGCGGCGCCGCTGAAGGAAGAGTTCGGCATGTCGGACAGCCAGTTCGGCCTGCTGGGCGGCATCGCCTTCGCCTCGGTGTATTCGACCCTCGCCATCCCGCTGGCCTGGCTGGCGGACCGCTACAGCCGCGTGTGGATCATGACGGGCGCCCTCACGGTCTGGTCGGGCTTCACGGCCCTGTGCGGCATGGCCGGCTCATTCACCCAACTGTTCCTGTTTCGGATGGGCGTCGGCGTCGGCGAAGCGGGCGGCGTGGCCCCGGCCTATTCGCTGGTGGCGGACTATTTTCCGCCGAACCAGCGCGCGCGGGCGCTGGCCGGCTTCGCCTTCGGCATTCCGCTGGGCACCGCCGCCGGCACCCTCGTCGGCGGCCTGCTGGCGGACGCCTATGACTGGCGCACCGCCTTCATCGTCGTCGGCCTGATCGGCGTGCTGCTGGCGCCGGTATTGCGCCTGACCGTTCGCGATCCGCGGCGCGGCGGCACGGACGCCGCCAGGACCCAGGCCCAGACCGACGCTATAGCCGCGGCGCCGGTGGTCGGCTCCGGTCGGGCCGGATACGTCGCCGCCCTGATCATGCTGGGGCTCGCCGCCGGCGCGCTGGGCCTCGCCGCCCTGATCCGTTTCGCCGGTCTCGACATCGGCAACCCTCTGGTCTTCGCCTTCGGCGGCCTGCTGGCGCTGGTCATCGGCGTCTCGCTGATGATCGCCCGCCGTACGGCCTCGGCGGTGCTGCCCAAGCCCAGCTTCTGGCTGCTGGCGCTCGGCGCCGCCTCCTCGTCGGTCTGCGGCTATGGCGTCGCCGGCTGGCTGCCGCTGTTCTTCATCCGCAGCTTCGACCTGACGCTGAAGCAGGTCAGCTGGTATTATTCGGGCATCGCCCTGATCGGCGGCATGCTGGGAATCTGGCTGGGCGGCATGGTCGCCGACAAGCTGAGCAAGAAGGGCAAGGGGGCCTACCCGCTGACGCCGGCGATCGCCTTCCTGATCTCGGCCCCCCTGTTCATCGCCGCGATGAATTCCCCGTGGCTGATCGGTCTGGTGCTCCCGGGCGGCGGCAGCCAGGTGCAGCAGCTGACCCTGGCGTTCCTGATCTTCCTGCTGCCGACTGGTCTGAACCTCGCCTGGCTGGGCCCGGTCACCGCCTCGATCCAGCATCTCGTGCCGGCGCCGATGCGCTCGACCGCCTCGGCCCTGTTCCTGCTGTTCAACAATCTGCTGGGGATCGCCGTCGGCTTCTATTATTTCGGCTGGATGAGCGACCTGCTCGCCCCGCGCTTCGGCGAGGAGAGCCTGCGCTGGGCGATCTACACCGGCATGGGCTTCTATGTGCTGGCGGCCCTGCTGCTGATCGGCGCCTCGAGAACCCTGAAGCACGACTGGGTCGACTGATCCGCAGGCGCGCCCTTTCTTTCAGCGCGCCGTGAAATTGTACGAACGTCGGGCGGCGGCCTGCCGTCCGGGATGGTTCGGGCGGGAACGACGTCGGTTCGAGCCCCGCCCGGTTGCACCTGCGAACGGCGCGCGCCTATAAGCCCCGCAATCCTCCCCCCAAGCGGTCAGGCGTCGATCCATGAACATTCACGAGTATCAGGCCAAACAGGTCCTGAAGGGCTTCGGCGCCCCGGTCGCGGCCGGCGTCGCCATCACCTCGGCCGACCAGGCCGAGGCGGCAGCGAAGCAACTGCCCGGGCCCCTGTATGTCGTGAAGTCGCAGATCCACGCCGGCGGGCGCGGCAAGGGCCGGTTCAAGGAACTGCCGGCCGACGCCAAGGGCGGCGTGCGCCTGGCCCGCTCGATCGAGGAGGTCGTGGCCAACGCGAAGGAGATGCTCGGCAATACGCTGGTGACCGCCCAAACCGGCCCGGCCGGGAAACAGGTCAACCGCCTGTACATCGAGGACGGCGCCGACATCGACCGCGAGCTGTACTGCTCGCTGCTGGTCGACCGATCGACCGGCCGGGTCTCCTTCGTGGTCTCGACCGAGGGCGGCATGGACATCGAGGCGGTCGCCCATGACACGCCCGAGAAGATCGTTACCATCGACATCGATCCGGAAGCCGGGGTGACACCCGCCAATGTGGCCGAGATCAACGCCGCCTACGGACTGACCGGACCCGCCGCCCAGGACGGCGAAACCCTGTTCCCGACCCTGTACCGGGCCTTCATCGAGAAGGACATGTCGATGCTGGAGGTCAATCCTCTGATCGTCATGGAGAACGGCCGCCTGCGCGTGCTGGACGCCAAGGTCAGCTTCGACGGCAACGCCCTGTTCCGCCACCCGGACATGCTGGCCCTGCGCGACGAGACCGAGGAAGACGCCAAGGAGATCGAGGCCTCCAAGTGGGACCTCGCCTACGTCGCCCTGGACGGCAACATCGGCTGCATGGTCAACGGCGCCGGGCTGGCCATGGCGACGATGGACATCATCAAGCTGTACGGCAAGGAGCCGGCCAACTTCTGCGACGTCGGCGGCGGCGCCAGCAAGGAGAAGGTGGCGGCGGCCTTCAAGATCATCACCGCCGACCCCGCCGTGCAGGGTATTCTGGTCAACATCTTCGGCGGCATCATGCGCTGCGACGTCATCGCCGAGGGCGTGGTCGCCGCGGTGAAGGAAGTGGGCCTGAAGGTGCCGCTGGTCGTGCGCCTCGAAGGCACCAACGTCGAGCTGGGCAAGAAAATTCTCAACGAGAGCGGCCTCGCCATCACGGCGGCGGACGATCTCGACGACGCCGCCCAGAAGATCGTCGCGGCGGTCGGCTGAACCAAGTGTCGGCAGCCCTCGCATTTGTGGTGTTGGTCGGAGGTGGTCCTGTTGGGGCCCCGCAGAACGTCGACGCGCGTCTGGAAGCGTTTCAGCAGTTTTGCCTGCCACACAGACTTGACCCACAAGCGACGGTGGTGGCGTTCGAACGGGCCGGTTGGCGGATCGCGACCGAGGAAGCTCATCCGGAGCTTCCCGCCTTGCTTCGGCTAGATCGCGA
>NZ_DASWTO010000186.1:0-9590 GCF_036402095.1 Brevundimonas sp. | reverse complement strand
AGCCCGAGCGGGACAGCGGCTACTAGGTAGCGACTCATTTACCTGTCCGTGCAAGGTCAGGCGGTCCGCGGCTCCCGCTCCGCGGACGGGGGAGATGCGAGTTGCGCTGGATACGGAAGCTCATCAAACGCCTGAAATGCCGCCGCCACCGCTGGCGGCCCGACCGCCGCCGCGAGGGCGGGGAGTTCTGCGACCTGTGCGGCGCCCGCAGGGTGGCGGCCCCGGAGGCGTAGCCGCATCCCGGATCGCGGGGGTGGAGGCCTCCGGGATGACGAGGCGTGGCGCCCCTGATCTTATCTAGGGCCCGCCGGCGACGGCGCCGACCGCGGCCATGGCCAGGGCCTCCAGATCGACGATGCCGTAGACAGTCAGGCCGCCGTCAGCCTGGGTGACGATCAGGGTCTTGGTGGCCTCGGCCTGGCGCTCCAGCTCGGTCCGCAGCGCCTCCGCGACCTGTGCTTCCATATCGGCCATCTGGTGTCCTCCGGCGCCCGGGCGGGAGAGCCGGGCCGCTTCAGGGGGTAAACGCCCCGGCGGCGAGGCGGGTCCGGGGCGCGCCGTCCGGGCCCGCCTTCCACGTCGCAGGGGCAGAGGCGGACACGGGCCGACGTCCCCGCGCCGCCGGCTCGTCAGGACCCGGAAACTGTCATAGGCTCGGGCGAACAGGGGACGTCGATGGCGCGAATAGCGGTGTACGAGCCAACCGTGGGGTCCGCGGAGCTGGCCAATCTGGCTGAGGCGCTGGCGGCCAACGAACTGATCCGTGGACGGTTCGCGGACCGCTTCGAGGCGCAGATCGCCGGATATGTCGGGAGCCGCTTCGGAGTGGGCACCAACTCCGGCACGGCGGCGATCCATACGGCCCTGATGATCACCGGAGTCGAGCCCGGCGACGAGGTCCTGATCACCACCCTGACCTTCATCGCGCCCGCGAACGCCATCGCCTATTGCGGAGCCCGCCCGGTGTTCGTCGATGTCGCGGCGCACAACTGGCAGATGGATGCAGAGGCCGCCCGCCGGTTCTGCGAGGACGAATGCCGGTTCGACGGCGAACGCCTGATCAACCGGACCACGGGCCGGCCGGTGACGGCCATCGTGCTGGTGCATTTCCTGGGCATGCCGGCCGACGTGGAGGCCTTCCAGGCGCTGGCGGAGCGCTACAATCTGATCCTGATCGAGGACGCCGCCCAGGCGCTGGGCACGCGCTTCGGCCCGCGCATGGTCGGGGGGTTCGGGCGGGTCGGCTGCTACAGCTTCTATGGCAACAAGCTGATCACGGCGGGCGGCGGCGGCATGCTGGTCACCAACGAGCCGGCGCTGGCGGAGCGCGCCCGCTATCTGATCAACCAAGCCAAGGACGACCCGGTTGAAACCCTGCACCGGGCGATCGGCTACAACTACCGGATGACGAACATCCACGGCGCCATCGGCTGCGCCCAGTTCGACCGCATCGACCATCATGTCGCGCGCAAGCGGCGGATCGCGGAGCGGTACCGGGAGGCCCTGTCGGACCAGCCGGGGATCACGCTGCCGGAAGAGCCCGCGGACCAGTTCTGGACCTTCTGGCTGACCTGCATCCGGATCGACCCGGACCTGTTCGGCCTCGAGGCCCGTCAGCTGCTCCGGCATCTGGGCGAACAGGGCGTCGAGACGCTGCCGCTGTACCAGCCGCTGCATCTGTCCGAGGCCCACGCCGGGGCCGGCCGCGTCGGGGGCGGGGTCGCCGAGAGCCTGCACGCGCAGGTCCTGACCCTGCCCAGTTCGATCAGCCTGGACGAGGGCGACCAGGATCGCGTCATCGACCTGGTCGTGGCGGCCGGACGGCGCGCGCGGGCGGACCGGGGCGCCCGGGCCGCGTTGACGCCTTGAACCTGGTCTTCCTGTCGAACTGGGAGCGCACGGAGACGTGGATCGCGGCCGGCCGCGAGCTGGAACGCCGGGGCCACCGGGCCTTCTTCGTGGTGACCCGCGACGAGCACCGGCGCAAGGCGCTGGCGGCCGGGTTCGGCCCCGACCGCGTCCTGTGGCTGACCCGGCAGGGGGCGCGGGCCGCGGACACGGGCGCCTCGCTGAGCGCGCTGGAGCGGCTGGAGGCGGCGGCGGGGATCCGGGTGTCCGACATGATCCTGATGGACCGGTTCCTGCGCTCCGAGCGGCAGGATTGGGCGCTTCGCTATGCGGCCTATGTCCATGCGGCGCTGGCGGCGTTCATCGAGCGGCACGACATCGGCCTGGCGGTCGGGCAGCCGGACAACGTTCCGGACCTGCTGGCGGAAGCCCTGGTCAAGGCCCGGGGCGGACGCTACGCGGCCCCGTTCGAGTTCCGCATGCCGACCCGGCGCTTCATGCTGTGGGATTCCCGGCTCGAGGCGCGGCCGCACATCACCGGCGCGGCGACCCCGGGCGAAACGACCGCCGAGGAGCTGGAGGAGGCGCGGGCGCTTCGCGACAGGGTGACCCGCGGAACCAAGATGCGCCAGGTCGAGGCCCGGACGGCCCCGCCGGCGATCGGGGCCGGTTTCCTGAAGCGGCTGGCGCGGGGGTTCCTGCACCGGGCCCTGATCGTCTCGCGCCACGACGTCTACATGTACACCCTGCGCAGCGCCCTGCTGGACCTGCGCTATCACATGACGCCCATCAATCACCGCCGTCTGGCGCGGATATGGGACCGGCTGTTCGAGCAGCCGCAGGCGGGGGAGCGGTTCGTCTTCTACGCCCTGAACTATGCGCCGGAGCATACGCTGGACGTCGAGGCGCCGGCGTTCGTGTCGACGTTCGACGTCGTACGCAACATCGCCCGGTCCCTGCCGCTGGGCGTGCGGCTCTACGTCAAGGAGCATCCGACCGGGATCGGCCTGAGGGGGCCGGCCGAGCTGGAACGGATCAAGCGGCTGCCGGGGGTGCGGCTGATCGATCCGTGGGTCGACAGCCACGCCCTGATCCAGGCGGCGGACCTGACCGTGTCGCTGTCGGGCACGGTGTCGCTGGAGGCCGCGATGTACGGGCGGCAGGCGGCGATCCTGTCGGATATCTTCATCACCGGGTTTTCGACCTGCCGCCGGCTGAATGCGCCGTGGGAGGTGGGGGCGGCCCTGGAGGCGCCGCCGCTGGAGCACCGGCCGGACGACGACCTGCGCTATCTTGCGTGGCTGATTTCCAACAGCCATCCGGGAACGGTGATCGAGCCGCTGGTCGATCCGTCGTCGCTGGAGCCGGAGAATGTGTCGCTGATCGCCGACGCGATCGGCAAGGTGATCGATCAGGCCTCGGCCAGCAGCACCCCGACCACCCGGCGCTCGCCCGCCTGAACCATGCCGCCGCGGTGCACGCCGTCGGGATCGAACAGAATGGCGTCCGCCAGATCGGTGGTGAAACGGGCTTCCGCCGCCAGCAGGGCCGGGGCGAGGGGATGCTCGTCGCGCAGGTCAGGGCCGAACGCGGCCTTGCGCTGCAGCCGCGCGGGCAGGGCGGCGAACAGGCGGCGGGCGGCGGGGCGGGTCGACGACAGGCCTGAATAGTCGTTGGCCTTGCGGATCAGCCGGCCCCAGAAGCCGTCACGGGCGCGGTGGCTGCCGCGGACGTAGCTGAACGGTCCGGTGGTCTCGCGGACCTCGCCGACGTAGACGATCATCTTGGTGATCCCCCACGCGGTGTCGACGTGGCAGTAGTTGCAGGCCGGATCCGGCTCGCCGACGTCGCCGAACTGACCGGTCCAGAAGTCGGTCTCCGGCGTGTTCAGCTGCGGGATGAGGTGGGCCACCGTCACGGGGCGGCCGAGCCGGGCTGACGAGGCGGCGAGCACGCCGGCGCGATCCAACACCTCGTGGAACCAGGCGTAGATTTCCGGTGAGGTCCGGCGGTCGATCCAGAGTCGGTTGTCGTCGAAATGGTCGAAGCCGCGGGCGAGCCGGCGGCGCAGGTCCTCGAACCACGGCCGGGTCAGGGCGTCGAGCTCGGACTTCTCGGCGGCGGTGAGGCGGAAGGCGTGGACGCCGTCCCGGTCGAGCGCCGCGGCGACCTCGCGCCCCGTCTCCGTCTGCGGCGCGCGGGCAGACCGCGTCAGACGGGCGAGGTTGTGGCGGAGCGCGCCGAGGCCGAGGCGCGGCGCGTTGCGGATCAGCCAGCGCCGTTTGTCGGCCCCCGACGGCGGCTTGGGAAGATGCTCGAGATCGACCAGCCAGCGGAGGAAGGCGACGCTCGCGCCCTGTGCAAACCGCCCGAGGGCGCGGATCCGGCCCTCGCGGACCTGGTAGGCCGGATGCCGGGCGTAGTCGATCACCGGCAGCCGGGTCTCGTCGAAGCGGGCCGGCGTGTTCACGGGACCTCGATTTGACACTGGGCGCCGCGGCGCCGCTTGTGGGGCCATAATCCACTACCTTGGGGGGAGCGCAACATGGATCTGACCGGTGGATCCCGGGGACCGGCGATGACCCACATCGTCATGTGGCGGCTGCTGGAGACGGCGCTGGGTCGCCCGGCGAGCGAGAACGCCGTCCTGCTGAAGGCCGAGCTGGAGTCCATGCGGGGCAAGGTCCCCGGCCTGACCGGCCTGGAGGTCGGCATCGACACGCGCCGGCGGAGCAACTCGTTCGACGTGGTGCTGATCTGCGCGTTCGAGAGCGCGGAGGCGCTGGAGGCCTATCATGACCACCCCGCCCATGTGGCGGTGAAGCCCCTGGTTCAGGCCGTGCGGGGCGAAACCGTCATCGTGGACTATCCGGCCGCCGCCGCGCCCTAGCCGAAGCGGCGCCGGTGGTCGGCGCTGCGCAGGGTGGAGCGGATGAAGTCGGCCGGGGGGTCGGTCTCGGCGAGGACGGCTTCCTTGATGGCGCGGGGTTCGCCGAACAGGTGGCCCTGGCCGACCGAGATGTCGAGCTCGAGGATGTCGACGATCTGGCGCTCGGTCTCGCATTTCTCGGCGATCAGCTCGATGCCGTAGCGGCGGGTGACGCCGGCGAAGTCGGCGGCGGAGATGTCGCGCAGGGCCGGCAGGGCCGAGGCGGCGTCGGTGTCGAGCAGGGTCTCGATCAGCAGGTCGGCGGCGACCTTCATGAATTTGACGTCGGAGCGCTGAAGGTCGGCGAAGTCGAGGTCGAGGGTCTGGACCTTGTCGATCGAGAAGCGGAAGCCGAGGTCGGCCAGCTTGGCCATGTTGCGGGCCTCGACCGCGCCGCGGGCGTCGAAGGTGGCCTGGCCGAGCTCGAAGATCAGGGCCTGGTTAAGGTCGCGGTTCTCGCTGAGGAAGTCGAGGAACTGCGGGAAGAAGGTCTCGTCGCCGAGCGAGGACAGGGCGACGTTGCAGAAGACGCCGACCTTGCGGTCCTGGCGCGCAAGGCGGCGGACGATCTGGGCGCAGCGGAACAGCAGCAGGTTGTCGATGGCCGGGACCAGGCCCTCGCCCTCGGCGACGGAGAGGTATTCGGCCGGCATCATCACCCGGTCGTCGGCGGCGCGCAGGCGGGTGAAGCTCTCGTAGAAGATGGTGCGGCGCTGGGGCAGGGAGACGACCGGCTGCAGGTAGAGGTCGACGCGGTTCTCGGCGAGGGCCTCGTGGATGGTCTGCAGCAGGACGTTGGACTGCTCGCGGTGACGGGCCTCGAAGGTGTTGACGGGCGCCGGCTGGGCGATGCGCTGGTCGATCGACTCGCTCATCTGCTGGATCAGCGATTCCAGCATGCGGACCTCGCCGGACAGCTGTTCGGTCGAGGACAGGGCGCCGGTCTCGATGGCCTGGGCCAGTTCGGTGAGGGCGCCCTGGGTGGACTCCATGGCGTCGGCGAGCAGGCGGTGGGCGTCGCGAACCTGGTCGATCTCGCGCTTCAGCGTGGCGCGCTCGGCCTTGCCAGAAACCCAGGCGTGGATCGCCGCGAGCAGGCCCATGGCGGCGAGGCCGGCCGCCGCGCCCGCCCCGGCGCCGAGGCCCGCACGCCACACGAAGGCGCCGACCGTCAGCGACAGGAACAGGTAGCCGAAGAAGAGGAAGCCTTGAGTCAGGGCGCGCATGGAAACGGTTGTTCCGCCTTCCCGGATGGAATCGCCCGAGTATCGGGGTATCACGGCAGTTCGCCTAGGGTTGGTGCACGGATTCTCCCCAAGCTTCGAGGTTAACGATGGAATTGTTCGATCTGACCGGCCAGGTCGCGGTCATCACCGGCTCATCGCGCGGGATCGGCAAGGCCATCGCCGAACGGCTGGCCGAGCATGGGGCGCGGGTGGTGATCTCGTCGCGCAAGCCGGGGCCGTGCGACGAGGTGGCGAACGCCATCAATGCGAAGCACGGGGAGGGCCGGGCCATCGCGGTTCCGGCCAATATCGCCTCGAAGGAGGAGCTGCAGCGGCTGGTCGACGAGACCCATGCGGCGTTCGGGCGGATCGACATCCTGGTCTGCAACGCGGCGACTAATCCCTACGCCGGTCCGATGGCGGGGATTTCGGACGACCAGTTCGGCAAGATCCTGCAGAACAACGTGGTCTCGAACCACTGGCTGATCCAGATGGTCGCGCCGCAGATGCTGGAGCGGAAGGCCGGGTCGGTGATCATCGTCTCGTCGATCGGGGGTCTGCGCGGCAACGCCCTGATCGGCGCCTACAACGTCTCCAAGGCGGCGGACATGCAGCTGGCGCGCAACCTGGCCGTCGAGTGGGGGCCCTCGAACGTGCGGGTCAACTGCATCGCCCCCGGCCTGGTGCAGACCGACTTCGCCAAATACCTGTGGGAGAATCCGGAGCTGCTGAAACAGGTCACCGACCCGGCCCCGCTGAAGCGGATCGGCCAGCCGGACGAGATCGCCGGGGCGGCGGTCTATCTGGCCTCGAAGGCGTCCAGCTACATGACCGGCCAGACGCTGGTGGTGGACGGCGGGATCACCATTGCCTGGTGAGGACGCCGGGCGGGCGGGGCTGCGCCAGGACCTGATCTGGCGGCTGGAGGCGGCTGCGTTCGCAGGCTTCATCGGCTTCATGCGGCTGCTGGGCGTCGAGCGCGCCTCGGCCCTCGGCGGCTGGCTGCTGCGCACGCTGGGGCCCAGGACCGGGACGCAGCGGACGGTGCTGCGCAACCTGCGCATCGCCTTCCCGGAGATGGCGGCGGACGAGCGCGAGGCGCTGGCGCGGGCGCAATGGGAGCAGACCGGCCGCGCCTTCGCCGAGACGGCGGTGATGGACCAGCTGGTGGCCGAGGGCCGCATCGAGGTGGACGGGCTGGAGCGGCTGCACGCCATCCGCGACAGCGGCCGGCCGGTGGTCTTCGTCGGCGGGCATTTCGCCAATATCGAGACGCTGGCGGCGACCATCGTCGGGGCCGGCGTGCCGTGCCAGATCACCTATCGCGCGGCCAACAATCCCTATGTCGACGCCCAGATCCGCGCGGCGCGGGCGCGCTACGGGGTGACCCTGTTCGCGCCGAAGGGCGGCGAGGGCGCGCGCGAACTGCTGGCCGGGATGGCGCGGGGCGAGTCGGTCGCGCTGATGAACGACCAGAAATTCTCGGAGGGGCCGGAGGTGAACTTCTTCGGCCAGCCCGTCAACGCCGCGCCGGGACCCAGCCGGCTGGCCCTGCGCTTCGGCACGGTGCTGCAGCCGATGTCGACGGTGCGGCTGCCCGGCGTCCGCTTCCGGGTCACCCTGTACGAGCCGATCGCGCTGGAGCAGACCAGCGACCGCCAGGCCGACATCGCGCACGGCGTGCAGGCGATCACGAGCTTCATCGAGGCGCGGGTGCGGGAGCATCCGGTCGACTGGTTCTGGGTGCACAAGCGCTGGCCCGACCGGGTCTACGCCGCGCTGAAGGCGGAAGACGCCTAGACCGTGACCACGTTCGACGGTTCGGCGGCGTCGCGGGCGGCGTCGGTCGCCCGCCGGAAGGGACCGCGGAAATTGGGCGGCGAGGCGCGCCGGCGATCGGGACCGAAATAGCCCTCGGTCCGGACGAAGGGCCGGGGCTTCCAGATCACCGACTGGATGCGGTCGAGCACGGCCTTGGCGGTGATCGGCTTGACGAGAAATTCGGTCACGCCGGCGTCGCGGGCCTCATAGACGCGCTCCTTGCCCGAATGACCGGTCATCATGATGATCGGCAGATAGGGATTGGCGCTGTCGGGGCTGTTGCGGACCAGACGGGTGAACTCGACGCCGTCCAGCGGGAACATCTTGTAGTCGACGATGGCCAGGTCGATCGGATAGTCGCGCAGGATCTGCAGACCCGCCGCGCCGTCGCCCGCCTCCAGCACCTTGCGGATGCCGGCGGACTTGAGCACTGCCGAGGCGATCGTCCGCATATGCGGATTGTCGTCGACGAGCAGGACCTGGATGGCGGCGAGGGATGGCATGGGAAACGACGGGCCGGAACGGCGCGCTCTGCGGCGCGATGGTGAAATCTACGGGCCTATTGCTTACCCGTCCATGACTGACCGTCGATCAGGAATCCGGTAACCGGTTACTCGCCCTCAGGTTCGGACCATCAGCGACGGGTCCAGGTTGCGGTTGCGCCATTTCATGCGCCAGCACAGGTGCGGACCGGTGGCGCGGCCGCTCATGCCGACCCTTCCGAGCGAATCACCGCGCCGCACGTCCTGACCCGCGCGGACGTCGAGGCGCGACTGGTGCAGGTAGGCGGTGATCAGGCCCTGGCCGTGGTCGATCAGGGTCAGGCCGCCCTCGAAATGCAGGTCCGGCTCGGCGAGGGCGACGCGGCCGTCGGCGGGCGCGCGGATGACGGTCCCCAGCGGCGCGGCGAGGTCGATGCCGTAGTGCGGGCGGGCCGGCGTGCCGTTCAGGACCCGCTGCGCGCCCCACCGGCTGGTGACGCGGAACGCCTCGAGCGGCCAGATGAAGCCGTCGCTGAAATGGTCGGAGTCGATCCGGCTGGCGAAGCCCTCCGTCTTGCGCTCGACCTCGCGGGCGATGCGGGCCAGCAGGGCGCGATCGGACGGCTCGACGGTGGCGGGCGGCAGGCCGTCGACCCGGGTCAGCGGGAAGTCGCCGGGGGCGATGTCGAGCGTGCGGCGGGCGGAGCGGCCGTTGGCGCGGGCCTCGATGCCGACGCTGGCAGGGGCGTCGCGGTCGAAGCCGACGATGAAGTCGCCGTCGGCCGAGGCGGCGGTCAGGGCTTCGCCGTCGACGAAGATCAGCGCCCGCGGCCAGGTGCGGCCGAGGGCGTGGCCGCCCTGGACGAAACGGCCGGTCAGGGCGAGATCGTCGGCCTGGCGGGCCCGCGTGGGCCCGGCGGCGGCGAGGGCCGCGGCTCCGGCGAGGAGGGCGCGGCGGTCGGGGGTCATCGCACCTGCATCAGCCGCTGCCGGGCCTGATCGGCCCCGGCGTAGGGTTCCTGCAGGGCCACCGACCAGTAGCGCAGCACCTCCAGCGCGATGGCCTTGCCCGAGACGGCGCAGGTCACATAGCGGCCGGCCTTCAGCACGACGAACTCGCCGTCGCCGTAGTGGAGGGTCGCGGGTTCCATCGCCGTATCGCTCATGCCCTCACGCTAGCGCGGGGGCGGCGGCGGCGCCAAGACTTTCGCCCGTCAGAACAGGTCGCCCTGCCCGGGCGGCACGGCCCTGGCCCGCGGCGGAGCCGGCGGCCGGGCGCGGACC
>NZ_DASWTO010000185.1:0-5112 GCF_036402095.1 Brevundimonas sp. | reverse complement strand
AGCGCCTCGTCGCCGTCGCCGTGGCCGGCTGCGTCCTCGCCGGCGCCGCGGGTGTCGCGTTGCGGCGCAAGGCGCTGCGCGCCCTGCCCCCGGCGCTGGCCCGGACCGTCGGCGAGGACGGCGGCCACGCCTCGCGCAGTCCGGAGGCGGGGCTGGAGCTGCTGCTCGACCTGCTGACGCTCAAGGACGCCCTCGCCCAGCTGTCCGAGACCCTGCCCGATCCGGCGCGGGCGGCCATCCGACGCCTGACCGCGGCCCTGCGCTTCTCGACCCTGCCCGACGGCCGGCTGGTCACCATGCAGGGCGGCGGACCCTCGAGCCCGGCCCGGGTCGCCGCCGCGGTGGCGCACGACGAGGCGGACCGCGCCGAGCCCCCGGTCGGGACCGTGGGCGGCGTCGCCCGGATCCGCAGCCCGTTGCTGACCGTCGCCGCCGACGTCGCCGCCCCGGCCCGCGGGGCCTGGTCCGCCGCCGCCTGCGCCCAGCCGCTGGCGCTGGAGATCGTCTGCGGCCGCGACCGGCTGGTCACCGGCTGCTGCTGGACGCCCCGCGCCGCCGACCGGCAGGGCCTGCGCCTCGCCCCCGGCCATTCGACCCTGACGCTGGGCGAGCGCTCGACCGGGGCCCCGCTGGGCGGCTGGAAGGGCGATCTGCTGGGCCAGCGCCTGATCGGGCGGCCGCTGCACGTCGAGGTCCATCGCCGCGACGGCGAGGGCGCGGTCTGGCTCGAGGCCGAACACGACGGCTGGGTCCACGACTTCGGCCTGCTGCACCAGCGCCGCCTCTATCTCGACCAGCGGCTGGACGAATTGCGGGCCGAGGAGCGGCTCCACCCCGCCCCGGGCCAGAAGGACGTGGTGCGGGCCATCGCCGCGCCCTACGCAGTGCGCTTCCAGCTCGAGCCGGGCGTGCAGGCCTCGCTGGCCCGCGACCGCCGCTCGATCCTGCTGCGCGGCCATTCGGGACGCGGCTGGTGGTTCCGCACCGACGGGCCGGACGTAGCCATCGAGCCCTCGGTCCACGTGGACGAGGGCCTGACGCGCCGTTCGCTGCAGATCGTCGTGCGCGGCTCGGCCCGCACCGATTCCGAAACCAAGATCCGCTGGAAGCTCAGCCCGGCGGGGGCGGGCGGTGAACCGACCTAGGGTCCCTTGAGACGAACGTCCGCCGCGACCATCTTGGGCCTGCCGCGTTAGGCCTTCACACCGACAGGACCGATTGATGAGCTTCGCCGACCCCACGACCCTGCCTGACGACCTGATCAAGGAAGGCTCCGACGCCGGCTTCATGGCCGACGTGGTCGAGGCCTCGAAGACGCAGCCGGTGCTGGTCGACTTCTGGGCCACCTGGTGCGGGCCGTGCCGGACCCTGACGCCGATGCTGGAGAAGGCCGTGCGAGCCGCCGGCGGGGCCGTGAAACTGGTCAAGATCGACGTCGACAGGAACCCGGCCTACGCCGGCCAGCTGCGCGTCCAGTCGATCCCGACGGTCTACGCCTTCGTCAACGGCCAGCCGGTCGACGGCTTCCAGGGCGCGGTGCCGGAAAGCCAGCTCAAGGCCTTCATCGACAAGCTGACCGGCGGGACCAGCGCCGGTTCCGACATCGAGCAGATGATGTCGATGGGCGAGGAGTCGCTGTCGCTCAACGACCTCGGCGGCGCCGCCCAGGCCTTCGCCCAGGTGATGACCCTCGAGCCCGGTCACGAGGGCGCCATCGCCGGCATGGCCCGGGTCTACCTCGCCGACGGCGATGTCGATCAGGCCCGTCAGACCATCGCCATGGCCCCGGAGGGCTCGAAGAACGCCCAGGTCCAGTCGGTCCGGGCCCAGCTGTCGCTGGCCTCGGCGGCTCCGACCGGCGCCAGCGCCGAACTGGAGGCGCGCGTCGCGGCCGACCCGTCGGACCATCAGGCGCGCTACGACCTGTCCCTCGCCCAGGCCGCCGCCGGCGATCTGCAGGGCGCGGTCGACAGCCTGCTGGCCATCGTCGCCGCCGACCGCGAGTGGAACGACCAGGCCGCGCGCAAACAGCTGCTGACCGTGTTCGAGGCCGCCGGTTCCGCCTCGGAGATCGCCCGCGACGGCCGCCGCCGCCTGTCCTCCATCCTGTTCGCCTGAGGAGAGTTCACATGGCGCAGGGTTATGTCAGGGCCGCCGACCTGCCGCAGGTCATACCGGTCTTCCCCCTGCCCGGCGCCATCCTGCTGCCGCGCGGCCAGCTGCCACTGAACATCTTCGAGCCGCGCTATCTGAACATGATCGACGACGCCATGGCCGGCGACCGCATCATCGGCATGATCCAGCCGCAGCCCGGCTCGCGCGTCACGCCGAAGCTGTCGCCGGTCGGGTGCGCCGGCCGCATCACCAGCTTCGCCGAGACCTCGGACGGCCGCTATCTGATCACCCTGACCGGCTGCGCCCGGTTCCGGCTGGCCAGCGAACTGCCGACCCAGACGCCTTACCGTCAGGTCCGCGCCGACTTCACCCCCTTCGAATCCGATCTCGCCGCCCCGCCCGTGGACGACGTCGGCCTCGACCGCGACGAACTGCTCGACGCCCTGCGCGCCTATCTCGAGACCCGCGGGCTGGACATCGACTGGGACACCGCCGAAACGGCCCCGCCCGAAGCCCTGATCAACAGCCTGTCCATGGCCCTGCCGTTCGAGCCGCCCGAGAAGCAGGCGCTGCTGGAGGCGGCCAGCCTGACCGACCGCTCGACCGTTCTCACCGCCCTGATGACCATCGACGCGGCGGAAACAGGCGACGGCGACACGCCTTCGATGCAATAAGGGACCGCAATGAGCGACGCCTTTCACACCCCGGTCTCCGTCGATCCCCGCCTGCTCGAGGTGCTGGTCTGCCCGGTCACGCGCGGCCGTCTGACCTATGACCGCGAGCGCCAGGAGCTGGTCTCGAAGGGCGCCAGGCTGGCCTTTCCGATCCGCGACGGCGTGCCGATCATGCTCGCGGACGAGGCGCGCAAGCTGGACTGACCGTCAGATCGGACTCACGCAGCGAGCCGCCGCGCGGCGAGCGGTGGCGGCCTAGAGACCCTGACCCCGGAGCAATCGCGGCAGGTCGCCGGTCGCCCCGCCGGCCTCGTGCATGAAGGCCCGGCGCAGGGGGGCGATGCGATTGACCGCGGCGATGCCGATGTCGCGCGCCAGCCGCACCGGGGCGATGTCGTTGGAAAACAGACGCACGAAGCCGTCGAATCCCGCCGCCAGCGCCGCGTTGTCGAAGCGCCGCCAGCGGGCGTAGCGGTCCAGCACCGTCTCCGAGCCGATGTCCTCGCCCAGCCGCACGGCCTCGACCAGCACCTCGGCGAGCGCCGCCGCGTCCTTCAGCCCCATGTTCAGGCCCTGCCCCGCCACGGGGTGCACGGCATGGGCGGCGTCGCCGATCAGGGCGATGCGCGGGGCGGTCAGCCGGTCCGCCAACTGCAGTCCCAGCGGATAGACGAAGCGCGGCCCCACGACTGAGACATCGTCGAGGAAGTCTCCGAACCGCCGCATCAGATGGGCGTGGAAGGCCTCGTCCGAACAGGCCTTCAGCGCTTCGGCCCGCCGCGTGGTCTCGGTCCAGACCAGGCTGGCCCTCTGCTCCGTCAGGGGCAGGATGGCGAAGGGCCCGGACGGCAGGAAATATTCGTGCGCCACATTGCCGTGGTCGCGGCCCATCCGCACCGTGGCCACCACCCCGCTCTGGCCGTAGCTCCAGCCGGCCGTGTCGATGCCGGCCTCGCGCCGCACCCGCGAGCCCCGCCCCTCGGCCCCGACCACCAGCGGCGCGCGCAGGGTCGCCCCGTCCGCGAGCGTGACCGTGGCGAGACCCGGCCCGGCCTCGACCCGTTCGACCGAGGCCGGGGCGCGGACCTCGATCCCCGCGGCCGTCACCGCATCGGCGAGGGCGACGCGGATGCGCCGGTTCTCGACCATATAGCCGAGCGGCTCGCCGTCGGTGCGGTCGCCGATCTCGTCGGCGTCGAAGCGCAGGAAGGCCGCGGAGGCGGCGGGCGACGCCGCGCCGGGACGCCGGCCGTCGGTGACCAGAATGCGGTCCATGGGGCAGGCGTGCGGCCTCAGCCCCTCGCCGACGCCGAGCGCGTCCAGCATGCGGAAGGTCGAGAAGGCGATCGCGGTCGAACGCCCGTCGAACGACGGCGCCAGCTGGGCCGAGAACGGCTGCGGATCGACCATCACGACCTTCAGCCCGCCCTGGGCGGCGGCGAGGGCGAAGCTCGCGCCCGCCAGCCCGGCTCCGGCGATGATGACGTCATGGCGCGCGTTCTGGGTCATGGCCGGGTTGTCGCGCCCCCGGGCCGCAACGTCCAGTGCGGCAAAGCGCGTGGGCCGCCGGGCCAAAGTAAACAGCCCCTTAACCCTGCCCGGGCGACAACCGCCGGAGTCCCGTGTCCCCGGAGTCCGCGCCGCCATGTCCGCCGCCCTCGCCCTCGGCCACCGCGCCTTCGAGAGCGCCCGCATCGTCTGGGCCGCGCCGTTCGCGGTGCGCTTCCGCGGGGTGCTGCAGGCGCTGCTGGCGGCCCTGCTGCTGGCCGCCCTGATTTCGTGGAACCCGGCCGACCCCAGCCTCAACGCGGCCTCCGCCGCGGCCCCGACCAACTGGCTGGGCCTGAACGGCGCCCTGTTCGCCGACCTGTTCATGCAGTCGCTGGGCCTGGCCGCCTGGCCGGCCGCCCTGCTGCTGATCGCCTTCGGCCTCGCCGGCGCGATCGGCGACGCCGTGCAGCAGCGGCTCAAGCCGACGCCGTTCAAGGCCTTTTCGGCCACGGTCGGCGTGCTGGCGCTCTCGGCGGCGCTGTCCGCCCTCGCGCCTCCGGCCGCCTGGCCGCTGGCGGCCGCGCTCGGCGGCCTGTGGGGCGACGCCCTGGTCGGCCTCGTCCGCATGGCCTTCGCGGCCCTGCGCCTGCCCGGGGCCGCCGTCGGCGCCGGCGTCCTGTTCCTGCCGCTGGCCCTGTGGAGCCTCGGCTACGCCATCGGCCTGCGCGTGTCCGATCTCGGCGAGGCCGTCGACTGGGCCCGCGGTTCGCGCCGCCCGACCCTGCCGCCGCCGGCCGGCGCCCGGGCGGCCAAGGCCCCGCCGCGCCCGCGG
>NZ_DASWTO010000184.1:0-14879 GCF_036402095.1 Brevundimonas sp. | reverse complement strand
CGAGCGGATCGAAGGCGCCGAGCACATGGTCATGATCGACCAGCCGAACCGGTTCCTCGCGGCGGTGGAGCGGTTCCTGGCGTAGGGCGTGTCCTCAAGACCTGCCGGACAGCGGACAGCTCGGACAGCGGCAATGGGTGGAAAGCGGACCAACGGGTTTCCTACCTTTGCGTGCCTGTAGCCGAGGTAGGCCGGGATCGCTAAACGGCGACTTGCGCTTTGGCCACGTCGTTGTCTGCTTCAGCGGGAGCCGCTGCCGTGTGAACGACGGAGACCTTGGTTCCCGGGCTCAGAGCGCTCACGACTACGCTGGCCCTGAGTTGTCGTGCCAATGCCTGAACAATGCTGGTTCCCAGTCCCGCCCGCGCCGTGCCCCGCTTGATGGGCATTCCGATACCGCTGTCGGCCACTGAAAGGGTCCAAAGATCCCCGTCACATTCGTATGAGACTAGGATTGTTCCCCCAACGCCGTCTGGAAATCCGTGCTTGAGCGAGTTGATGACGAGTTCAGTCACGATCAGGCCGAGGCTCACGGAAACGTCGGGTTCGACAGACACGTCCGGTGCAGAGACACTCAGCACGAGGGCGTCAGGGTCGACGATCATCGATGCGGCAATCGTCCCGCACAGCTTGGTGAGGTAACTTCGCACGTTCACCACATCCCGGGTGGAGACGGCGAGTAGCTGCTGCAGGTCAGCCACGGACATTACGCGACTGTGGGCATCACGGAGATGGCCTCGACTTTCCTCCGATGAAGCCCGCCGGGCGTTCAGCATCATGACGCTGGCTATGATCTGGAGGCTATTCGCGACCCGGTGGCGGACCTCCTGCATGAGCAGGTCGTTGTCCCTGGCGAGTTCTCGCGCTGTTTGGGCGAGGGCTCGCGCTTCGGTGACGTCCGCGACTGCAACCAAGAAACGCAGGTTGTCAGGGTCGTCATACGCCAGCTTCCGGACATTCAGAATGACGCAACGCAACTGCCCGCCCTGACGCCGCAGTTCAGTTTCATAAGCGTCGATCTCCGCGTCGCCGGATCGGGTGGCGTCCATTAGTGAACGCAACTGCGGGACATCCCATTCGCCCGTTCCCAAGCTGAACAGCGGCTTCCCCACAGCATGCGCTGGGTCGATGTCGAAGGCACCGCAGAAGGAAGCACTGGCAGCCATCACTGCGAACTCGCCGTCGAGCAAAAGCAGTGGTGTTGCAGACGAATAGACCATCGCGAGAGCGAGGCTGAGGCTTGGATCATCCGCTAGAAGTTTGGCTGAGCCGGGCATGAAAGCCCTTTCTGGGGTCCCTTAGGCTCGCGAAGCGAAAGCCGCACGGGGTGTCAAACGCGATCGAACGCGCCTGAGGGAACTCCAGTAGCATGAATGGAGATCGAACTGACAACTTGGTGCGGCCCCAGGACTTCGCGCTTGGTTCACCTCTCGGCTGGGTCTCTTTCGCGAGACCTCACCCTGCCCTCCAGACCCGCGACACCCAATGTCCAATGTCCGCAATGGGTCGATGTCGGTCATTCCGTCGTCGCCTGAAACCGGACGCTCAATGAACGGTAGACAGCGGTTTCATCGGTTTATCCGAGCGCGGCTTCGGGTCAGTTCCCCGCAAAATCTCTGCGGCCTGTCGGAAAGCATACCTCAGTCCCTCGATCCGGCCCCGGAGCCCCCCGTAGCCATGAAGGAGCACCCGGGCCAACTCATGCCTTGCTTTCGGGTGACCCAGTGACGCGCCCTGTCTCCAAAGCGCCAGCGCGTGCTGCCGATCCAGTGGGACACCTTCTCCGTACCAGTAGAGACACGCGAGCCCGTGGTAGGCCGGCGGATGGCCTTTTGCCGCTGCCTTCTCGTACGCCACCAACGCGTCGGAGAAGCGACCCATGCGATAATTGGTGATTCCCAATCCGATGAATGCTGCGGAGTACCCGGCTTCCGCTGCAACTCGGTACCAAGCTTCTGCGCCGGGCAGGTCTTCGTGGTCGTACCAGCCTTTCAACATGCAGCCCGCCACGCAGATCGTACTAAGCATTGAACCGGCGTATGCCAGCGTCTCAAGCTTCTCGAGGCCGTGTTCCCATTCCGGTCCATCGAGCAAGGCGCGAGCGTACTCAAACTCCTCGCGAAACGGATCGTCCAGGGCTTCCAGACCATAGAGTTCGACGGCGTCGATCATTTTGCCTTCAAATCATGATCGCATTGGCCTTCCAAGTGTTTGGCCGGAATGTCCGCAACGGGTCGGAAGCGGCCATTGGCTTCCACCTGAAGACCGGACTTGCCCGACGCCCCTCCCCCGTCATCCTCGGGCTTGATCCGGGGATCAGACCGTCCGGTGCTCGGTCGACGAGCGCACGGTCGCGGTCGAGGAGCCGTCTCCACCGCACAGCCCGCCTCCCGCCTCTGATCCTCGGGTAAAGCCCGAGGATCAGAGGCGGGAGGAAAGGTACGCGTTGACCGGCTTCAGTCCGCGTCCGGCTGGTTGTCCGGATGGGCGGCGAGGAACGCGGGGTGACCGGCCGCCGCCGCGTCGATGGCCAGCAGGCGGGGGAAGACGTCCAGCGGGACGTTGAAACGCCTGGCCGAATAGATCTGCGGGATCAGGTAACAGTCGGCCAGGGTCGGGGTCGCGCCAAAGCACCAGCCGTCGCCATGGACGCCGACCAGCCGTTCCAGCGCCTCGAACCCCGGAATGATCCAGCGGGCGGCCCAGGCGTCGACGGCGGCCTGGTCGGCGCCGAAGCTCTCGCGCAGCGCCTTGCCGACGCGCAGGTTGTTGAGCGGATGGATGTCGCAGCCGATCAGGGCCGCCATGGCCCGGACGTGGGCCCGGTCGACCGGACCCGCGGGGAGCAGCGGCGGAACGGGATGGGCCTCCTCCAGCCATTCCAGAATGGCCGGGCTCTGGGTCAGGACCGCGCCGTCCACCTCCAGAGCCGGAACCATGCCTTGGGGATTGAGGGCGACGAAGGCCTCCGACCGCTGCGCCCCGGTGCGCAGGTCGACGCCGGCCTGGTCATAGGCCAACCCCTTCAGGTTCAGGGCGATACGGGTGCGGTAGGCGGCTCCGGAGCGCCAGTAGCCGTGCAGGATCATCGCGGCCTCAGGGTGAAGGTCAGGGTCTGCAGGCCGCCGATCGCAGCCTCGACCCGGTCGCCGGGCTGGAGCGGGCCGACGCCCTCGGGCGTGCCCGTGAAGATCAGGTCGCCGGGCCGGACGTCCCAGAGCGTACGCGCCTTGGCGAGGATTTCGTCCGGGGCCCAGACCATGTCGTCCAGCCGCCCCGACTGGCGCGTCTGGCCGTTGACAGACAGGGTGATCGGCGCGGCGGGATCCGGCAGGAGGCCGAGGGTCACGGCGCCGCAGGGGGCGGACTGGTCGAAGCCCTTGGCGGCGTCCCATGGCCGGCCCTTGGCCTTGGCCGCCGCCTGCAGGTCGCGACGGGTGAGGTCGCAGCCGACGGCCCAGCCGGCGATGGCGCCGTCCCCGCCGATGGCGCAGACCAGCTCGACCTCGTGGTGCAGATCGGCGGTGGCGGTCGGGAACAGCGGGTCGGCGCCGTCGGTCACCAGCGCGTCGGCCGGCTTGGAGAAGAAGAAGGGCTCGGCCCGCTCATGGCCCATCTCGCGGGCGTGGGCGGCGTAGTTCTGGCCGACGCACAGGATGCGGCGCACGGGCAGACGTTCGGTCCGTCCGAGGATCGGCAGGGAGGGGGTGGGGGCGGGCGGGACCAGCCAGTCGGTCATCGCCGTTGTCTAGGCCGGGAAGCGCCGCTTCGCCAGCGCGCGGCATGCTGCGTTGCGGAACCCGCACGTCACAGTGGCGTTCCGGCTCAGGGTTCTCTATCTAACCGTCAAGCTTGCAAAGCGGAGCGCGCACATGGCCACGACCAAGGCAGCACGGACAGCCGTGAAGAACGACATCAACACGCTGAAGGATGACCTGAAGACCCTCGGCGCCGAGGAGAAGGCGCGCCTGCGCGAGAAGGCCAGCGCCGCTGAAACCCGTCTGCGGGCCAAGGCTGCGGAAACGGAGGCCCGGCTGCGCGAACAGTCCGAAGTCCTGCGCGAGCGCGCCCGCGGCTATTACGACACGGCCCGGGTGCGCGGCCGGGAATATTACGACGAAGCCTCCGAGCGCTTCGACGAGGCCCAGCGCTATCTGACCGAACGGGTGCAGGAGCGTCCGATGCAGTCGACCGCCATCGCCCTCGGCGTCGGCGTCGTTCTCGGCCTGCTGCTCGCCGGCCGTCGCCGCTGATGCTGGGCGGAGGGCTGGCCCGCAAGCTGGCGAAGAAGGCCGTCGCGGCCGCCGTGGCGGCGGGCGCGGCCCTCGTCGCCGTGGTCGCCTTCGGGGCGACGATCTTCTACGCCCTGTGCCTGGTGGTCGTGCCGCTCGCGGCCGCCGCCCTGACCATGCTGCTGTTCGCCCTCGCGGCTCTGGCCGTGGTGATGATCTTCCTGCGGCGCGAGGCGCAAGAGGAGGAGATCGAGGACGAGGAGCCTATGGGCCTCGGCGAGCGGGCCTATATGCTGTTCCGCCAGCGGCCGATCCTCGGCACGGCGGCGGCGCTGGCGGGGGGCTGGATCTTCCTGCGCAACCCGGCCTTGGCGACCATGGTCGCGGCCGCCTTCACCGAAAAATCGCACGGCCGCCGGCGGCGCTGAAGCGGAACGCCCCCGCTCCGGAAGAGTTGATTCAGCAGGCGCGGCGGCTCGAGCCGCTCCTCAGGATCAATGTCTCCGGGAGTCTCCGCCTATGTTTCGCTGGGCCATCATCTTTCTGATCGTCGCACTGGTCGCGGCGGTCCTCGGTTTTGGCGGCATCGCCAATTTCTCGTTCGAGATCGCCAAATTCATCGCCATCATCGCCGTCATCCTGTTCGTCATCGCCCTGGTCATGGGCGGGCTGAGGGGACGGGGCACCCGCATCTGACGGGGCCGAAACCACACGGGGAAGGGCCGCGGTTCGCCGCGGCCCTTTTCAATTCCGTCGCAAGTCAGGTCGCCGCCTTCTCGCGCGCGCCGGGAACGTTGGGGTCGGGGGCGGTGGATCGCTTGCGGGTGTCCTGCCGCCGCGGCAGCCGCCAGGTCTGCCCGGGCTCGAAGCGCTCGCCGGTCCAGGCGATGGCGGTGACGACGATCTCCTTCGCGTCCCAGTCGATCTGGTTGAAGCTGGGCGGGGCGCCCCGTTCGCGGTGCGACAGGGTCCCGCAGCCGACCGCATAGGAGCAATGGTCGCCCAGCTTCACCGGCAGGGCGAACGGCACGTGGACGTGACCGGTGGCGATCAGGTCGACCCCCGCCTCGGCGAAGATCAGCGCCGCCGCGTCGCCGCGCTTGACGTCGCCGGTCATCGGCGTGCCGATCATCTCCACCAGCGGATGATGGCAGGCCAGGATGCGCAGGGCGCCGGCCGGGGCCTGGCGCAGGGCCTCGGCGGCCTTGCGGGTCTGGGCCAGATCGATGACGCCCTTGGACCAGTTGGCCCGCGCCTGCCAGCCCCGAGCGGTGACCACGCCGCGCACCATCAGGGCGGGGCTGAGGAACTGGTGGTCATGCGCCGGATGGCCGATCGCCCGCTCGAACGCCCGCCACGGGTGAAACAGGCGCGCCGTCAGGCTCCAGTAAGGCACGTCGTGATTGCCGACGATGACGAAGGTCGGCTCCGGCATGCGCCGGATCCAGTCGCCGGCCGCGGCGAACTCGTCGGGCAGACCCTGCTGGGTCACGTCGCCGGTGATCAGCACCAGATCGGCCGGCGTGGCGTGGGCGTAGTCGAGCGCGGCGGCGCAGGCGTGACGATGCTCGCGGCCGAAATGCACATCCGAGAACTGAAGCACCCGCCCCACTAGACGCTGTCCTCCGCCGCCGCGGGGATCGGCGCCAGGGCCTGGAACGCCTTGCGGATGAAGCGGACCCTGGCCTCATGGCGCAGCAGCACGGGTTCGCCGTCGATCACCGCCGGAATGCGGGAGCGGGCGCGCATCGCCACCTTCTGCGTCGCCCGGGTCGTCACCGCCGGATCCTGCCGCCAGTCGTCGAGCACGGCGTGCGCGGCCAGCCGGAAGGCCTGGCCGGCGTCGGCGGGGTTCATGGCCGCCGCCTCGAGCCCGGTGTCCTCGTCCATCGCCCGCGAGATCATCGGGCTGATCAGGACCAGGGCCTCGGCCCGGCGCGGCGCGCGTCCGTCCAGTGAAAACCGCATCTGGCCGGAGAAGGCGCGTCTCAGGGCGCGGCGCGCATAGGCCCAGGCGAGCCCCAGCTTGCCGACCCGGATCGCTTCCCGCGCCGGCGCCCACAGGGCGGGGGAGCCGAAGATGGCCGCGCAATAGAAGGCCTGGGTGGTCTGGCCGTCCGTGACCTCGCCGCCCGCCACGCACTGGGGCGCCCCCTGCTCGAGCGCGATCTTCAGGGCCGCCTTCCAGTCCGCCGTGCCGTAGAGGGCCCGCGGCAGCATGTTCATGGTGCCGCCCGGCAACGGGGCGACCAGGGGACCGTCCGGGCCCGCGCGGGAGGCGATGCTGCCCGCCGTCCCGTCGCCGGCGAGCACGAACAGCACGTCCGGCCGGGCGTCGAGGGCCGCCTGGATCTGGTCGTCGAACGCGCCCGGCTCCAGCGTCACGACCGATGTCTGGCAGGCGTAGGCCTCCAGTATGGCTTCGGCTTCCTCGGCCGCCCGCGGCCCGACGCTGCCGGAAAGCGGGTTCACCAGCATGATGACCCGCTCCAGCGGGACGTGGCTGGTCAGGACGCACGCCGCGTCCCCCTGCTCTTCCGGCACGGCTTCGGGCGCGGTCGCTGGATCGGCCGCCGGAGTCAGGGTTGCGCTCATGCCGCCCGAACGCCCCGCCCGAAGCGATGTTCCGGGCGGGGCGGCGGCGTGACTATTGCTTCTTCAGTTCGTCCGAGGCCGCGGCGGCGCCCGCCTGGGCCGCATCGCCGGCCTTGGCCGCAGCGGCGCCGGCGGCGTCGCCGGCCTGGTCGGCCACCTTCGGGGCCTCGCCGCGGACCTTCGAGACGCCGCTGGAAATCCAGCCGTCCATCATGGCCCCGCCTTCAGCCAGGGATTTCTCCTTGATGCCGAGCACGGCGGTCAGGACGCCGAACAGGGCCAGCAGCGTGATCAGCAGGCTGATGAACGGATTGCCCCGCCGCCGCTTGCTGCGCGCCCACACGGGACTGTGATCGCCGTCATCCGCCATGCGGACCGGTTCAGAAAAACGCATACGAAACCCCCGTCTCTCGCCCCATGCGGGGCCTGCCGCGCCCCCTGCGCGGCGTACTGAAAGCCTAATACAGGCTTAACCACGAGCATAGCGGGGGAACCGTCACGGTAATCCAGCATTATCACCCGTGGGGCGAACCCGAGGGATGAAGGACATACCCATGAAAAAGGCAATCATCGCGATCGCCGGCGCGGGCCTGCTGGCTTCCGCCTGCGCCAGCGACGGCTACGGCACCAATGAGACGGTGCGTCAGGGCGCGATCGGCGCGGGCATCGGCGCGGTCGCCGGCGCCATCATCGGCAACAACGTCGGCGACGGCAACGCCGGCACCGGCGCGGCCATCGGCGCCGTCGTGGGCGGCGCGGCCGGCGCGATCCGCGGATCGCAGCAGGACCGGGCCAACCAGCAGCGCTACCGCGACAGCCAGGGCCGTTACTACTATTGCTACGATGGCCGTCAGACCGAGTGCTATTGGGAGAATGGCCAGCGCCGCTACTAGGCGGGGCCGGGCTTTCTGAGTGATCAGGGCGGTTCGTCACATGGCGGGCCGCCCTTTCAACGCCGGGAGGGCGGAATGAGGTGGCTGATTGCGGTTGTGGGGCTGGCGGCGGCGGGCTGTTCGATGACGCCGGGCGCGAGGGACCGCAGCGAGCTGGTGAGCGAGCCGGAAATCTGCGCCCCGCAGCGTTTCGAGGTCTATTTCCGCGACGGCGAGGCGGGGCTGACCGACGCCGCGCGGCACGCCATCGGCCTGACCGCCACCCAGCTGCAGGGCTGTGAGATCCGCAAGGTCAACGTCATCGGCCTCGCCGACGCGCGCGGCGCTCCCAACGCCAACCTCGACCTGTCGGAGCGGCGGGCGCTGGCCGTGGCCGAGGCCCTGACGGCCGCGGGCTGGCCCTCGCCGGTGTTCAGCATGGTGGTGGCGGGCGAGTCCGGCTCGGTCACCGCCGACGGCGCCAGCGAGCCGATGCGGCGCCGCACCGAGGTGCTGGTCGACGCCGCCCGGCGCTGACGCCCCGGCTGAGACAGCACGACGCGTGACGCGGCGCGGCCGACGCGGCTAAGGTCGCCGCCGTGACCCGCCTCCTGAAGACTCTGTTCGTCCTGCTGGGACTGTTGCTGGCCCCGTCGTTCGCGACGGCGCAGGACGGGCGCGTGCAGCGCACCGAGCGGATCGCCGCCGAACTGGTCGCCATGTCGCAGGGCGCCGCCCCGGGCTCGACGGCCATCGTCGCCGTTCGGCAGGACATCGAGCCGAGCTGGCACACCTACTGGCGCAACCCCGGCGATTCCGGCGGCCCGACCAGCCTGACCTGGACCCTGCCCGCCGGGGTCGAGGCCGGCGACATCGTCTGGCCCCTGCCCGAGCGGCAGCGGCTCAAGTCCCTGATGAACTACGGCTATTCCGGGCAGGTCTATCTGCCGGTCCCCGTGACCATTCCGGCCGACGCGCGTCCGGGCGCGACCCTGCCGCTGAGGGTGAAGGCGCTGTTCTTCGTGTGCAGCGCCGAAATGTGCGTCCCGGACGAGCTGACCCTGTCGCTCGACCTCCCCCTCCGCGACGGCGCGGCGCCGCTGGACCCGCGGCACGGGGCGGCGATCCGGCGGATCGTCGAAACCGCGCCCCGCCCCGCCGGGATCACGGCCCGGATCACCCTGCGGGACGGCGCCGCGGTCCTGAGCGCCGCCGGCGGGCCGCTGGCCGGGCGCGACCCCGGGCCGAGCTATTTCTTCCCGTTCGAACAGGGGGTGATCGCCCACGCCGCCGCGCAGTCGGGCGCATACGGGCCTCAGGGACTGACCCTCGCCCTGACCCCGGATCGCGGTTTCGCCCAGGCGCAGCAACCGATCCGCGGGGTGCTGGCCACGGCGCTGGGCGCCTTCGAGATCACCGCCGGGCCGGGGGCGTCGCTGCCGGAAACCAGCGGTTCCGGCGATCTGCCCCCCGCGCCCGACGGCGGATCGGGCGAGGCGGCGGAGACGGGGTCGGGCCCCGGCTTCCTCCAGGCGGCGCTGTTCGCCCTGCTGGGCGGCGTGATCCTCAACCTGATGCCCTGCGTGTTTCCGATCCTCGCCATGAAGGCCGCGGCCCTGGCCGGGGCCGCCCACGATGCGCCGCGCGCGCGCCGGGACGGGCTGGCCTTCCTCGCGGGAGTGCTGACCACCTTCCTGCTGCTGGCGGGCCTCCTGCTGGCGCTGCGGGCGGCGGGGCAGGCGGCGGGCTGGGGCTTCCAGCTGCAGTCGCCGGCGGTGATCGCCGGACTGGCGATGCTGATGCTGGCGGTCGGACTGAACCTGTCCGGCGTGTTCCACGTCGGGGCGGGGCTGCAGGGCGTGGGCTCGGGCCCGCTGGCGCGGCTGGGCGGGACTGCGGCCGCCTTCCTGACCGGGGTGCTGGCGGTCGTCGTCGCCGCGCCCTGCACCGCCCCCTTCATGGCCGTGGCGCTGGGCTCCGCCCTGCTGATGCCGTGGCCGCTGGCCCTGACCGTGTTCCTGATGCTCGGCCTGGGGCTGGCCCTGCCCTATGTGCTGGTCAGCCTGACCCCGGGCCTGCTGTCGCGCCTGCCCCGGCCGGGTCCGTGGATGGAGCGGCTCAAGGGGCTGCTGGCCTTTCCGATGTACGGCGCGGCCCTGTGGCTGGTCTGGGTGTTCGGCCGCCAGACCGGCGCCGACGCGCTGGGCCTGCTGTTCCTCACCGGTCTGTTGCTCGCGCTCGGCGCGTGGCTGCTCGGCCTCGCCCAGGGCGAGCGGGCGCTGGGGCGCCGTGCGCGCCTCACCGCCATCGCCGGAGTCCTGGCGCTGATCCTCGCCGCGGCCGGCGGGGTCGTGGCCGTGCGCCTCCCGGTCGAGACGCCGGGGACAGCGGCGGCCGACGGCGGCGCGGGCCTGCCCGCCGCGCCATGGTCGGCCCGGGCCGTGGAGACGGCCCTCGCCGAAGGACGGCCGGTGCTGGTCAACTTCACCGCCGACTGGTGCGTCACCTGCAAGATCAACGAGGCCGGAGCCCTGCATTCGGCCCGCACCGGCCGGGCGTTCCGGGACGCCAACGCCGTCTATCTGGTCGGGGACTGGACGCGGCGCGACGACGCCATCACCACCGAACTGCGCCGGCACGGCCGTTCGGGCGTGCCGCTGTATCTGCTGTATACGCCGGGCAGGGCCGAGCCCCGCATCCTGCCCCAGCTTCTGACCGAAGGGGTGGTGATAGAGGCGCTGGGACGCTGATAGCCCTCTCCCAATGGGAGAGGGTTACACGGGCGGCTGCGGCGGGGCCGTGATGACTTCGACGTTGTCGTTGAGCAGATAGGCCAGTTCGTCGAGGGCGACCCCGCGTTCGGCCGGCGTGGCCGCGGCCTCGACGGCCGCGACCTTGACCGGGATATCCTCGGAAATCCCGCGCAGGATGCATTTCAGGTCGCCGTCCGTGCCGCGTTCCTTGAGGATCAGGTGACCCTGCATGTCGAGGGCGGCGAGGCTTTCGGCCTCGACGCGGAACTGCGTCAGGGCGCCCGCCGGGACGGACCAGGCCGTATCCGCGGCGAGGTTGGCGCGCCACTGGTCGACCACGCCCTTCAGCGCGCCGGAGCGCAGCACGATGTCCGCGAACAGCGGCTCGCCGGCCACCGGGGCCGGCGCCTCGGCGGCCGCCGGCGGCTGGGCCGCGGCCAGCGCCACGTTCGGGTCCGAGAGCAGCAGGGAGAGAGCGAGGGCGGCGCCGCAGGACATGGGAAACCTCTTGGGCGAACTCATTTGTATGCCGAATCACCATTTCGGCGTTGAACCGGCTTACGCCCGACCCGTAAACGAGGGTTTACCCCCTTCCCCACCGAGTCCGCCGAATGAACGCTCGCTCACAGGCCCTGGACATGCTTCGCGCCGTGGCGCGCAAGGACGAAGGCGCCCGCATCGTCCACCATTTCGCCACCGACGGGCGCCGGCTTGAGCGGATGGGCGTGGAGGCCGCCGGCCTGTATCTGGACCTGTCGAAACAGTCGTGGAGCGCCGAGGGCTTCGAGGCGGCCGTCGATCTGGCGCGCAGCTGCGACGTCGAGGGCCGCCGCGACGCCCTGTTCGCCGGCGAGGCGGTCAACAACACCGAGGGCCGGGCGGTGCTTCATCCGGCGCTGCGGGCGGCCGACGACGCCGATTTCCGCGCCCTGGGCGAGCCGGTGTCGAAAGAGGTGGCGGAGACGCGCCGCGCCATGGCCGCCTTCGCGACCGATGTCGGCTCGGGGGCCAAGACCGGCGGGACCAAACAGCCGTTCACCGCCATCGTCCACATCGGCATCGGCGGCTCGG
Source organism: Brevundimonas sp. (assembly GCF_036402095.1). GTDB lineage: Bacteria > Pseudomonadota > Alphaproteobacteria > Caulobacterales > Caulobacteraceae > Brevundimonas. Next base: position 3,356 of record NZ_DASWTO010000184.1, on the reverse strand, counting down.
ATCTCGGGCCGCGCCTGCTGTGGGACGCGTTGAGGCCGCTGGAGCCGACCATCGATCTGCGCTTCGTGGCCAACATCGACCCGCGCGACATGGGCGAGGCGCTGGCCGGACTGGATCCGGAAACCACGCTGGTGGTGGTGGTGTCCAAGACCTTCACCACCCAGGAGACGCTGGCCAACGCCGATCTGGCCAAGGCCTGGCTGGCCGAGAGCCTGTCGCCGCGCCGCATGGTGCGCCATCTGGTCGGGGTCACCGCCGCGCCGGAGAAGGCCGAGGCCTGGGGCTGCGGCCGCACCTTCGGTTTCCGCGACTGGGTCGGCGGCCGCTATTCGCTGTGGTCGGCGGTCAGCCTGTCGGTGGCGGTGGCGCTGGGCTGGGACGTGTTCGAGCGGGTGTTGGCCGGAGCCCGGGCCATGGACGAGCATTTCCGCGAGGCCGACCTGGAGAAGAACGCGCCGGTATTGCTGGCGCTGGCCCAGATCTTCAACGTCGAGGGGCTGGGGCGGCCCGCCCGCACGGTCGCCCCCTACGCCCACGGTCTGCGCCGCCTGCCCGCCTTCCTGCAGCAGCTCGAGATGGAGTCGAACGGCAAGCGGGTGAAGCGGGACGGCTCGCCGGTCGACACCGCCACGGGCCCGATCGTTTTCGGCGAGCCCGGCACCAACGGTCAGCATGCCTTCTTCCAGCAGATTCATCAGGGGCCGCAGGTGGTCCCGGCCGAGTTCATCGTCGTCGGCCACACGTCGGACGCCGCCATGGACGCCCGCGAAGGCGACGCGCCATTGTGGTCGAACGCCCTGGCGCAGGCCCAGGCGCTGATGGTCGGGAAGACGCAGGCGGAGGCGCGGGCCGAGCTGCTGGCGGCGGGCGCGAACGCCGAAGAGGCCGACCGGCTGGCCCCGCACAGGACCTTCCCGGGCGACCGGCCCTCGACCACCCTCCTGATGGACGCCCTGACTCCCGAGGCGGTCGGGGCCCTGATCGCCCTGTACGAGCACAAGACCTTCGTCGAGGGCGTGATCTGGGACATCAACAGCTTCGACCAGTGGGGCGTCGAACTGGGCAAGGTCCTGGCGAAGGCGATCCTGAAGGACGTGCAGGCGGGCGAGCCGTCGGCCGGACTGGATCCGTCGACGGCCGAGCTGATGAAACGGCTGATGGTGTGAGGCGGCGCGGCGTTCGCCGCCCTCACTCCACCCGGCAGAAGCAGTACAGGAACTGTTGCGGCGTCCCCCAGGGCGTCTCGTGCAACTCGGTGACGCTGTCCAGCAGGCGGAATTTCGCCCCGAACTCGCCGTGCAGGCTTCCCGCGTCGTAGCGGACGACGTCCAGTCCGCTGCACTTTTCCGGCCCCTCCGGCCCGAAGGTGGCGACGATGACGTGACCGCCGGGCCTGACCGCCCGGGCGACCTGGCGGACGTAGGCGGCCCGGTCTTCGGCCTCCGTCAGAAAGTGGAACACGGCCCGGTCGTGCCAGACGTCGTAACGGGCGGCGTCCAGCTCGACCCGGGTGATGTCGCCGGTGATCCAGTGCGCCCGCGCCGCGGTCGCGGCCAGCCTGGCCCGGGCCACGTCGATCGCCGCCTGCGAGATGTCGAGCACGGTCACGTCGCCGTATCCCCGTGCGACGAGATCGTCGACCAGGGTGGATTCCCCGCCCCCGACGTCGATGACGGCGGCGCCCCGGTCCGGCGCGGCGTCCTCGATCAGCCTCAGCGAGACGTCGAGGTGGGGCCGGTACCAGCTGACCTCGTCCTCAGACCGGGTCTGATAGACGGTCTCCCAATGCGCCCTGGTCGTCATCGCCGCCCCCGTATCCGGACCTCCGCCGGATCTGGGGTCGGACCCGGTCCGGCGCCAGAGGTCGGCGCCCGGCCATGAAAAAGGCGGACGCCGTCTCGGGCGCCCGCCTTCCTCGCCCGCACCCGGCCAGGACTCACGCGGCCGGGGATAAGGGAGCTGGTCTACCAGCGACGGTCGTAGCGGTAGTCGCGGTTGTGGTTCTGGGCGCTGCGCCACTGTCCGTGGTTCCGCCAGAAGCGGCCGTCGCGGTAGTAGCCGCGGCCGGCGTAGGTGCGGCCCTCGATGTAGCGGCCGTTGTAGTAGCGGTCGCCGTAGGCCCCGTCGCGGCTGTTGATGCCGTGCTCGCGCTCCCAGTGGCCGAGATTCCGGTAGCAGCGGCCGTCCCGGTAATACTGGCAGTCGGGGCCGCGGTAGGCTCCGTCCTGATAGCCGTACCGACCGTTGTCGCCTGTGGCGAGGATGACGCCGCGGATGATGGCGTCGACCAGCGGGTCGCCGCCGTAGGACTGGGCGCTGGCGGGGGCGGCGGCGGCGCCGAGCGCCAGGGCCGCGACCGAACCGGCGGCGAGGGTCTTGATCGAAAATCGCATCGGATGGCTCCTTTTACGACGCCCGGAGGCGGCGCTGATCCGTCGTTATGACGCCGCGCCCCTGTATGGAGCCGGAGGATGGCGTTCAGGCGTGGTTCATGCCCGCCTCCCTGCGCCCGGCGACAATTCCGGCGTGGCCGTGCTTGACGGGGCCGGACCGGAGCCCTACCTCCCGCTCGCGTTAGCACTCGGGGGCAGCGGCTGCCAAAGCCGGACCCGGGGCTTCAATCGAACTGTTTTGGGAGATGTTACAGATGGCGTTTCGTCCGCTCGGCGACCGCGTGCTCGTGAAGCGCGTGGAAGAGGAATCGAAGACCAAGGGCGGGATCATCATCCCCGACACCGCCAAGGAGAAGCCGCAGGAAGGCGAGGTCATCGCCGTCGGCCCGGGCCTGCGCGACGAAAGCGGCAAGGTCAACGCCCTCGAACTGAAGGCCGGCGACCGCATCCTGTTCGGCAAGTGGTCGGGCACCGAGGTCAAGCTGGAAGGCGAGGACCTGATCATCATGAAGGAATCGGACGTGCTGGGCGTGCTCTCGTAAGCACCGCCGCCTTCCGACCCTTTCCCTGACAATCCAGAATTAGGAGCAGCCTCACATGGCCGCGAAACAAGTTCAGTTCTCCACCGAAGCCCGCGAGAAGATGCTGCGGGGCGTCAACGTCCTGGCCAATGCGGTCAAGGTCACCCTCGGCCCCAAGGGCCGCAACGTCATCATCCAGAAGTCCTTCGGCGCCCCGCGCTCGACCAAGGACGGCGTCTCGGTCGCGAAAGAGATCGAGCTGGAGGACGCCTTCGAGAACATGGGCGCCCAGCTGATCCGCGAAGTCGCCTCCAAGACCAATGACAAGGCCGGCGACGGCACCACCACCGCCACCGTCCTGGCCCAGTCGATCGTGCAGGAAGGCCTCAAGTCCGTCGCCGCCGGCATGAACCCGATGGATCTGAAGCGCGGCATCGACAAG
>NZ_DASWTO010000183.1:0-12036 GCF_036402095.1 Brevundimonas sp. | reverse complement strand
GATCGAGAAGCCGCCCTTGGTGTGCATCATCTTCATGGTCGGCACGTCGGTGTCGCCGTCGCCGAGGAAGATCATCCGCTCGAACGGCACCGGCCGGTCGTCGTCGGCCATGAAGCGGTTGATCTTCTCGTGCTCCCAGTGGTTCAGCACCCCCTTGTTGATGCGGAACAGGTACTGGGTCTTGGTCGTGTAGTTGACGCCGACGGCTGGCCAGATCGCCACGCCATGTTCGTCGTAGACGAATTTCGATGCGAACACGTGCCGGAACTCCGGCCGGATCGGGCAGCCGTCGATCATCTCCTCCAGCCCGGCGGAGATGATGTAGTGCTCGATCTCCAGTCCGTATTTCGCGCCGACCTCGTTGATCCGCTCGAACCAGCCCCGGCCCGTCAGGTCCGACTTCAGCCCGTCGAACAGCTTCACGTCCTCGCCGTGTCCCGCCAGCAGTTCGCGGGTGATCGGGTGGTCGTTCTCCCGCGCCCGCTGCAGCATCAGCTGCATGTACATCAGGATGTTGTCGGCGTCGGCCTCGCGGGTCAGCTTGTCCGCCGCGCCCCAGAAGTCGCCGATCCCCATCCCCACCGACGGGATGAAGGTGACCTCCTGCATATTGCCCCGCGCCAGCGTGCCGTCGAAGTCGTAGATCAGCGCGGTCTTGAGAAGTTTGGCCATGGCGGCGTCCCAGGAAGGTCGTAGGGCTTAGGGGTTAGGGCTTGGTCACGGGATACCGCCCGGCTGCGCCTTTGGACACCCACCCGGCTCTCCCTAATCTCCTAATCCCTAATTCCTAAGCCCTATCCCAACCTCAACTCCGGCGCCGCCGCCACGCTGGTCGCCTCCAGCGGCAGGTGCAGGATGAAGGCGGCGCCCTTGCCGGGCTCGCTCTCAACCTCGGCCCAGCCGCCGTGCAGTTCGACCAGCGCCTTGACCAGGGCCAGGCCGACCCCCGGCCCCCCCCGCTCGCGCTTGACGAAGCGATCGAAGACATGGGCCTGCAGGTGGTAGGGAATGCCCCGTCCGGTGTCCTCGACGCGGATGCGCACCTCGGCCGGCGCCGCCTCGGCGGTCAGCGTCACGGCCCCGCCCTCGGACACCGCCCGGGCGGCGTTGTCGAGCAGATATTCCAGCGCCTGGCCGACTCGCTGGGCGTCGGCGCGGATCGGCTTCAGCGCCGCCGGGCAGGTCACCGTCAGCGTCGCGCCGCGACCCTCGATCCGCTCGCGCACCTTCGCCGCCGCCTCGTCCAGCACGTCGCAGACCCGCACGTCGCCCAGCGTCAGCTCCATCTCGCCGGCGTCGATCTGGGCCATGTCCAGCACGTCGTCGATCGAGCCGGCCAGCTGGCTGGCGGCGACGCGGATGGCGCCCGCGTGCTGGCGGCTGCGCTCGGGCAGGTCGGCCTGGGTCTCGAGCAGTTCGGAATAGCCGACGATGGTGGTCAGCGGCGTTCGCAGCTCGTAGCTGACGCTGCCGACGAACTCGCGCTTCAACGCCGTCGACTCCTCCAGCGCCTGGGCCTTGGCGGCCAGCGCCTGCTCCAGCCCGCGGCGGGCGGTGACGTCGGAGAAGGCCACCAGCGTGGCCCCGTCCGGCAGGGGCCGGGTCTGCCACGAGGCGATGCGGCCGTCGGCCGTCCGCCCCTCGCCCGAGATCGGCACGCGGCTTTCCGGATCGGGATCGGCCACCCGCGCCTTCAGCCCCAGCCACAGGGCCGGGTCGGGCATGGTCTGGTGGCACAGGGCGGCCACGGCGTCGAAGTCGCTGGCCGCGTCCAGCGCCTCGCCGCTGACGCCCCAGAAGGTGTCGAAGGCCTCGTTGTGCAGGCGGATGCGGCCGTCCGATCCGAACACGGCGACGGCGTCGTTCAGCTTGTCCAGCGTCGCCTTCTGCACCTGGATCTGGGCGTTGAACCGGCTGCGCAGCTTCAGCTCGTCGGTGATGTCCGAGAACAGCAGCAGCACCCCGCCCAGCGGGTGCGGCTGGCGCACCACCCGCAGGGTCCGTCCGTCGGGCAGGGACCAGCTGTCGTCCGGGGCGGCTTCGGAGGCGCCGTAGAAGTCCAGCTCGTTGGCCTTCCAGCCGGCGTAGTCGATGACCTCGGGCAGCAGGCGGCGCTGGCGCAGCCGGTCCAGCAGCTCGGCGTGGGTCGGCCGCTCGTCCAGCCAGGCCGGATCGATGTTGAACAGCTGCTGGAAGGCGGTGTTGTGGAAGGCCAGCCGCTTCGACGGGCCGAAGATGGCCACGGCGTCGGCGAGGTGGTTCAGGGTCTCGTCATGGGCCTCGACGTGGCGGCGCAGGGTGTCGCGCGTCTCCTCCGCCTCGGTCATGTCCAGCGCGAAGGCCAGCACGGCTCCGGCGCCGCCGGGCGCCGGCTCGGCCACGATCCGCCATGCCCGCCGCCGTCCGCCGCCGGTGGTCCAGCGGAATCCTTCCTGCCGCTGATGCAGCCGTCCGGCCTCGGCCACGATGGCGTCGGCGCCCCGGTCGAAGCTCAGTCCCTTCTCGCGCGCCGCGTCGAGGCTCTCGGCCTTCATCTCGGCCAGCCACGCCTTGTTGGCCCAGGCCAGCCGCCCGGCCGCGTCGGTGATCCAGGTCGGGGCCGGATAGGCGTCGGCCAGCAGGCCCAGGCCGCTCTCCGCCGCCGTGCCGACCAGGCCCAGCCGCGACAGCCGCAGCCAGGCCGCCCCGGCCGACGACCGGCCCTCCACGGCCCAGGCGCCGCCCGTCCCGTCCAGCACGGCGTCGAAGGGCTCGCCCTGATCAATCAGGGCGTCCAGCCGCGGGCCCGCCGACGCCCGGACGGCGTCCAGCACCACCAGCGCCGGATCGATCTCGGGCCATTCCTTGCCGGCCAGTTCGCGGGTGATGGCGTCCCAGGCCGCCGGGGCGCCGAGCCGCCGCGTCTGACCGTCGGGCGTCAGGGCCAGCCGGGCGTCCTCGAACGCCGCCAGCGCGCCGTCCCGGTCGGCCAGCGCGGCCCGGGCGGCGGACAGCTCGGCCTCGGCGGCCTCGGCCCGCTCGGCCAGCCGACCGCGCAGCCGCGCCGCCCAGGCGCTGAGCGCCAGCGCCAGCCCCGCGGCGCCTGCGGTGGCGACATAGGCGATGTCGGCCTCGGCCATTTGGTCAGATCAGCTCCCACGCCCTGATTCGGTAACCATACCTGATGGGGGGCGAGGGTCGAGGGATCAGGCAGCAGGCAACAGGCAACAGGCAACAGGCAACAGGCAACAGGCAACAGGAAGAGGGCGGCCCCGCCAGTGCCCAACTGCGCCGCACGTCACCTGCTGCCTGTTGCCTGCTGCCTGTTGCCTCTACGTTGCCGGCCATGCCCTCCACCTGGACCTCCCAACCCGCCCCCTCCCTCGACGACTTCGCCCGGCTGGCCCGCGAGGCCTTCGACGCCCTGCCCGAGCCGTTCCGTTCGCTGGCGGGGGAGGTGGTCATCCGCGTCGACGACTTCGCCGACGACGACACCCTGGCGATGATGGAGATGGAGGATCCGTTCGAGCTGACCGGCCTCTATCACGGCGTCGACATCGGCCGCCGCGAAGGTCTCGGCCCCGCCCCCGAGGCGTCGCGCATCTTCCTCTATCGCCGGCCGATCCTCGACGAATGGTGCGAGCGCGGCGACGTCGGCCTCGACGAGATCATCGCCCACGTCCTCATCCACGAGATCGGCCACCACTTCGGTCTCGACGACGACCAGATCCACGCCATCGAGGACGAGGCGGAGTGAGACGGCGCTTCCTTCTCCCCCTGGGGGAGAAGGTGCCCAGGAGGGGCGGATGAGGGGTCGGTCTGCTCCGGACCCGCTGTCAGCCGGACCACCGCCTACATCCCCCTCATCCAGGCGGCTCCGCCGCCCACCTTCTCCCCCGGAGGGGAGAAGGACAGGAAATGCTGCGCTGCAAATCCGCCGCCGGCCATCACACTTTCCCGGACGAACCATGGCGATTCCAACGCCTTGCGAAATTGTCAGCGTCATGAACCCGCCCGAGGAGACGACGGGCGCATAATGTCCGGGTTTCCGTCGCCGTGGTCTTTGACAATCACATCCCTCGAACCGCCGCCCGCAGGCGGTTTCACCAGATGACGATGCCGACTCCGCCGACTCTGCACCCCGTGTCCTCCACGACGACCTTGCCGACTCTGCCGAGTCCGCCCCGCGTTTTTTGAGTCGGCGCCCCTGGCCGGCCCCGCCTTAAAACCAGCCCGATCTGTGGTATAAGGCGCGCCTCCCGCCACCCAAGGATGTTCCCTTGAGCCTCACGCTCGACCTTTCGCGCACGTCAACGCCCGCCCCGGCGGCGCCCGTCAACCTGTCCGGTCTGACGCGCGCCGAACTGCGTCAGGCGCTGATCGACGCGGAGGTCTGCCCGCCCGAGAAGGCGAAGATGCGCGCGGCGCAGATCTGGGGCTGGATCCACCACTACGGCGTCACCGACTTCGCCGCCATGACCAATGTGGCGAAGGACACCCAGGCGAAGCTGGCCGAAGCCTTCACCCTCGCCCGGCCGGAGATCGTCGAGCGTCAGGTGTCGAAGGACGGCACCCGCAAATGGCTGATCCGCACCGCGCCGGGCATCGAGATCGAGACCGTCTACATCCCCGACGTCGGCCGCGCCGGGGCCCTGTGCGTGTCGTCCCAGGTCGGCTGCACGCTCAACTGCACCTTCTGCCACACCGGCACCCAGAAGCTGGTCCGCAACCTGACCGCCGCCGAGATCGTGGCCCAGGTCCAGGTCGCCCGCGACGACCTCGGCGAATGGCCCTCGCCCAAGGAAGACCGCCGCCTGTCGAACATCGTCTTCATGGGCATGGGCGAGCCGCTCTACAATCTGGACCATGTGTCGAACGCCATCGACATCATCTCCGACAATGAGGGCATCGCCCTGTCGCGGCGCCGGATCACCGTCTCGACCTCCGGCGTGGTGCCGCAGCTGGACGCGCTCGGCGCCCGCACCCAGGCCATGCTGGCGATTAGCCTGCACGCCACCAACGATGCCCTGCGCGACGTGCTGGTGCCGCTGAACAAGAAATATCCGCTCGACCAGCTGATGGCCGCGATCCGGGCCTATCCGGGCCTCTCCAACGCCCGCCGCGTGACCTTCGAATACGTCATGCTGAAGGGCGTCAACGACAGCCCCGAAGAGGCTCGCGCCCTGTTGTCGCTGATCAAGGGCATCCCGGCCAAGATCAACCTGATCCCGTTCAATCCGTGGCCCGGCACGGACTACGAATGCTCGGACTGGAAGACCATCGAGCGCTTCGCCGCCATCCTCAACAAGGCCGGCTACGCCTCGCCGATCCGCACCCCCCGCGGCCGCGACATCCTCGCCGCCTGCGGCCAGCTCAAGTCGGAAAGCGAAAAGGTCCGCGCCAGCGTCCGCCGCGCCGAACAGGCCGCCGCCGCCGGCGCCGTCGAGGCGGCCTGACCCGCCCTCTCCGACCGGCGGCTCTGTAACATTTCCTCATCAACTGTGGCCGCGCCGCGCTTGCGGATTGGGGCGGGAATGGGGCACAGCCTCGGCTGTGTCAGCCGCCCGGACCGTCATGGACTCCTCCTCCCTCGCCACCGTGCTCGAAAGCCCGGAAGTCCAGGCCTTCGCCTCGGGCTTCCCGACGACCCTGGCCCATCTGGGGGTGACGCTCGGCCTGCTGGCCCTCGGCGCGATCATCTACGCCCTGCTGACGCCGTGGAAGGAGATCGCCCTGATCCGCGAGGGCAACGCCGCCGCCGCCGTGGCCTTCGCCGGGGTGCTGGTCGGTCTCGCCATCCCGCTGGCGGTCAGCCTGAGCGTCTCGACCTCGGTCCGCGACATCCTCATCTGGGGCGTGGCCACCGTGGTCATCCAGCTGCTCGCCTTCCGCATCGTCGACCTGCTGCTGAGCGGCCTGCCGCAACGCATCCGCGAAGGCGAGATCTCCGCCGCCGTCCTGCTCGTCGGGGCCAAGCTGTCGACGGCCCTGATCCTCGCCGCCGCCCTGACCGGCTGAGGCCATGGCCCGTCCGCCCGACTGGGTGATCTACACCCTCGTCCTCGCCGCCCTGGTCGGCCTGTCCCTCGGTCAGCGCGAGAACGCCGACGCCCCGCCCGCCCCGCCGCCGCCGGACGAGATGGAGGGCGCCCTGCTCGGGCCGATCACGCCCTTCGACCCGGCCGTCACCGTCAACGCTCCCGACATCCCGTTCCAGCCCGCCTCGGGCACCGCCTTCTCGATCGCCGACGAAGGCCGCTGGGTCACCGCGCGCCACGTGGTCGAGGGCTGCCGCCGTCCGGCGATCATGGTCGGCGGCGGCCGGGCGGTCGCCGCCGACGTGCGCCTCGCCCCCCGCGCCGACATCGCGGTGTTGCAGACCGCGGGCGGCCCGGCGGCCATTCCGATCGCCGTCGACGCGTCGCTGCGCACGGGCCAGCGCGCCTTCCATCCCGGCTTTCCGCAGGGCCGCGCCGGCGAGGTCACCTCGCGCCTGCTGGGCCGCGAGACGCTGCGCGTGCGGGGACGCGGCCAGCGCGACGAACCCGTGCTGGCCTGGGCCGAGGTCGGGCGCACCGACCGGCTGGGGGGCACGCTGTCCGGCCTCTCCGGCGCGCCGGTGCTCGACCGTCAGGGCCGCGCCGTCGGCGTGACCATCGCCGAGAGCCCGCGCCGGGGCCGCATCTACACCACCGCGCCCGACACCTTCGGCCCCGCCGTCCGCGGCCTGCAGACGGCCGACGAGCCGCTCACCGGCCGCACCGTCACGGTCGACAACTACGGCCTCGTCGCCGACGACCTGCGCCGCGATCTGCGGGTGGCGCAGGTCGTCTGTCTGTCGACCTGAGCCCTACCTCAGCGCCGCCGAGTCGATGTTCAGATCCGACAGGGGGATCACCTCGACGTTCGGGTATTTCGCCCGCAGCGCCTCAAGGAACTGCGCCGCGTCGCCGACGATGACGAGGCTGGCGTTCGTGGCCGGCAGATGCTCGGCGGCGGCGGCCCGGATCTGCGCCGGGGTGACGCCGTTGACGTCATCGTCGTAGGTGGCCAGATCGGACAACGGCAGGCCGTACAGCGCCAGGTTGGCGACCAGACCGCCGAGGCCGTCGACCGTCTCCAGCGAGCGGCCGAACGCGCCGATCAGGGTGGCCTTGCGCGGCGCCAGCTCGGCCTCGGTCGCGTCCGCCTCGGACAGGCGGGCGATCTCGGCCAGGATGAGTTCGGCCACCTGCGGTACGGCGTCATTGCGCGTCTGGGCCGAGGCCGAGAGCAGGCCCTCGTCCTCGCGCGCGCTGAGGCTGGAGTAGGCGCCGTAGCTGAGACCGCGCTTGATGCGGATTTCCTGGCTCAGCCGGGCCGAGAAGCCGCCGCCCATGACGCCGTTGGCGACCAGCACCGGGAAATAGTCCTCGTCGGTGCGGGCGATGCCGCGCATGGCCGCATAGACCGCCGCCTGGCCCGCGCCGGGCTGGTCGATGACGATGACCCGCGGCGCCGTCGGCGGACCGGCGGGATCCGGAACCCCGGCGCGGGCGGGCCCCGCCTGCCAGTTCCCGAAGGCCTGCTCCGCCAGCGCGTACGCCGCGTCGGGCGTGATGTCGCCGGAGAAGACCAGGGTTGCGTTCGACGGCTGGTACATGCCGCTGTGGAAGGTCACCAGATCGTCCCGCGTGATCGTCGGGATGGTCGACGGGGTGCCCGATCCCGGCACGGCGTAGGGCGCGTTTCCATAGACGGCGCGCGCCGCGGCGAGACCCGCCACCGGCCCCGGTTGCGACAGCTGCACCCTCAGGCCGTTCAGGGTCTGGGTCTGCTCGCGCGCGAGGTCCTCGGCGGTGAAGGCCGGGTTGCGCACGATGTCGGCCATCAGCGCCATGGTCTGCGGGAAGACGTTCGCCGGCGACGAGGCGAAGACGTTGGTGAAGTCCACCCCCGCGCCCGCCCCGATCTCGGCCCCGAGACGCTCGATCTCGGTGGCGATCTCCGGCGCCGTCCGCGTCTCGGTGCCCTGGGTCAGAAGCGAGGCGGTGAAGTTGGCGACCCCCGCCTTGCCGGCTGCGGCGTCGTCGGCCGTGCCGGCGTTGAAGCTCAACCGGGCGGAGACCAGCGGCAGGCCGGGCTTGCGCGCCACCAGCACCCGCATGCCGTTGGCGAGGCGGCGCTCGGCCACCTGCGGCGTCGCCGCCTCCACGGCCGCGCCCGGCTCCGGCAGGGGCGTGCGCTGGCCCTCGGGCAGCAGGGTGACGGGCTCGCCGGCCGGCGCGAGATCGGCCAGGGTCACCGGCGCGGTGAAGGCCTCCTGCACCGGCGAGGCCGGATGCTCGTCGGTGGCCTGCAGGTAGCGCATGGCGATGGCGCGGTCGTCGGTCAGATACTGGCGCGCCACCCGCTGCACGTCCGCGGCGGTGACCCTCTGGATGTTGGGGATGTCGCGGTCGGCCGTGGTCGGGTCGCCGGTCATGATCAGGGCGTAGCCGAGCTGGAAGGCGCGGCCGTCGATGGTCTCCAGCCCGCGCAGCGCCTGCGCCGTCAGCTCGGTCTTGGCCTCGGCCAGTTCCGCCTCGGTGACCGGTTCGTCGCGCAGCCGGGCGACCTCGGCCCTGAGCGCCGCCAGACCCTCGTCGGCCGTCTTGCCTTCGCTCATGATGGCGAAGGTGTTCAGCACCCCGACCTGCTGCTGCTGACTGTTGGAGGAGCTGGCCTGGGTGGCGATCTGCTGGCGATAGACCAGCGACTGGTACAGTCGCGAGCTTTCCCCGGTCGACAGGATGCCGTCCAGCACGTCCAGCGCGGCGCGGTCCGGGTGGTTGTAGGGCACGGTCGGCCAGGTGATCTGCACCATCGGCAGGGGCACGTTGGGTCCGTAGAAGGTCGCCTCACGCGCCGGGCCGAAGCTCTCCGGCACATTGTTCTCCGGCAGCGGCCGGTCGGGGTTGTCGATCCCGGCGAAATAGTGATCGATCCAGCGGTCCAGCTGGGCCTGATCGAAATTCCCCGCCACGATCAGATAGGCGTTGTCGGGCCGGTAGAAGGTCTCGTGGAAGCGCAGCACGTCGTCCATCGTGGCGGCGTCCAGATCGGCGATCGAGCCGATGCCGGGCCTGCGGTACGGGCTGTCCTGATAGATGAAGGCCTGGGAGTGGAGGCGCTGGAACCGTCCATAGGGCGTCGACAGCACGCGCAGCCGGAACTCCTCCTTGACCACGTCGCGCTCGCTCTCGAACGAGGTCTCGTCGACCACCAGCGAGCCCATCCGCTCGGCCTCTGCGAACAGCATCCGCTCGAGGTGCTGGGCCGGCACGGTCTCGAAATAGTTGGTCACGTCCAGCCCGGTCGAGGCGTTGTTCGAGCCGCCGACGTCCTCGGTCAGACGGTCGAACGTCTCCTGCGGCAGGTTCCGCGTCGCCTTGAACATCAGGTGTTCGAACATGTGGGCGAAGCCGGAGCGTCCTTCCGGGTCGTCCTTGGCCCCGACCTTGTACCAGACGTGCACCGTGACGTTCGAGGTCGAGGCGTCGCGCGCCGTATAGACCTTCAGCCCATTCGGGAGGGTCCGCTCGCGGAAGCCGAGCGGCGGCACCACGATGGGCTGGGACGCGGCGGCGGCGGCGGGCGCGGCGGCGGCGGGCGCGGCCATTACGGGAGCGACGCCGGCGGCGGGGGCCGTGGCGCAGGCGGCGGCGCCCAGCATCAGGGCGGCGATCGAGGCGGCGGCGAACAGGCGGGACTTCATGGGGAGGGGCTCCGGGACGCCCGGCGCGTGCGGGCGACGCGACCCTATCAGGGCGAAATCCGGGCGCACCTTACGGAGTCGTAATGCGCCGCCGTCAGTCCAGCCGCAGCGCCTCCGCCAGCAGCCTGGCCTCGGCGGCGCGGCTGGAGCCGGTGCGCCAGGCGACCACGATCTCGCGCCGGGGGGCCTTGGCGGCGATGGGGCGAACGACGACGCCGGGCGTGTCCGCCAGCCCCGCCCGCACCGCCATTTCGGGCAGGAAGCTGACGCCCAGGCCCGAGGAAATCATCTGCACGAGGGTGTGCAGCGAGGTGGCGGCGAAGACGTCGTCCCCCTTGGGCGGGTCGATGTCGAAGGCCGCCAGCGCCTGATCGCGCAGACAGTGGCCGTCTTCCAGCAGGATCAGATCCCCGGCCTTCAGCGAACCCGGCGGGATCGGACCGCTTCCGGCCAAGGGATGGCCGGCCGGCGCGGCGGCGAGGATTTCGTCGTCGCCGATCCGCGCGTGATCCACGCCGGACGCGGAATAGGGCAGGGCGATCACGGCGGCGTCCAGCTGCCCGCCCTTCAGCCCGGCGATCAAGCGCGGCGTCAGGTCCTCGCGGATGAACAGCCGCAGGTCCGGATAGTCGGCCCTGAGCCCCGGCAGCTTGGCCGGCAGCAGGAAGGGCGCGACGGTCGGAATGACGCCGAGGCGGAAACGGCCGGACAGCGGCCGGCCGGCGTTCTTCGCCGCCTCGACCAGATCCTCCGTGCGCGCCAGCACGTCCTCCGCCCGGCGCACGGCCTCGGCCCCGACCGCGGTGAGTTGCACATTGCCGCGGGTGCGTTCGACCACCGGCGCGCCGAGGATGCGCTCAAGCTCCTGGACCCCCGCCGACAGCGCCGGCTGGCTGACGTGCGCCGCCTCGGCCGCGCGGCTGAACGAGGCGTGCTCGGCGAGCAGTTTCAGGTACTGGAGCTGACGCAGGGTGGGGAGCATGGGATCGAGATAGGTCTTTCCTATGTCGAGAGCAACGACAATCGGCCCGTCTTATCGCCTCTCCACCGACATAACCGAGTGCGGCGCTCGGAAATCTTGACGTTCGGGCCCGGTCCGCCTACCTCCCCGCCATGGCCGTCCGTCGCATCCTCACCATAGACACCCCCGCCGATCTGGCGGTGCTGAAGCAGGTTTCCCGGCCGGTCGAAGGGCCGGTGACCGACGAGCTGCGCGCCCTGATGGACGACATGCTGGAGACCATGTACGCGGCGCCGGGCATCGGCCTCGCCGCCGTGCAGATCGGCGACGCGCGCCGGGTCATCGTCATGGACCTGGGTGACCGCGAGGGCGTCGAGGAGCCGGCCGAGGACGCCGCCGACGAGGCCCGCGCCGCCTTCGAGCAGGCCCGCCGCAACCCGCGCTATTTCGTCAATCCCGAGATCGTCTGGGCCTCCGACGAACTGTTCCAGTACGAGGAAGGCTGCCTGTCGGTGCCCGACGTCTACGACGCCGTCGAACGCCCCGCCCGGGTCCGCATCCGCTATCAGGACTACGCCGGCCAAGCCGTCGAGGAAGAGTGCGACGGCCTCTACGCCGTTTGCATCCAGCACGAGATGGATCACCTCGAGGGCGTGCTGTTCATCGACCACCTGTCGCGGCTGAAGCGCGAGCGCGCCGTGGCCAAGGTCAGGAAGGCGGCGAGGCTGGCCGCCTGATGGCCCGCCTCAAGCGCAACCGCGACCGCATCATCGATCCCGCCGGCCGGCGTCGGCTGACCCGCAACGAGAAGGTCGGCGTCGCCAGTCTGATCACCCTGGTCGGCGTCGCCGCCGCCGGCGTGGTGGCCGGCATCCTGCTGGACCGGCTGCTCGACTTCGACGACGCGCTCGACGCCGGCGGCGAATGGGACGAGGGCGGCGGCGTCTTCACGCGCTGGGACTGAGGCTGTTGAACGGCCCTGCGTAGGGTCGAATGACCCTTGGCGACCGCCATGTAGCTAAGCGCGGGGCAACCTGCGATCTTCGCGGGATGCACAAGCCCCTCGCAGTCGGCCCTCACGATGACATCTATGATCCCGCCTTCGTGAAGGGTGTCTTTGACCGCTGTTCGAGATCCTACATCTCGTTCAGTTGGTTCTTTTCATTCGGGTTCACGGAACGATGGCGGAAACAGTGCGTGGAAGCGCTGCGCCTGCCCGCCGGAGGGGCGCCCGTCGGCTATGATCTGATGGCGGGCACGGGCGAGGCCTGGCCGCATCTGTTCCGTCAGCACCCCGGCATCAGCCGGGTGACGGCCGTCGACATCTCGTCCGGCATGCACAAGCTCGCGCTCGAGCGGC
>NZ_DASWTO010000182.1:0-2633 GCF_036402095.1 Brevundimonas sp. | reverse complement strand
TACCGCTACGATCAGCTCATGCGGCTGGGCTGGAAGATCTTCCTGCCGACCTCGCTGGTGGCCGTGGTGGTGGTCGCCGCCTGGCGGGTGTTCGGGGTGGGCGCATGAGCCGGCTCCTGACCCTGATGGTGATGGGCGTGGCGGTGTCGACCGCCGCCTGCGCCATCCCGACCTACGAGCCGGAACCGGTCTCGGCGGCCCAGTGGCAGCGCCGGCAGGAGGCGATCGAGCGCCAGCAGGCCGAACGCGAACGCCTGTGCCGCATCACCAAGGATGAGGACCCGCGCAAGGAAGAGCTTTGCCGCGGCGTCGAAAGAGAGAACGACTGATGCTGACCCGTCTCGTCCAGGCCGCGAAGGGCGCGATGCTGATCGACGTGATCGGCGCCGTCGGCCTGTCGCTGAAATACATGGCGCGGCCCAAGGCCACCGTGAACTATCCGTTCGAGCGCAACCCGCAGTCGCCGCGCTTCCGCGGCGAGCACGCCCTGCGCCGCTATCCGAACGGCGAGGAACGCTGCATCGCCTGCAAGCTGTGCGAGGCCATCTGCCCGGCCCAGGCCATCACCATCGAGGCCGAACCGCGCGCCGACGGCAGCCGCCGCACGACCCGTTACGACATCGACATGGTCAAATGCATCTACTGCGGCCTGTGCCAGGAGGCCTGCCCGGTGGACGCCATCGTCGAGGGCCCCAACTCGGAATTCACCGTCGAGACGCGGGAAGAGCTGCTCTACGACAAGGAAAAACTGCTTTCGAACGGCGACCGCTGGGAGCGGTTGATCGCGAAGAATCTGGAACTCGACGCGCCTTACCGTTAAGGCGCAACCGCTGAACGGGCCGGGCGATTCCGCAGGGGATCGCCGGCCATAACCGAAAGGGGCGAAGGCCTCAGATGTTGACCGGAATAGCCTTCTATCTGCTGGCGGCGGTGGCCGTGGTGGGCGGCCTGATGGTCGTCACCGCGAAGAACCCCGTGCACAGCGTGCTGTGGCTGATCCTGACCTTCTTCTCGTCGGCAGGGCTGTTCGTCCTGCTCGGCGCGGAGTTCCTGGCGATGCTGCTGGTCGTGGTCTACGTCGGCGCCGTCGCGGTGCTGTTCCTGTTCGTGGTCATGATGCTGGACGTCGACTTCGTGCGCCTGCGCGAGGGTTATGCGCGCTACCTGCCGCTGGCCGCCATCGTGGCAGGCATCCTGCTGGCCGAGATGGTCACGGTCTCGCTGGTGGTCGTGAACGGCGGGGCCGCCGCCGACGCCACGGCCCCGGCCGTCGCGGCCGCCGACGCCACCAACGCCGAAGCCATCGGCCGGGTGCTCTACACCGACTACGTCTACATCTTCCAGGCCGCGGGGATCGTGCTGCTGATCGCCATGATCGGGGCCATCGTCCTGACCCTGCGCCACAAGCCCAACATCAAGCGCCAGAAGGCCCACGACCAGGTCAACCGCGACCGCAAGACCGCCGTCGAGGTCAAGGGCGCGACGACCGGCGCGGGCGTTTCCGCAGAGGATCTGATCTGATGGAAGTCACCCTGCAGCACTATCTGGCGGTCGCCGCCATCCTGTTCACCATCGGCGTCTTCGGCATCTTCGTGAACCGCAAGAACGTCATCATCATCCTGATGTCGATCGAGATGATCCTGCTGGCGGTGAACATCAATTTCGTCGCCTTCTCGGCCTATCTGAACGACGTCTCCGGCCAGGTCATGGCCATGTTCGTCCTGACCGTCGCCGCGGCCGAGGCCGCCGTCGGCCTGGCCATTCTGGTGACCTTCTTCCGCAATCGCGGCGACATCGCCGTCGACGACGCCTCGGTCATGAAGGGCTGATCGTGAACCTCGAGCTTCTCGTCACTCTCGGCGTCTTCGCACCGCTGCTCGGCGCGGCCATCGTCGGCCTGTCCGGCCGGCGCCTGGGCGACCTGCTGTCCAGGTCCATCACGACCGGCCTGCTGTTCGTTTCCTGCGCCGTGGCCTGGATCGTCTTCAGCCAGTGGACCTGGGGCCATCTGGAGCCGTTCACGGTCCACATCGCGCCCTTCATCCACGTCGGCGACTTCCAGTCGAACTGGTCGATCCGCATCGACGCCCTGTCGGCGGTGATGCTGGTCGTGGTCACGACGGTGTCGTCGCTGGTCCACCTCTACAGCTGGGGCTACATGGCCGAAGACCCGGACAAGCCGCGGTTCTTCGCCTACCTGTCGCTGTTCACCTTCGCCATGCTGGCGCTGGTCACCGCCGCCGACTTCATGCAGCTGTTCTTCGGCTGGGAAGGGGTCGGGCTGGCGTCCTATCTGCTGATCGGCTTCTGGTACAAGAAGTCCACCGCCTCGGCCGCCGCCATCAAGGCCTTCGTGGTCAACCGGGTCGGCGACTTCGGCTTCGCCCTGGGCGTCTTCACCGTCTTCTGGATGTTCGGCACCATCGAGTTCGCCGAACTGTTCCCGATGATCGCCGCGCGCGAGGGCACGGGCTGGGAATTCCTCGGCCACACCTGGTCGGCGCTCGACCTCGCCGGGGTGCTGCTGTTCATTGGCGCCATGGGCAAGTCGGCCCAGTTCTTCCTGCACACCTGGCTGCCCGACGCCATGGAGGGCCCGACCCCGGTGTCGGCCCTGATCCACGCCGCGACCA
>NZ_DASWTO010000181.1:0-25968 GCF_036402095.1 Brevundimonas sp. | reverse complement strand
CCCCCGCCGCCGCCGGTCGCGACCAGCAGCGGCGTGGAGCCGAGGTAGACCGCGGATCCACTGCCGGCGGAACCGGCTGCGGCCACGCCGCCGGCGCCGCCGGATCCGACCACCACGGTGAGGGAGGCGGTGAGCTGCTCGGCCGGCCAGATCGCCCGACCAATGCCGCCCGCGCCGCCGCCCCCGCCGCCGAAACGGGACCCCGAGGCGCCGGACGCGCCCGCCCCGCCGCCGGCTCCGGCGCCGACCGCCACGGCCTCGATGGTCCGCGCCCAGGCCGGGACGGGGTAGCTGCCGCCCGAGGTCATGACCGTCACGGCTCGCCGTGTCGCACCGAGATCGAAGCTGACCTGCCCCGACGCGCGATCCACCGACCAGGCGTCACGCCATGTCGAGCCGTCGCTGCTGACCTTCAGCCTCAGGTCATCGTCGCCGATCAGCCCCAGTTCGGCGCGGCCGCCGTAGCCGCTCTGGAACAGCAGCGACAGAACATCCGCCGCCCCCTCCTTGTTCAGGGTCAGGCGCAAGTCGCCGTCGCCCCCTTCGCCGGTAGCGCGCGCGGTCCACAGGGCGTTGTTCAGCCGCGCCGCGAATGGGTTGGCCGGGTCGGCGGTGGTCCCGAGGCCCAGCCGCGAGAGGTTCTGGACCGCCTCCAGGCGGGCGCCGAGCGAAACCCAGGCGCCGCCGTGCCGCACCAGCAGCTCGCCCGCGTCGACGACCAGCACCACCAGCCCGTCCGGCGCCTCTACGGCGCTCCAGCCGCCGGTTTCGGCCCGGATCAGCGTTCCCGCGGCGCGGCCGGTCCATTCGGAGCCCGTCGCCTCCGCCGGCAGGATGTACAGGGCGCCGTCGGACGGATCGGCGGGCTGCGCCGGCTCCGTGCAGCTGACGACCGCAGTCTGGACCAGGGCGTCGAGCCGGGTCAGGGCCTCGTTCAGTGTCACATGCTTCTGCATCTGGCCCGCCGCCAGATAGGGAAGGCCGAGGCGGGCGGTCTGGTCGTCGCTCATCAGAAAGTCTCCAACACTCTGTCGGAGAACAGTCTGGGGCCACCCGCTGCTGTGGCGCGTTCGTGACGCTGGCGCGGGACAACAGCCGCTCTAATTCAACCACCTGGCTCGAAAAATTGTGAAGACAGAGGCCGAAAAGGCAGCAGTGGATAGCGCCGTTCAGTCGTGCAGATAGGCCACCCGCCGCAGCCCGCCCTTGCGCCGCATCTCCGCGACATGCCGTTCATGTTCGCCGGAGGCCCTCGCCTCGCGTTCGCTGGCCTCGACCCAGTGGGTCGTCTCGATGTCCTTCTGCAGCGCCTTGGCCGCCATCAGATGGCCGGGGAACAGGACGTCGACGACACTGGGCACGAAATCGAGGAACGGCACCTCGCCGACCATGGTCGTGACGCTGTCGAGTCCGAGATAGGCGAGCATGCGCATGACGGTTGTCGGCGACGCCTTGACCCGGGCGGCCTGGACCAGCAGCCAGCCAGCGGCGCCGACGCTGTAAACCGTGCCCACCACCGGTATCCAGGTCAGCAGACCGTCCAGGCCGATGCCGAACGGACCGATGCCCACGGCCCGGTCGGACAGCTTCTTCACGCCCTCGACATTCGACCAGATTTTCTCGATATCGCCGATGGTCCGTCTGGCCATGCCATCCTCCGAAGCGAGACCGTAACGCGCCATGACGACCCCCGTTCACCACGAAACGCAAGCCGGAAGCCGGAGGGCCGCGCGGTGGACCCCCACAGGGATGTGGGACTGGCTGGCGCGCCTGACGCTGGCGATTCCGTTGGGCGTGGCCGTCGCGGCCCTGAGCGGGATCGGCCACCGCTGGTTCGACATCCTCGCCCAGTTCACCGCTCCGGCGCTGGTGGCTACGGCGGCCCTGACCGCCGTGCTGGCGCTGACCCGGCTGAAGATGGCGGCGCTGCACGGGCTGGCGGCCTGCATCGCCCTGGTTGTCGCGGCCACACCCCAGTGGCTGCCCGGCGGTCCCCGTCCCGAGGCGAACGCGCCGATCGTGCGGCTTTACTCCGCCAACCTCTACTATCTGAACGACGATGTCGCCGCGATCCGGACCTCGATCGAGCAAGCCGACGCCGACGTGGTGGTGCTGATCGAACTGGGCCAGGACGCAGCGGCGCGGATCGACGAAGTCCTGCAGGGCTATCCCCATCGCGCGGCCTCGATGCGGTTGGACCAGACGCGCGGCCCCTCGCGGTCGGTGATCGGCTCCCGCTATCCGCTGACCGCGCTGGCGGACCCGCCGGACGGGCTGCACGCTGTAGCAGCGGTGGCGCGGACGCCGCTGGGCCCGCTGAATTTCGTCGGCGTGCACCTGACGCGGCCGTGGCCGTTCCAGGAGCAGTGGGGTCAGATCAGCCAGACAATGGCCCTGCAGGCGGTGGTGGAAGACTTGATGGGGCCGGTCGTCGTCGCCGGAGACTTCAACAGCGTGTCGGGCGCCCGCATCGGCAGGCAGGTGCGGCGCGATCTTGGTCTGCATCCGGCGCCCGGATTTCCCGGCACTTGGCCCGCCAACCTGCCCGCGCCGCTCGGGATGACCATCGACCAGGTCTACGCCTCGCCTGACCTCGCCTTTGTCCGGCGCAGCCTGGGGCGGCCCACCGGCTCGGACCACCGGCCGGTGGTGACGGAGCTTACCCGCGCGGCGGACTGACGAGGGCCGCGAGTCTTTCGGCGTGGCCGGCGGCCGGAAAGTCCTCGGCGATCCACGCCGTCTCGAAGGCCTTCAGAAGACGGCCGGTCTCCGGCCCGGGCGGCACGCCCAGCCGCGCCAGATCCCGGCCGCCGACGGGCAGCGGCGGTCGCGTCCAGGCGGCGGCCAGCGCGAGCAGGCGACGAGCGTCCGCGCTCCGGTCGGGCGCTTCGGCCCAGCGGCGGCGCACGGCGTCAGAGAAGGCGGTCGCGCCGTGGCGGTACAGGACCGCGCGGGCCTCCCGATCACTCATCGACAGGCCGACGGCGGGGAGAGCGAGGGCCGCGAAGACCAGCCGGTCCCGCGTGGCATTGGCGAAGCGCAGGCGGGCCGCCGCGTCCCTGACTACCGCCTCATCGGCGGGGAGCAGCACCATCAGCCGCACCCCGGGGTCGCCGCCCTGCTCGACCGCCGCGGCGAACAGCGGCGACAGGCGCGCCTCCGGCAAGACCTGGGCGAGCACCCCGGCCTCAGCCATGGCGGCCATGGCGGCGCGGGGGTCGGGGGCGGACAGCAGCTTCATCAGCTCGCTCGAGACCCGCTCGGCCGACAGCCGCGTCATACCGGCGACGAGGGCGCGGCAGGCCGCGAGCGCGGCCCGGTCCGGCTCGCCCCGCCCGTACCAGGCATGAAAGCGGAAAAACCGCAGGATGCGCAGGAAGTCCTCGCGGATACGAATCTCCGGGTCGCCGACGAAGATGATCCGGCCGGCCAGGGCGTCGGCCACGCCCTCGCCGGTGGGCTCGAACACCTCTCCCCCGGCGTCGGCGTAGAGGGCGTTGAGGCGGAAGTCGCGCCGGGCGGCGTCCTCGGCCCAGTCATCGGTGAAGGCCACCGTGGCGTTGCGGCCGTCAGTCGAGACGTCGCGGCGGAGGGTGGTGATCTCGAACGGCTGACGCCCCGCCACGGCGGTAACGGTGCCATGGGCGATTCCGGTGGGCACGGCCTTGAGCCCGGCGGCGCGGATGGCGCGATCGGTCTCCTCGGGCTTCAGAGTGGTGGCGATGTCGATATCGGCGACCGGCTGGCCGATCAGGGCGTTGCGCACGCAGCCGCCGACGAACCGGGCGCAGCCGGGGCCTCCCGACGCCTCGAGCGCCGCGATCACGTCCCGGGTGGCTGACGCGGTCAGCCAGGGCTGGTTGGTCAGACGGACGGTCATGCGGCGTCCTCGTCGACCGCCGCCGCCGGTTCGGCTTCATCGCCATAGAGCCGGCTGCGCAGCGCCCGGACGATGGCGGCCGTGGCGCCCCAGATGTAGCGCTCCCGCCAGGGCATGGCCCAGAACCAGCGGCGCGGGCCGCCCTCCGGATCATGGAAGTCGCGACGGTGATTGGACGGATCCATCAGGAAGTCCCACGGGGCCTCGAACACCTCGGCGACTTCGGCGGGGGACGGCGACACCACGGGCGGTTCGGCCAGCCAGCCGACCACCGGCGTGACCATGAAGCCGGTCACGGTCTCGTAGCCGTCTCCGAGGCCCAGCAACTCGACTGCGGCGGGATCGAGCGCGACTTCCTCCCACGCCTCGCGAAGCGCCGCCTGCCCGGCCTCCTCGCCGGGATCGAGGCGGCCGCCGGGAAAGGCGATCTGGCCGGTGTGGCTGGCGAGGCTGTCGGAACGGCGGGTCATCAGCACCGTCGCGCCCTCGGGTCTTGCGATCACCGGCACCAGCACGGCGGCGGGGCGCAGGGTGCGGCCGGGCCGGGGCGCCTCAGGGTTGAGGTCGAAGTCGGAGCGTTCGGGCCGGCCGTCCGGCCGCCAGTCGGAGACGGGCGTCAGGCGGTCGATCAGCCGCTCGCGCAGGGAAACCAGGCTCATGCCACGCCCGCTCCGACCGGGCCGAGGGGGAAGGTCGCTCCGCGCGAGCGGACCACCAACCGGCCGTCCTGGACCTCAGCGCGCTCGACCAGCTCGTAGAATACGGGGCGGGCGATGCGGGCCCACAGGTCGGCGCGCACGTGCAGGGCCGGCGACGGCTCGCCGGTGACCGGGTCGGTGTCCACCCGGATCGGATGATCGGGCCCCGCCTCGACCGCGTCGCCGACGTCGGTGGTGAAATCCAGGTCGCCATCGTTCGCCGCCACAGCCACGGCGCGGAAGGGAAGGTCCTCGACCCGGATCGTCAGCTTCTCCACCGGAGTGACCAGGCAATAGCCGTCCGGGTCCTTGCGCAGCACGGTCGAGAACAGCCGGACCAGTTCAGGACGGCCGATGGGCGAGTTCTCGTGCAGCCAGGTCCCGTCGCGACGAATGACGATGTCGATGTCGCCGCAGTGAGGCGGGTTCCACAGGTGGACCGGGGGCAGTCCCCGGCCGGGCGCCTGCTTCGCGGCCTCGGCGACGGCGGCCAGTCCGGTCTTGCTGTCGGCGGGGTCGGACATGGATGCAGACTTAAGGGTCCGCGCCGCGCTGGCAATCCCCGATCAGACCGCAGGCCGGACCGTGCCGGTGGGTTGATCGGCGCCGCGCCACAACAGGCGGCGCGGATCGACCGGGCCCGGCAGGCTGACGCCGACGGCGGCGGTGAAGCCGAAACGGCCGAAATAGGGAGAATCGCCCACCAACAGCACGCCCATGCCCTGGTTCGCCGCCCAATCCAGGCAGGCACGGACCAGTTCGGCGCCCAGTCCGGCCTTGCGGTTGTCGGCGGCCACCGCGATGGGGCCCAGGAACAGCGCCGGCATCCCGCCGATGGTGATCGACCACAGCCGGACCGCGCCGAGCAGCCGCCCGCCGTCCCGCGCCACGAAGCCGGCGGATACGGAGGCGCGCTCGCGCAGCCGCTCGGCCGCCTTGGCGAACCGGCCGGGGCCGAAGGCGGTCAGCACCAGCGCGTCGACGGCGGCGGCGTCGGCGGGGGTCTCCGCATCGATGTGCGGCGCGGCGGACAAGGCGGGCGTGGAGGACATGGGCGCGCGCACCTAAGGGCCGCGCGCCCCGGAAGCAACGGAAATCCTCAGCCGCCTTTCGAGAAATCCGGTGCGCGCTTCTGACTGAAGGCCATAAAGGCTTCCATCGCCTCGGGACTGGACATCTGGCTGCCGAAGGCCTCGCCCTCGCGTTGCATCAATGTCCACAGGGCCTCAGCGTCGCGCATCAGCCGCTTGGTTTTGCGGATCGAGTTCGGTGCTCGGGCGGCCAGCTTCGCCGCAATATCCGCCGCCGCGGCCTCAACCTGGTCCGCGGGCACGGCCCGGTTGGCGAGTCCCCAGGCGGCGGCCGTCCGCCCGTCGATCGGCTCGCCCAAGGCGAATATCTCGAAGGCGCGCTGGTGCCCAATCGCCGCCGGCAGCAGCATCGACGAGGCCGCCTCCGGCGCGAGGGCCAGGTTGATGAAGGGCGCCGACAGCAGGGCGTCTTCCGCCACCACCACCATGTCGCAGTGAAGCAGCAGCGTCAGACCGATGCCCACGGCCCGGCCGCGCACCGCCGCCACCGCCGGCTTGTCCAGGTCGGCCAGCGCCTTGAGAAAGCGGAACACCGACATGTCCAGCGGCTGCTGACCCTGCGAACCGAGGGCGATGAAGTCGCCGATGTCGTTTCCGGCCGAGAAGCTATCGCCTTCGCTGCGGAACAGCAGGACGCGCACGGCGTCGTCGCTCCGCGCCCGTTCGGTGGCGTCCGACAGGGCCGCGTACATGGCCTGGGTGATGGCGTTCTTCTTCTCGGGCCGGGCCAGCGTGACGGTCAGAACGCCGCCGGAGAGTTCCGTTTGAATGTGGTCGGTCACGCTCTGTGCCCCTGTCTGATTGCTGTCCACCAGTCGACCCCCTCCGCATCGCGGCGGCGCGCCGCCCGTCCCCGGCGGAGCAGATAGTTGAGATGCGCCAGGCTTTCACCTGTCGCCATGCCCCGCAGGCCGTCCCCGACCGGGCGCGCGAACAGGGCCGGAAATGCATCCACAACCCGGCTGGGCGTGCGCAGGGTCCGCTCCAGACGCCTCAGCGCCGTCATATGGCCTCGGATCAGCGCGTCCAGCCGCGCCTGGACGCCGTGGAAGGGTTCTCCGTGCGAGGGCAGAACCAGCACATCGTCCGGAAACACGGTCTTCATCCGCTTCAGCGAGTCCAGCCAGTCCCCCAGCGGGTCCGCGTCCGGCTCCGTCGGCCACACCGAGACGTTGGACGATATCCTCGGCAGGATCTGGTCGCCTCCCAGCACGATCCCGTCCGCCTCGCGCCACAGGCAGGCGTGCTCCGGGCTGTGACCCTCGCCGACCACGACGCGCCACGCATGGCCGCCGATCGCCAGGCGGTCGCCGTCGCGTATGCGGACGAAGCCGGACGGCATGGGTGAGACCAGCTTGCCGAACTGCCCGTAACCCTTCCGGTAGCCCTGCACCTGGGACTCGTCCCAGCCCGCCGCCCGATAGAAGACCGCACCCTCTTCCGGGGCCGGCGCGCCCGTATCAGCCACCAGCATGCGGGCCGTGACGTATTCGAGCCGGGTCATCACCAGCGGCGCCGCGAAACGCTCGCACAACCAGCCGGCGAGGCCGATGTGGTCGGGATGCATATGGGTGCAGATCACCCGGGTCACGGGATCCCCGCCCAGCGGTCCCGCCAGCAGCAGGTCCCATTCTTCCCGGGTGCCGGACAAGTCCAGCCCGGTGTCCACCAGGGTCCAGCCATCGCCGTCCCGAAGGGCGTAGACATTGATGTGGTTCAGGGAGACGGGCATGGCCAGGCGTAGCCAGCGAACGTCGGGCGCGATCTCGACCGCCTGCCCCGGTCCAGGCGGCGGGCCGAACGGATAGGTCAGCCCGCGTTCCTCGCGCGCGGCCATGCCCTCACCCAACAAAGCCACTCCGTCGGCCAAGTCCGTCTCCAATCGCAACTGAGGCAGGATAGGCGCAAGCCGGGAGGCGCGTCCAGCGCCGTGAAACCTCGCCTTGACCGCGCCACAACCGCCCGCCAAGGATTTCGCCCACGATATTTCCCTTCCGGAGTTTCACCGTGTTCCACAAAAAGTTGCTCGCGCTGATCGGCGGCGCGATGGCGCTGGCCCTGCTCTCCGCCCAGCCGGTCCTCGCCCAGGACGCGCCGCCGGACGAGGGCCGCACGGCCTCGGACGAAGCGACCGGATCAATCCGCGGCGAGCGGGTGCTGCCGGGCCGGATCGGCGGCGACCGCCGCGATCGCAATCGCCAGCGCGAGCGCCCCGCCCGGAACCAGGAACGGCCGGCGGCCACGCCGGAGGAGAACAAGACCGCCGCGCAGACGCTCCTGACCGCCGCCGGCGTCGGCTGCCAGGTCTCGGAAGCGATCCTGCTCGGCACGACCGCCGAACAGCAGGCCACCTATGAAGCCACCTGCGCCGCCGGTCCCGGCTTTCTGGTCGTCGCCTCGACCCCGCCCCAGACCTTCAACTGCCTGGAGCTGGCCGGTCAGGCCGAAACCAACCGGCTGCGCGATCCGGCGGCCGACGTCGGCCAGCAGTGCACGCTGCCGGTGAACCAGAACCCCGTGCCGGTCGTCGGCGCCTATGCCCGCGAGGCCGGCATCGACTGCACCGTCGATCAGGCCGCCGCTATCGGCCGCCTGGACGGCAACCTCGTCTACGAAGTGGGTTGCGCGGACGCCGACGGCTACCAGATCGAGCAGGCCAGCACCGGCTGGATCAAGAGCCCCTGCTGGGCCCGGGCCCTGGAGGGTTCGACCTGCCGCTACACCACGCCGGCGGAAAACCTGAAGGCTTGGACGACCGTCCTCGCCGGGACCGAAGCCTCGGCCTGCGAAGTTCAGCAGGCCCGCAAGATCGGCACCGACGCCCAGGGTCTGCAGGTCTATGAGGTGAAGTGCAGCGTTGGCGACGGCTATTTCGCCCGTGTCGGCGACGGCTTCACCGCCCAGCGGGTCAGCGCCTGCGCGGCGTCGGCCCATATCGCCGGCGGCTGCACCCTGACCACCGCCGCCCCGGCGGCGGCGACCAGCGAGCAATAGGGTCGACCCACTTCGAACTCGCGACGCCCCGGGGCTCCCCCCGGGGCGTGTTCGGTGGGGCGATCGGCGCTTCACAGACGCCCCCGACGCGCCGTAATCATGGGCGATGCGCATCGCCACCTGGAACGTGAACTCGGTCAACGCCCGCCTGCCGACCGTGCTGGCCTGGCTGGAGGCGGCCATGCCCGACGTGGCGTGCCTGCAGGAAATCAAATGCGTGGACGAGAAATTCCCGCGCGAGGCCTTCGAGAGCCTGGGCTACAACGTCGAAACGCACGGCCAGAAGAGCTATAACGGCGTCGCCATCCTGTCGAAGCATCCATTGTCCGATGTCCGGCGCGGCCTGCCGGGCGTGGACGGATCGGGCCACGAGGCGGACGCCGAGCAGGCCCGCTACATCGAGGCGGTGATCGAGACCGCGCGGCCGGTGCGGGTCGGATGTCTCTACCTGCCCAACGGCAATCCCCTCGGAACCGGGAAGTTCGCCTACAAGCTGGCGTGGTTCGAGCGACTGCATGCCCACGCCCGGGACCTGCTGGCGCTGGAGGAGCCCTTCACCCTGTGCGGCGACTACAACGTCATTCCCACACCTGACGACGCCAGGAATCCGGCCGCCTGGGTCGGCGACGCCCTGTTCCAGCCGCAGAGTCAGGCCGCCTTCCGCGCGTTACGTCATCTCGGCCTGTCCGACGCCGGGGAACTGGGCGGCCAGCCGCCCGGAACCTACACCTTCTGGGACTACCAGGCTGGCGCCTGGCAGCGCGATCACGGCATCCGCATTGATTTCCACCTGCTGTCGCCGCAGGCCGCCGATCGCTTCCGGTCGATCGAGACCCACCGCGACGCCCGTGACATGGACAAGCCCTCCGACCACGTCCCGGTCGTCGTCGAACTGGAAGACTAGGCATGGCCGAGGCGCTCCGGGTCATACTGCTCGTGGCGCTGGCGGCGGCGGCCCTGACCACCGCGGCCTTGGTCCTGGCCTGGTGGATGGAGCCGGTGCGCCGGATGCGCCGCGCCCTGCTCAGGTCGCTCGGCGCCACGCCGGAGGCGGAGGCCCTGTCCCCGGCCGAGGGTCGCGCCGCCGGGCTCGACTTCGACGGTGCCCAGGTAGCCGTGCTGTGGAACCGCGGCGCCGCCGGGCTGGTCTACGCCTTCGAGGAAATCGACGGCGGCGAGATCATCGTCGATGGCCATGTCGTCGCCCGCGTCCGCCGCGGCGAAACCCGCAAGTCGCTGGACGTGCTGGCGCCGGACGCCGAACAGGTGGTGCTGCGGCTGATGTTCGGCGACGCGCGGCATCCGGAGTTCGAACTGGCCCTGTGGGACGCCACCCTGCCGGTGCAGACCAGTTCGCCCGGCGAGGCCCTGCGGCTGGGCCGCCGCTGGCTGTCTCATCTCGAGGCGCTGCTGAAGGGCTGAGCCTTCACCCTTCCGCCCCCGCCGCCGGAACGCTAGAAGCCCCCATTCCTTTGTGACCGAGTAACCCGGAGCGCCCCCGTGGCCCGTCTGTTCGACGCCTACATTATCGCCGACTGGACGGCCGCCGAGGGCAAGAAACTGGGCGACCAGTCGGTCTGGATCGGCGTCGCCAAGCGCGACGTGCGCTTCCGCCTCTATACCGAGACCCACAACGTCGCCACGCGGGCCGAGGGCGAAGCGCTGCTCGCCACCCTGCTCGCCGACCACCGCAAACGCGGCGACCGGGTGCTGGTCGGGTTCGATTTCAACTTCGGCTATCCCGCGGGCACGGCGGAGCGGCTCAAACTGGGCGGCACTCCGTGGCAGGCGATGTGGAAATTCATCGCCTCGAACGTCGTCGACAAGCCGGACAACACCAACAACCGCTATCAGGTGGCGGCCAAGATCAACCGCCTGATGACCGACAACGCCTGGCCGATGTGGGGCGCGCCCGCCAAACAGGCCCAGCGCTGGCTGACCACGACCAAGCCTCCGGCCGGATCGGGCGCCGACATTCCCGAGTTCCGCGCCACCGAGGACGCCGTCCGCAAGGGCAGGCTCCAGCCCAAGAGCGTCTGGCAGATGCACGGCGCGGGCGCGGTCGGCGGTCAGACGCTGGTGGGCATCCCGGCGGTCCGCCGCCTGCTGGAAAGTCTCGGCCCGTCCGGCGCGGTCTGGCCGTTCGGCACCGGCTGGCGGGCGCTGGACGCCGCCGACGTCGAACCCCTGTCGGCGCTGGTGGTCGAGGTCTGGCCGTCGATGTTCGACGGCAAGCCGAATCCGGGCGAGTTCAAGGACCAGGCCCAGGTGCGTTCAACGGCCGAAGCGCTGGCGAAGATGGACGAGGCCGGCGACCTGTCGAAGGCCTTCGCCCCTCCCAAGGGCGCGGATGAGGCGCTGATCGCGCGCGTCGAGCAGGAAGAGGGCTGGATTCTGGGGGTCTGACGACCTCAGCCGATCAGCGCCCGGGCAGCGGCGCGGGCCTCGTCGGTGATCTGCGCCCCGGACAGCATGCGGGCGATCTCCTCGCGCCGGGCCGCCTCGTCCAGCGTGTCGACAGTGGTGGTGGTCATGCCGGCGTGATCCGCCTTGCGCACCTTCCAGTGGGCATGGCCCCGCGCCGCCACCTGCGGACTGTGGGTGACGACCAGCACCTGCGCGCCCTGCGACAGCCGCTGCAGCCGGGCGCCCACCGCCGAAGCCACGGCCCCGCCGACGCCTTGATCGACCTCGTCGAAGATCATCACCGGCTGGCGCTGATCCTCGCGACCCGCCAGCGCCGCCTTCATGGCAAGGGCGAAGCGGGCCAGCTCCCCGCCCGAGGCGATGGCGTCCAGCGGGCCGAAATCCGTGCCAGCGTTGGTGGCGATCTCGAACCGCACCGTCTCGACGCCATGGGGGCCCCGGCGGCCGTCGGGAACGGGTTCGAAGGCGACCCGGAAACGGGCCCGGTCCAGCTTCAGCGGCCCGAGCTCACCCACGACGGCCGAGGTCAGGCGGTCGGCAGCCGCCTCGCGCGCGGAGGTCAGCAGCATGGCGGCGACGTCATAGGCCTCGCGCGCGGCCGAGGCGGCCCGTTCGGCGGTGGTGATCGCCTCGGCCCCATCCTCGATCAGGCGCAGCTGCTCGCGGAAGCGAACCCGGAGCGTGGGCAGCAGTTCGACCGAGGCGTTCAGCTTCCGGGCGGCGGCGCGCAGGGCGAACAGCCGCTCCTCGGCCTTGTCGAGGCGGCCCGGCTCGAAATCGAAGGCGTCGGCCGCTGCGTCAACGCAGGCGATGGCTTCCTCGGCCTCCACCAAAGTGCGGTCGATGGCCTCGGCGGCGCTCGACAGTTTCTGCAGCAACGGATGCTCAGGGTCCGTGCCCGCCTGTCCGGCCCGCTGGCGGGCGTGTTCGACGGCGCGCAGGGCCGCGGAGAGGTTGCGCGACAGCTTGTCTCCGCCCAGCGAAGCCCGGGCGTCGGCGAGATCCGCGATGGCCTTCTCAGCCGCGCCCAGCAAGGCCCGTTCGCCGGCCAGTTCGGTTTCCTCGTCGGCGCGCGGGTCGAGCGCGTCGAGGTCGGCGAGGTTCTGCTCCAGCTCCTCGCGATGAGCGGCGGCGTCGGCGGCGGCGGCCTTCAGGTCGGCGACGGCGCGCTCGGCGGCTCTGAGACGGTCGGCAGCGGCCGCAACGCCCGCCAGCTGGGGCTGCAGGCCGCCATAGGCGTCGAGCAGGGCGCGGTGGGTCTTCCAGTCCAGCAGGCCGACCGTCTCGTGCTGGCCGTGCACCTCGACCAGGGCCTGGCCGATTTCGCGCAGCGCGGTGACGCCGGCAGGCTGATCGTTGACGAAGGCCCGGCTGCGGCCGTCGGCGGCGAGCGTCCGGCGCAGGATCAACTCCTCGCCCGCGGCGACCTCGAAACCCCGCGCGGCGATCATCTCGATCAGGGCCGGATCGTCGGGGGCGGTGAAGACGGCGGTGGCGGACGCCTGCCGGGCGCCGCTGCGCACCAGACCCGCGTCGGCGCGGGCGCCAAGGGCGAGCCCCAGCGCGTCAAGGATGATCGACTTGCCCGCGCCCGTCTCCCCGGTCAGCACGGTGAGCCCGCCCTCGACCTCGAGATCGAGCGCGTCCACCAGCACGATATCGCGGATGGAGAGGGCGGTCAGCATGGGCGCGCGGTCGTCCGGGTCTGATTCGCCATGGTCGTCAGTCTAGCGGCGAACGCCCGTCATGAACGCACCATGCGACAGAATCGGACGTCAGCCCGGAATGATCCGGCGCAGCCAGCTTTCCCGCTGCCCTTCGGGGGCGACGTCGGGCTGGCGGCCTTGCTCGGTGAGCAGGGCGTAGGCCTCGGCGTACCAGGGGCTGCCGGGATAGTTGTGGCCCAGCACGGCGCCGTTGCGGGTCGCCTCTTCCTTGAGACCGAGCTGCAGATTGACCTCGACCAGCCGGAACAGGGCTTCCGGCGTGTGCGAGGTGCGTTGATAGGCTTCGTTGTCGATGACGGCCTTGTAGCGGTTCATCGCCGCCAGAGGCTGGCCGGCGCGCTGGTAGTACCGGCCGATGGCCATTTCCTTGCCCGCCAGCTGGTCGTTGACCATGTCGATCTTGACCGTGGCGTCGATGGCGTAGGGCGTTCCGGGATAGCGGCGGGCCACATCGCGCAGGCCGTCGAGGGCCGCTTGGGCGTAGCCCTGGTCGCGGCCGACGTCGGTGATCTGCTCGAAGTTGGACAGGGCCTTCATGTAGAAGGCGTAGGGCGCGCTCGGATTGCCGGGGAACAGCTGGATGAAACGGTCCGACGCGGCGATCGCCTCGGCGTAGTTGTTGCTTTGGTAGTGGGCGTAGATCTGCATCAGGATCGCGCGGCGCGACCACTCCGAATACGGATGCTGGCGCTCCACCTCCTGGAAATAGTCGATGGCGTCGCTCCAGCGCCGGCTTTCGAGGCGCTGGTAGCCGGTATTGTAAAGCGCCTCGACCGGACGCTCCTCATAGGCGAGGCGGGGCCGGTTGCCGCGGTTGGCGCAGGCGGAAATCGTCAGGGCCGACACGGCGACGGCCGACAGGATCAGGCCGGTGCGGAACTTGGAAGCAGGCAAGGACGACCTCAACATAACAGGCCGGCGGGCATCCACCCGTCGGCGCCCCCGAAAACGAGACGCGATCTCTACACCAGCGAACAACCCCGCGCCAATGCGCGAAGAAGTCGGCGAAAAAGACTCTCTGCGCTTGTGGCTGAGCCGTCCCCTGATATGTAGCGCGCCAGCGCGACGGCGGCATTCTGAGCCGGGCGATGACGGCGAAAGGATGACCGGACATGAAGCTGCTCTCTGGCAACTCCAACCGGACGCTCTCCCAGGCCATCGCGGCGCATCTCGACATGCCCCTGACCAAGGCCCAGGTGAAGCGATTCGCCGATAACGAGGTTTTCGCGGTTATCGAGGAGAACGTCCGGGGCGAGGACGTCTTCGTCATCCAGTCAACCAGCTACCCCGCCAACGACAACCTGATGGAGCTGCTGATCATCACCGACGCCCTCGTCAGGGCCTCGGCGAAGCGGATCACGGCGGTGATGCCCTATTTCGGCTACGCCCGGCAGGACCGGAAGACGGGTGGGCGGACGCCGATCTCGGCCAAGCTGGTGGCCAATCTGATCACCCGCGCCGGGGCCGACCGGGTCCTGACGATGGATCTGCACGCGGGCCAGATCCAGGGCTTCTTCGACATTCCGACCGACAACCTCGTCGCCACCCCGGTGCTGGCCCAGGACATCAAGGAACACTACCCCCGGGGGGACGACCTGATGATCGTCTCGCCCGACGTCGGCGGCGTGGTCCGGGCGCGATCCCTCGCCAAGCGGCTGGATGCGGATCTCGCCATCGTCGACAAGCGTCGGCCCAAGGCAGGCGAAAGCGAGGTCATGAACATCATCGGCGACGTCGAGGGACGGCGCTGCATCCTGTTCGACGACATCGTCGATTCCGGCGGCACGCTGGTGAACGCCGCCAAGGCGCTGATGGACAAGGGGGCGACCGAGGTGTCGGCCTATATCAGCCATGGGGTGCTGTCCGGCCCCGCCGTGCAGCGCGTGGCCGACGGCCCCTTGAAGGAACTGGTGATCACCGACTCGATCGAGCAGCCCGATGAGGTGCTGACCTGCAAGAAGATCCGGCGCGTCTCGGTCGCTCCCCTGATCGGTGAAGCCATCCGGCGGATCGCCAACGAGGAATCCGTCTCCAAACTGTTCGACTAGGCCGTCCCGAGCGGCTTGACGGAACCCGATCGGGGGCCGCCCCATTTGCGCCCTCGGAATGGGCGTTGCTGGACGCCGGTAATTCGAGGAGTCCCGATGCGTCCGGTTTTCCTGCGCCGCGGTCTGTCCGCAGCCGCCCTCGCCGCCACCGCCGTTCTCGCGGGCTGCGCCTCCGACGCTCCGACCAAGGCCGAGATCGAGGCCGCCCGCGTGGCCGCCGAAGCCGCTGAAATCGCCGCACGAACGCCGCCGCGGATCAGGTTGAACCAGAGCGTCGCCGACGCCGCGGCGGTGTATATGGCGTTCAGCCGCGACATGGCCGCGCTCGAGGGCGGCTTCACGAACCCGGAACAGATCCAGGCGGCGCTGCGGCGGGGCGCGGCCTATGACCCGGAACAGATCTCGCGTGGCTTGGTGGCCTACGCCTCGATCCTCGCCCTGCAGTCGCCCGAGTTCGTCTCCGGCGTCCGGTCGCTGGCGGACGATCAGGAGAACCGCGAACGGATCGTGGCGCGCATCGTCGCCGACCCCAGCTACGCCTCGACACTGCCGGGGGCGGAGTCGGCGGCGGGACTGGTCATGGCGACGCTGTCGGACGACATCAACGCCCTCGGCCGCGCGGCGAACTCCATCGAAAACGACGCCTACGCCATCCAGGCGCCCTACGATCCGCGGCGGCCCTGGGGGATCGCGGAGGTGTCCAACCGCGAGGCGAGGCTGGAAGCGGCCAAGGCCCGGTCGGCCCAGATTGTGCGGCCGGCGGCGGAAGAGGCCGCCCGTCTGTTCGCGGCGGCGCACAGCGGCGGCGGCGCCTTGCCGGTCAGCGGCGCGCCCCGAAAGCCGCCTTACCCGCCGGCGGTGGTGAACGGCCTGGCCCTCGCCGCCCTCGCCGCCCTCGGCTACGCAGGCGAGAACGCCCGCGCAAACACCGACGCCCTGCAGTTCGACCGGGTCAGCCAGGGCTGCCTCACCATGTCGAAGCTGAACCTCTTCCAGTGTCTGGCGGCCTCGCGCCCGAACTACGAGGACATGTTCTGCCTCGGCCGCCACATCGTTCGCGACCTCGCCACCTGCTCGCGGGGGGCGGCCATGCCCGCGCCGATCGTCACCGTGTCCGACGTCACGCCCGCGGATCCGCCCGCGCCCGCGGCGGCGCCGATCATCATCACCCCGACGCCGCCCGCCGCCGCCCCGCAGCCGATCACGATTTCGCCAGCACCTGCCCCCGTGACGCCGCCGCGACCGGCCCCTTCGGTGACGGAAAGGCTGAATACCCAGCCTGCACGCCCGCCCGGCGGCTAGGACGCCGACAGCCCGTCCGCGCTGCGGCCACGCTGGCATTAACGCTCGGCGAACCACTTCGGCCGCGTTATAAGGGGGTCTAGCTCCGGCGTCTGAAGGCGACGTCGCGTGTCCAGGGTGGGGATCTCGTATGCTTGAGGCTCGTATTCGCCGCGGCCTGTCGTTGGCCGCAATCGCCGCGATGACTGTTCTGGCGGCCTGCGCCACGCCGGAACCCGAGCCCGAACCCGCGCCGCCGCCGCCGCCTCCGCCGCCGCCGGCCGTCAGCCTGAACGAAGGCGTGGCCCAGGCCGCCTCCATCTATGTCGCCTTCATGCGCGACGCGGCCACAATCGAAGCCGGGTTCCCGAACGCCGAGTCGATCCAGGCGGCGATCCGCAAAGGCGCCTCCTATGAGCCTGCGCAGCTTTCGCGCGGCATGATCGCATATGGGTCGATCCTGGCGCTGCAGTCGCCCGAGTTCGTGCAGGGCGTGCGGACCTACGCCGTCGACCCGACCGTTCGTCAGGAGATGGTCGCCCGCATCATCGCCGATCCCGCCTACGCG
Organism: Brevundimonas sp.; assembly: GCF_036402095.1. GTDB lineage: Bacteria > Pseudomonadota > Alphaproteobacteria > Caulobacterales > Caulobacteraceae > Brevundimonas. The sequence goes on along the minus strand of NZ_DASWTO010000181.1, from coordinate 9,254 downwards.
GCCACCCTGCCCGGCGCCGACGCGGCTGCGGGGCTGATCGTCGAGGCCATCGGACGGGACTCCGCCGCCATGCTGGCGATCGCCGACGCCGTTGAGGAGGACGCCTACACCATCCAGGGCCGGTCCGATCCGCGCCGCCGCTGGGCCACGGTCCATATCGCCGACCGCGACACCCGGCTGCAGGGCGCCAAGGCGCTGTCCGCGGTGCAGATGCTGCCGTCCGCCGAGGAATCGGCGCGACTGTTCGCGGCGGCCAACAGTGGCTCCGGCCTGACCGTGACGCCGGCCCGCTCGGGACCGCCCTACACGCCGGCGGTGGTGCGGTCGCTGGCCCTCGCCGCCCTCGCGGCGCTCGGCGCCGGCGGGGAGGACGCCCGCGCCAACACCGAGGCCCTGACCGTCGAGCAGAACAGCGAGTTCTGCCTGAACATGTCCAAGCTGATGCTGTTCCAGTGCCTGGCCGCCTCGCGCCCAAGCTATGAGGACATCTTCTGCGTCGGCCGACATGTGGCGCGCGACCTGGCCATCTGCACCGCCCAGAACATCAAACCCGCCCCGATCATCGCCCCCACCACCGAGGTGGCCGGCTCCGAGCCCGCCGTCGTCCAGACGCCGGTCGCGGCCGGCGCGGCGGCCGCATCGGCCTCGGCCACGGCGGCCCTGAACCGCGAGGGCTGAGCCGCCGGCCCGATCGGCGCCCAGACGGTTGCGTCACCGGGCGTCTCCGTGTAATAGCCCGCCCTCTTGAATTCGAGGGTTCGAGGACCCCGTCGCGCGGGCGATTACGTCAGCGCGGCGTTTCTGTTTGTTGAGGCGAGCCAGATGGCCGAGATCATTCTGAACGTTGATGTCCGTGACGGCGTCGGCACCGGCGGCGCTCGCGCCGCGCGTCGCGCGGGCATGGTCCCGGGCGTCCTGTACGGCGGCGACAAGAGTCCGGTCGCGATCGCGGTCAACGAGCGCGACTTCCGCAAGTCGCTGTACACCGGCAAGCTGCTGGGCCACCTCGTGACGCTGAAGTACGGCGACGAGACCCAGCCGGTCATCGCCCGCGATGTCCAGTTCGACCCGGTCACCGATCGCCCGCTGCACTTCGACCTGATGCGCGTCGATGAGAAGCAGACGATCAAGATCGAAGTGCCGGTGCACTTCATCAACCAGGATCAGTGCGAGGCCTTCCGTCAGGGCGGTTCGCTGGAAATCGTGCGCCACTCCGTCGAGGTGAAGGTCCGCGCCGACCACATCCCGGAAGACCTGATCGTCGATCTGGCCGGCCACAAACTGGGCGACACGATCCGCTGGACCGACCTGAAGGGCACGGCCGACGTCGAGCCGACCATCACCGACCGCGACTTCGTGATCGCCTCGATCAAGACGTCTTCGGCCGCCATCTCGGCCGCCGCCGACGAGGCCCATGACGCCGAAGTGGCCGCCGAGGCCGCGGAAGTCGAAGCGACCGAACAGGCCGCGACCGACGAGGCCGAGGCCGCGGAAGACACCGCCGAGGGCTGATCCCCGCGCGACAAGCTGCTACTGGAACGGCCCCATCCGGCGACGGACGGGGCCGTTTCCTTATCCGGAACCTGCGATGATCATCATAGCCGGCCTGGGCAATCCGGGTCCGAAATACCAGGGCAACCGCCACAACATCGGCTTCATGGCCGCCGACGAGATCGCGCGTCGCTGGTCGTTCGGGCCAGACAGGGCCAAGTTCCAGTCCGTCATCCGCGAGGGTGAGGTCGAGACGGCGTCGGGCCGTGTGCGCGTGCTGCTGATGAAGCCGCAGACCTATATGAACGAGAGCGGCCGGGCCGTGGCCGAGGCGGCGCGCTTCTACAAGGTGAAGCCGTCCGACGTCATCGTCTTCCACGACGAGATCGATCTGGCGCCGGGGCGGTTCCGCATGAAAACGGGCGGCGGGGCGGCGGGACAGAACGGGGTGCGCTCACTGATCAGCCAGCTGGGCCCGGACTTTCGCCGCGGGCGCATGGGCGTCGGTCACCCGGGTGATCCGCAGCTGGTGCACGGCCATGTGCTGAGCGACTTCCACAAGGCCGACCAGCCCTGGCTCGACGCCCTGCTGGGCGCGGTCGCGGACGCCCTGCCCTTCGCCCTGGCCGGTGACGACGACCGCTACCAGGCCGAGGTGATGCGGCTGGCGCCGGCCCCGAAATTCAGCCCCCGGCAGGCGGCGCGCGGCGAAGGCTGAGCGCGCGACAGGACGCCGTCTTGCAGACGCCCGGCGCCGACGTTAGACCCCGCGATCCCTCAGAAGGCTTCCAGAATGGCTCGCGCCTCGCTCCTCTTCGCCCTGATCGCCTTCGCGGCCGGCCTGGCTGCCTGCACAGCCGGGGACAAGGCGGCCCCCGGCAGGTCCGGCGCCGTTGAGGTCTCGGACGCCCTGTGTCGGCCCACCCCAGCGGGACGCAAGACCACGGGCTGCTACCTGACCCTGACCGCCGCCCAAGACGACCGGCTGACCGCCGTCGCGACCCCGGTCGCCGGCCGGGCCCAGATCCACGAGAGCCGGGTCGAGAGCAACATGATGATGATGCTTGAGCTCAAGGATGGACTGCCGCTGCCGGCCGGTCAGCCCGTCGAGCTGAAGCCCGGGGGCACGCACATCATGCTGCTCGCCGTCGCCGAACCGCTGAACGCCGGCGACACCGTTCCCCTGACCCTGACGTTCGCCGCGGCCGATCCGGTCGAGGTGACCGCGACCGTCGGCCAGCCCGCGACCACGGACTCCGGCCATCCGTCGCACTGACGGCGCCGCCGAGCCTGACAAACCGGCCGCGACCCGCTAAAGGCTCGCGCTCACCAAGGAAAATCCAGCCCCCATGGCTCTGAAAGTCGCGATCGTCGGCCTGCCCAACGTCGGCAAGTCCACCCTGTTCAACGCCCTCACCAAGACGGCGGCGGCCCAGGCGGCCAACTATCCCTTCTGCACCATCGAGCCGAACACCGGGGACGTCGCGGTGCCCGAGCCGCGGCTGGACGTGCTGGCGCAGATCGCGGGCTCGAAGGAGATCATCCCGTCGCGCATCACCTTCGTCGACATCGCCGGCCTCGTACGCGGGGCGTCGAAGGGCGAAGGCCTGGGAAACCAGTTCCTGGCCAATATTCGCGACTGCGACGCCGTGGCCTTCGTCGCGCGCTGCTTCGTCGACGACGACATCACTCACGTCGAGAACCGCATCGATCCGATCTCCGACCTCGAGATCATCGAGACAGAGCTCATGCTGGCGGATCTGGAAAGCCTGGAGAAGCGGGTCGTCAACGTCGAGAAGCGGGCCAAGGGCGGCGACAAGGAGGCCCAGCAGACGCTGCGCCTGATCAATATGGCGCTGACGCCGCTGCGGGCCGGAAAGCCGGCCCGGGTCGTCCAGGTCGACAAGGAGGACGAGAAGGCGTGGCACATGCTGCAGCTGCTGACCTCCCTCCCCGCCCTCTATGTCGCCAACGTCGACGAGGCCTCGGCGGACAAGGGCAACGACCTGTCGGACTTGGTGGCGAAGCGGGCCGCGGCCGACAACGCCAAGGCGGTGGTCATCTCGGCGAAGATCGATTCCGAACTGGCCGTGCTCGATCCGGAGGAACAGGCCGAGTTCCTCGAAAGCATGGGGCTGGAGGAGCCGGGCCTGAACCGCCTCATCCGTGAGGCCTACGCCCTGCTGGGCCTGCAGACCTATTTCACGGTCGGTCCCAAGGAGGCCCGCGCCTGGACCATTCCGATCGGCGCCACGGCCCCCCAGGCGGCGGGCGTGATCCACACCGATTTCGAGAAGGGTTTCATCCGCGCCGAGACCATCGCCTACCCTGACTTCGTCGCCCTCAAGGGCGAGCAGGGAGCGAAGGAAGCCGGCAAGATGCGAGCCGAGGGCAAGAGTTACGTCGTCAAGGACGGCGACGTGATGCATTTCCTGTTCAACGGCTAGGGATCGCCAGCCGGCGTATCCTCCAGCCTGGTGCATTTTGTCAGTGTGACCACAGCATTGTCGCGGTTCAGCCAGGTCAGACGCATGGTCTGGCCCGAAACCATCATCCGCAGGCGCTCGTTCGAGATCGCGCCCTCTGCCGTGCAGGTCACCGCGACCTCGTAGCCGTCGGCGATCTGGTCGACCGAACCGATGGCGCAACTGTTCTCGTAGCCTTCGAACCGGGTGGTGGTGATCTCGATCGGACGCTGGGGCCCGGTGGTGTTCGGACACCAGGACACGTCGGCGGCCCAACGTCCGACGAAGCTGCGGGGGCCAGTGCCCGGCAGGATCGTGCCGGCCCCGGCGGGAGGCGCCGTCGGCGGCGTCGCCGCGTCGGGCGTATCGATCGGCTCGGCGGGCGCCGTGGGAGGATTCGGCTCGCCGGGTCCGCAGGCGGCGACGGCGAAGGCGGCAAGCAGGATCAAACGGGATCGGGCCATGGTCCATAAACGCGTCGGAAAGCACCGGGCTCCGCCGCGCTCGCCCCGATCACGAATTCGCGGTCACGCTTGCATCCCCCGCCAGTTTTTGCGACCGGTTCTCCTGTGTCGAGAACAAGGGGGTGTCCCGAATGACTCAGAACACCAATCCATGGGCAACGCAGATCGATCCGTTGGCGCAGGACATCGCCGCGGTGCTCAAGCGCATGGGCGGGTCCGCCCATCAGAAGGACGTGGTCCAGTGCGTGGCCGCGATGAAGCGACAGCGCGGCGAAACCGTCGCGCAGGATCTGACCAACCGGATCGTCGAGGTGTTCGAGCGCTATCGCGACCTGTTCTTCAAACCCTTCGGCGAGGGCTCGATGCGTTGGGCCCTGCAGCCCGGCGTGGCCTGAACCGGCAGACCTGAAGAACGGCGAAGGCCCGCGACGCTCCCGCCGCGGGCCTTGCTGTATCGGGCGGCTTGTCGCCCTTGTCCCGATTGTCTTCGATATTCCGCCCGGCGATGTATTGGATGTCGCGACGGAATGTATTGGTTCAGAAACGGCGGATGTAGGCGAACGATACGGCGTCAAAGCCGCCGTCCAGATCGTCGTAGTGGTGCCGCGTAACGTCCATCCGCAGACCGTTGGACTCATCGAAGAAATACTGGCCGCCGATGCCTGCAGCGACGCCGCTGAAGCTCTCGGTTCCGGTCGCGCCGCCGACGCTGGCCTCAAACTCGGTCGAGCCGTAGCCCAGGCGGGCCGTGAGGTCGAAATTCTCCGACAGCGGCAGATAGGCCACCGCGAAGGCCGCGACGGTGTGGTTCATCTTCAGGTCGACACCGGCGATCTCGGAAGAACCGACACCCAGGCTGCCCTCGGCCTCGACACCGACATAGCGGTGGAAGCGGGCGGCGACGCGGGCGGTGACGGAATGGCCGTCCCAGTCTTCGCTGCCGTCGGCGAAGCGAGTGTAGCCGGCCGAAGCCGTGATTTCCGGCTTGAATCCGGTTTGGGCCGCAGCCGGCAGGGCGACGGCGGACGCGGCCACGGCCGCAAGGATGAACAGACGCATGAAACCCCCGAAAAAGACCTGTCGACATGACAGGTTGCGGGTGTGTCGCCGATTCCGCGGAGCAAGCGGAGCCTTATTCGTCGAAGTAGCGCCAATCCGATGCATTATCGCAATGAGTGTATCGCCAACGCCACAACCCATTGGCTTCTCTATGAAAAGGCCCGCCGGTTCTCGGCGGGCCTTCGTCATTCCAGAGCTGCCGGCGGCCTAGAAGCGGCGGACGAAGCTGAGGCCGTAGGTGTCCAGTTCGGCGCCGTCGTCCTCGCGGAAGTCGCGACGGGTCCAGTCGGCGCGGATGCCGTTGCGACCGTCGATGAAGTAGTTGGCGCCGACGCCGTAGTTCAGGCTCTCGCCATCCTCGGTGGCGGCGAAGCCGGCGGTCGAGGCCTTGACCTCGGTCGTGCCGTAACCGACGCGGCCGAAGAGCTCGAGGTTGTCGTTCACGGGCAGCTTGGCGACGCCATAGACGGCGGCGTCGTATTCATGCTCCAGCGTCGTGTCCACGCCGCCGAAGGTGACGTCCTGATCCTTGACGCCGATGGAGGCCTCGCCCTCGATGCCGAGGTGGCGGGTGAAGTCGTAGCCGGCGCGGGCGGTGATCGCGCCGAGGTCGCCGTCGTCGCCGTCCAGCTGGGTGTAGCCGATCGAGCCGGTGACGCGGGACGCGGGGTCCTGGGCCATGGCGGGCGCGGCGATCAGAGTAAGAGCGGCGGTCGCGAGAAGAACGTTACGCATGGTTTCTGTATCCTCTAGATGTGGCCACTTCTGCGGTGACCAGCCCCATCCAGCGGGGATACAAATGGGTTACCGCAGACGCCGTTCCAGACCCTTTCGATGACTGACGCCTGACTGTGCGCGGCTTGGCACAGACGGCGATATGTCAATTCCGGCGGCTTGGTGTTCTTATTCTGGCCGGGGCGTTGCTCAACGATCCTTTTCGCGTTCTGTGCCCGCCCTTGCGTGGAGGGCGGCCTGGGCGGCCGCGAGGCGGGCGATGGGGACGCGATAGGGCGAGCAGCTGACGTAGCTGAGGCCGACCTGCTCGCAGAAGGCGATCGAGGCGGGGTCGCCGCCGTGCTCTCCGCAGATGCCCATCTTGATATCGGGACGGACCGCCCCGCCGCGCTCGGCGGCGATGCGGATCAGGTCGCCGACCCCCTCCTGGTCGAGGCGGACGAAGGGGTCGGTCTCGAAGATGCCCTTGTCCATATAGGCCTGCAGGAAGCGGCCGGAGTCGTCACGGCTGATGCCGAAGGTCGTCTGGGTCAGGTCGTTGGTGCCGAAGGAGAAGAACTCGGCGTGCTGCGCCAGGTCGCCGGCCCGCAAGGCGGCGCGGGGCAGCTCGATCATGGTGCCCACGAGATAGTCGACGCGATCCCCGGCTTCGGCGAACACGGCCTCGGCCGTGCGGTCCGTCAGCTCGCGCAGGTATTTCATCTCCAGGCCGAGCGCGACGAGGGGATGCATGATCTCCGGGATGGGGGCCTCGGCCGCCGTCTTCTTGACCTCCAGCGCCGCCTCGAGGATGGCGCGGACCTGCATCTCGTAGATCTCGGGATAGGCCACGCCGAGGCGGCAGCCACGATGGCCGAGCATCGGATTGGTCTCGTGCAGCTCCCTGGCGCGCCGCTTCAGCTTGGCGGCGTCGAGGCCTTGGGTCGCCGCCAGCGCATCGATCTCGGCCTCCGTGTGCGGGATGAACTCGTGCAGCGGCGGATCGAGCAGGCGAACCGTCACCGGCAGGCCCGACATGATGGTGAACAGCTCGACGAAGTCGGCCTTCTGGAAAGGGGCGATCCTGGCCAGGGCGGCGCGGCGGCCGGACTCGTCGTCGGCGAGGATCATCTCCCGCACCGCCGCGATGCGGGCGTCGTCGAAGAACATGTGTTCGGTCCGGCACAGGCCGATGCCTTCGGCGCCGAAGCCGCGGGCGGTCTTCGCGTCCAGCGGCGTCTCGGCATTGGCGCGGACCTTGAGGCGGCGGACCTTGTCGGCCCAGGCCATCAGGGTCTGGAAGTCGCCGGTCAGCTCCGGCTCAATCATCGGCACGGCGCCGTCCAGCACCTCGCCCTTCGAGCCGTCGATGGTGATGATCTCGCCGGCCCGGAAGGTGCGGCCCCGGGCCGTGAAGGTCCCTGCCCTGTGATCGATCTGGATTTCGCCCGCGCCGGAGACGCAGGGTCGGCCCATGCCGCGGGCGACCACCGCCGCGTGGCTGGTCATTCCGCCGCGGGCGGTGACGATGCCGCGCGCCGCGTGCATGCCGTGGATATCCTCGGGCGACGTCTCCTCGCGCACCAGGATCACGGCGTCGCCCAGCTGGCTGAGGCGCTCGGCCTCGTCCGCGTCGAACACGACCTTGCCGGTCGCCGCGCCGGGCGAGGCGGGCAGCCCCGCGGCCACGACCTTTCGCTCTGCCTTCGGGTCCAGCGTGGGGTGCAGCAATTGGTCCAGCGCCGAGGGCTCGACCCGGCCGACGGCCTCCTCCTGGGAGATCACGCCCTCCGCGGCCAGATCGACCGCGACCTTCAGCGCCGCCTTGGCGGTGCGCTTGCCGTTGCGCGTCTGCAGCATCCACAGCCGACCCTGTTCGACCGTGAACTCGATGTCCTGCATATCGCGATAGTGCGTCTCAAGTTTTCCAACGACTTCAACGAACTGCGCGAAGACCACGGGCATGGCCTCTTCCATCGAGGGAGCGGTCTCGCCCATCTCCTCGCGGCCCGCCTTCGTCAGGGACTGCGGCGTGCGGATGCCGGCGACGACATCCTCTCCCTGGGCGTTGATCAGGAACTCGCCATAGAGCTTCGCCTCGCCCGTCGAGGGGTTGCGTGTGAAGGCCACGCCGGTGGCCGAGGTGTCGCCCATATTGCCGAAAACCATCGACTGGACATTGACCGCCGTACCCCAGCTCTCGGGGATGTCGTGCATGCGGCGATAGAATTTGGCCCGGTCGTTCATCCAGCTGGCGAAGACGGCCGAGACGGCGCCCCATAGCTGGTCGTTCGGGTCCTGCGGGAAGGCGTGGCCGAGATTGCCCTCGACCACCCGCTTGTAGTCGGCGACGACCTTCTCCCAATCAGAAGCGGACAGGTCGGTGTCGATTGTGACGCCGAGCCGATCCTTGTGGTCGTCCAGCACCTCCTCGAAGTCGTCGTGGGACAGGCCCAGCACGACGTTGGAATACATGGTGATGAAGCGGCGGTAGCTGTCGAAGGCGAAGCGGCGATCGCCGCTGAGGGCCGCCAGCCCCTCCACCGTCTCGTCGTTGAGGCCGAGGTTGAGGACGGTGTCCATCATCCCGGGCATCGAAGCGCGGGCGCCCGAGCGGACCGACACCAGCAGCGGGTTCTCCGGGTCGCCGAAGGTCTTGCCGACGACCGCCTCGACCTTCTTCAGCCCGGCGGTGACCTGGTCGGCAAGATCGGCCGGATAGCTCTGCCCGTTGGAGTAGTAGTGGACGCAGGCCTCGGTGGTGATGGTGAAGCCCGGCGGCACCGGCAGTCCCAGCGACGACATCTCGGCGAGGTTCGCGCCCTTGCCGCCGAGCAGGTTCTTCATCGACGCGTCGCCGTCGGCGGACCCGCCGCCGAAGCCGTACACCCACTGAGTCATTCACCAGCCCCTGAGCCGTTGTCCGTCGCGCGGGACTCGCATCCCTCGCGGTGCAGGCCCCGCTTACCGCGCCGGAGCCGGCAAGGCGAGGCTGAGGGTGTAACAAAACGTGAGCGTCCGTGACGGTTCCGGTCCCCGCCGACCCGGTCAGCCAAAAATC
>NZ_DASWTO010000180.1:0-9175 GCF_036402095.1 Brevundimonas sp. | reverse complement strand
TTCGTCGCCGCGCTGCAGCTTCTCGACCTTGTCCTCGAAGCGGCGGTCGAGCGCCTTGCGGGCGTCCTCGAACTGCTTCTTCATGGCCTCGAGCTCGCCCATCGCCTTCTCGTCGTCGAGGGCGATCTGCCACCACAGGCCACGCGACAGGTCGGCCAGCTTCTCTTCGGTCACGGCGCCGCGGCCCAGGCCCTTCGGACCCGAGGTGGCGTTCTTGCCGATCAGCAGCGGCTTCAGACGGCCGTAGACGTTGCGCTCGAGGATCTTGAGCTCGTCGTCCCGGTCCTTGCCCAGACGTTCGATCTCGGCGCGCTCGATGGCGACCGCGCGTTCGTCCTTGTCGACGCCGTGACGGTTGAAGACGCGAACGTCGACGATGGTGCCGGCGACGCCGGGCGGCAGGCGCAGGCTGGTGTCGCGAACGTCCGAAGCCTTCTCGCCGAAGATGGCGCGCAGCAGCTTCTCTTCCGGCGTCATCGGGCTCTCGCCCTTCGGCGTGACCTTGCCGCACAGGATGTCGCCCGGCTGAACCTCGGCGCCGATCGCCACGATGCCGGCCTCGTCGAGGTTGCGCAGGGCTTCCTCGCCGACGTTCGGGATGTCGCGGGTGATCTCTTCCGGACCCAGCTTGGTGTCGCGGGCCATGACCTCGAACTCCTCGATGTGGATCGAGGTGAAGACGTCGTCGCGCACGATACGCTCGGAGATCAGGATCGAGTCTTCGAAGTTGTAGCCGTTCCACGGCATGAAGGCGACGAGGGCGTTGCGGCCCAGGGCCAGTTCACCGAGGTCGGTCGACGGGCCGTCGGCGATGACGTCGCCGGCCTTGACCACATCGCCCACGCGCACGATCGGGCGCTGGTTGATGCAGGTCGACTGGTTTGAGCGCTGGAACTTCGACAGGCGGTAGATGTCGACGCCCGAACGGCTGGCGTCCTGCTCGTTGGTGGCGCGCACGACGATGCGGGTGCCGTCGATCTGCTCGACGACGCCGTCACGACGGGCGACCACGACGGCGCCGGAGTCGACGGCCACGACCGCCTCCATGCCGGTTCCGACCAGCGGCGCGTCCGACTGCACCAGCGGCACGGCCTGACGCTGCATGTTGGCGCCCATCAGCGCGCGGTTGGCGTCGTCGTTTTCCAGGAACGGGATCAGGGCGGCGGCGACCGAAACGACCTGTTTCGGTGACACGTCCATCATGTCGACGTCAGCCTTCACCAGCAGCTGGGAGTCGCCGTTGATCCGGCCGGGGACCAGGTCCTCGACGATCTCGCCGTTCTTCAGCTCGATGTTGGCCTGGGCGATGGTGTATTTCGCCTCTTCCATGGCCGAGATGTAGACCACCTCGTCCGTCGCCTTGCCGTCCTTCACGCGCCGGTACGGGCTCTCGATGAAGCCGTACTTGTTGACGCGGGCGTGGGTGGCCAGCGAGTTGATCAGACCGATGTTCGGACCTTCCGGCGTCTCGATCGGACAGATGCGGCCGTAGTGGGTCGGGTGCACGTCCCGGACTTCGAAGCCGGCGCGCTCGCGCGTCAGACCGCCCGGGCCAAGCGCCGACAGGCGGCGCTTGTGGGTGATCTCCGACAGCGGGTTGGTCTGGTCCATGAACTGCGACAGCTGCGACGAACCGAAGAACTCGCGCACGGCCGCGGCGGCCGGCTTGGCGTTGATCAGGTCGTGCGGCATGACCGTGTCGATATCGACCGAGGACATGCGCTCCTTGATGGCGCGCTCCATCCGCAGCAGGCCGACGCGATACTGGTTCTCCAGCAGTTCGCCGACCGAACGGACGCGGCGGTTGCCGAGGTTGTCGATGTCGTCGATCTCGCCCTGACCGTCCTTCAGGCCGACGAGGATCTGCAGCACGCGCAGGACGTCGTCCTTGCGCAGCACGCGGATTTCGTCCGAGACCTCGGGGGTCTCCAGACGCATGTTCATCTTGACCCGGCCGACGGCCGACAGGTCGTAGCGCTCGCTGTCGAAGAACAGCGAGTTGAACATGGCCTCGGCGGCTTCCGGGGTCGGCGGCTCGCCCGGACGCATGACGCGGTAGACGTCGAACAGCGCGTCCTCGCGGCCGGTGTTCTTGTCGATGCGCAGGGTGTTGCGCATGTAGGCGCCGACCGTGACATGGTCGATGTCCAGCACGTCGATGGTGGTAAAGCCGTGGCTCTCCAGCAGTTCGATGGTCGGCTGGTCCAGCTCGTCACCGGCCTCGGCGTAGATCTCGCCGGTCTCGTAGTTGACCGCGTCGGCGGCCAGATACTTGGTCAGCAGGGCGTCGGCGGCCAGCGACAGCGACTTGACCGTGTCGCCCAGCTTCTTGGCCTGACGGGCGCTGATCTTGGCGCCGGCGGCGGCGACCACCTCGCCCGTGTCGGCGTCGACCAGATCGAACTCGGGCTTCACCCCGCGCCAGCGTTCCGGCTTGTAGGGCGTGACCCAGCCTTCGCCGCGCTTCTCGTAGGGCACGGTCTCGTAGAAGGTCTTGAGGATCTCCTCGCCGTCCATGCCCAGACCCATGAGGAAGGTCGTGGCCGGCAGCTTCCGGCGGCGGTCGATGCGGACGTAGACGATGTCCTTGGCGTCGAACTCGAAGTCGAGCCACGAGCCGCGGTACGGGATCACCCGGGCGGCGAACAGCAGCTTGCCCGAGCTGTGCGTCTTGCCCTTGTCGTGGTCGAAGAAGACGCCCGGCGAACGATGCATCTGCGAGACGATGACCCGCTCGGTCCCGTTGACGATGAAGGTGCCCTTGTCCGTCATGAGCGGGATGTCGCCCATGTAGACGTCCTGCTCCTTGATATCCTTGACCGAGCGCGCGCCCGTTTCCTCGTCCGATTCAAAGACGATCAGGCGCAGCTTGACCTTCAGCGGCGCGGCATAGGTCATGTCGCGCTGGATGCATTCCTCGACGTCGTACTTCGGGTCCTCGAACTCGTACGAGACGTATTCCAGGATGGCGCGTTCGTTGAAATCCTTGATCGGGAAGACCGACTTGAACACCGCCTCGATGCCCTGGTCCTTGCGCGGGCCCGAGCGGACCTCGCGCTGCAGGAACTGTTCGTAGGAGGCGCGCTGAACCTCGATCAGGTTCGGCATCTGCACCGCTTCTGGAATCCGCCCGAAGGAGTGGCGGATGCGCTTCTTGCCGGTGAACGAGGTGGCGGTGGCGAACTTGCCGTTGGCGGCGAGTTCAGCGTGTGACTTGGCCATTCTGTCTTCCCAATGCGCCGGGCCGGGCAGCCCGCGCTCAATGCAGCAGCCACGGCTCCGCCAATCCGGCGACCCGTGACCATCGGTTTCGGCGTCCACCCTCGGGCCTTGCGGTCCCAGGACGCCTGAAATGTAGGGCTCCCTTGGGGAGGAGCGCGCCTTCGCACCGGTCGGAGGGCGACAAACCGGGCCTCGGCGCTTTCGCGCGTATCTCTTACGGAGTTAGCGGAACGGGCTGATATACTCGCTTTGACGGCGAAATAAAGACCGCCGGCGTCCTTTTTCGCCGCGAGCGCCGGACGGCCGGCCGCCGCCCCCCCGAGCATCCCCATTGCTTTGCCGGAGCGGGGAAAATAGCGTCGCCGGATGACACGCATCGCGCTTGCGGCCGCCGCCGCCCTGACCCTTTCCGCCTGCGCCTCGGCCGGGCCGAATCCCTACGACTTCTCGGGGTCGTCGACCCAGGCCAATTGGGACGCTGGCAACGCCGCCTACCTGACCTGGAACGCGGCGCGCGGAGGTTGGACCACCACCGCCTCCGGCCTGCAGTACCGCCGCGTCGGGCGGGCCCATCCGGAGGGACGCCAGCCCGCCCCGACGGACACGGTCAAGGTCCACTACCGCGGGACCTTCGTCGACGGACGGGAGTTCGACAGCTCCTACGCCCGAAACGAGCCGGCGGAGTTCCCGCTCAACCGGGTCATCAGGGGCTGGACCGAGGGCGTGGGCCTGATGCGCGAGGGCGAGACGTTCGAGTTCGTCATCCCCGCCTCGCTCGGCTACGGCGAGCGCTGGGTCGGCGGCGACGAGTTGCCGCCCAACTCGACCCTGCTGTTCACCGTCGAACTGCTGGAAGTGAAGCCGGCGGGCTGAGCGCGGAACCCTGAAGATGACAGGGATTTAATCCGGCGAGCCGGCGCGGCGCTCTAGCTTGCCGCCGAACTTCATTGACCGAGAACCTCCGATGATGCGTCCCGCCCGTCTGCTCGCTTCCGCCTGCGTCATCAGCCTGCTGTTCGGGTCCGTCCCGGCGCTGGCGCAGGTCGGGACGCCGGCGCTGGACCGGGCGCTGGCCCCCATCCCCGCGCCGCGCGACGCGCCCTACCCCGGCGTGATCTCGCTGGAGATGGACGCCACCGACATCGACCGGCGGATCGTGTCGGTGAAGCAGACCATCCCGGTGGCCGCGCCGGGCCCGCTGGTCCTGCTCTATCCGCAATGGATCCCCGGCAACCACGGTCCCGTCGGGCCTGTCGACGACATCGCCGACCTGAGGGTCACCGCCAACGGCCAGCCGCTGCGCTGGGTGCGCAACACCGTCCAGACCAACGGATTCCAGATCGAGGTCCCGGCCGGCGCCACCTCGATCGACGTCCACTTCAAGTGGCTGACCCCGATCGACGGCAGCCAGGGCCGCGTCGTCATCACCGACGAGATGCTCAACATCCAGTGGGAGAAGGCCCTGTTCTACCCGGCGGGCTACTATTCCAGCCAGATCACCTTCCGGCCGACCCTGCGCCTGCCGGCGGGCTGGCAGTACGGCACGGCGCTGGACACCGAGAGCTTCCAGAACGGCGTGGCGACCTTCGCGCCCATTACGCTTGAGCATTTCGCCGACAGCCCGGTCTTCGCAGGCAGGCATTTCCGCCAGATCGACCTCGATCCGGGCGGCCGTTCGCCGGTCCGGCTGAATATCGTCGCCGACGACGCCGCGATGCTGGCCGCCACCGACGAACACATCGAACTGCACCGCAATCTGGTCGATCAGGCGGACCGCCTGTTCGGGGCCCGCCACTTCAACCATTACGACTTCCTGCTGGCCGTCAGCGACAGGCTGGGCGGCATCGGGCTGGAGCATCACCGCTCGTCCGAGAACAGCGTCGACACCGACTATTTCACCGCCCGGACGAGCACGCTCGCCGACCGGGACCTGCTCGGCCACGAGTACACTCACTCCTGGAACGGCAAGTGGAGGCGGCCGGCCGACCAGTTGACGCCGACGCTGAACGAGCCGCTGCAGAACTCCCTGTTGTGGGTCTACGAGGGCCAGACCCAATACTGGGGTCAGGTGCTGACCGCCCGGGCGGGCCTGTCCAGCAAGCAGCAGGCGCTGGACTGGTTCGCCATGACCGCCGCCAACTACGGGACCATGCCCGGCCGGCAGTGGCGCGCCATGCAGGACACCACCAACGACCCGATCATCGCCCAGCGCCGGCCGCAGCCGTGGAGCAGCTACCAGCGCAGTGAGGACTATTATTCCGAGGGCGCGCTGATCTGGCTGGACGCCGACACCTGGATCCGCGAACGGACCAACGGCCGCAAGTCGCTGGACGATTTCGCCAGGGCCTTCTTCGGCATCGATGACGGGAACTGGGACCCGCGGCCCTACACCTTCGACGACATCACCGGAACGCTGAACGGCGTACAGGCCAACGACTGGGCGGAATTCCTGCGCACGCGGCTGGACGCCGTCGGGCCGGAGGCGTCCGCGCCGCTCGCGGGTCTTGAGCGGGGCGGCTACCGGCTGGTCTGGCGCGAGGCCATGAACGACTACCACAAGGCGCTGTACGACGAACTGGGCCGCAAGGACTTCCAGTACTCGCTGGGCATCATGACCAACGCCGCCAACCGCATCACCAGCGTGCGCTGGGGTTCGCCGGCCTTCGACGCGGGCCTGACGTCGGGCTGGGAGATCGTGGCGGTCAACGGCCGCGCCGCCAGCGCCACGGTCATCGCGGACGCCATCACAGCCTCGAAGGGCAATACGACCCCGATCGAAATGATGCTCAGGAACGGCGAGCGCTTCCGCACGATCCGCTTCGATTACCACGACGGCCTGCGCTACCCGCACCTCGAGCGGATTGCGGGCACGCCGGATCGCCTGGGCGACATTCTCGCCCCGCGCCGCCGCTGATCACGAGGGAACGACCGATGCTGAAATCCACCGCCCTCGCCCTGCTCCTCGCCGCCTCCGCCGTGCCGGCGCCGGCGCAGGTTCCGGCTTCGCAGGCGCAGACGCCCCTGCCCGCGCCGACCAGCCTGCCGCGC
The DNA here is from genome assembly GCF_036402095.1 of Brevundimonas sp. Taxonomy (GTDB): domain Bacteria; phylum Pseudomonadota; class Alphaproteobacteria; order Caulobacterales; family Caulobacteraceae; genus Brevundimonas. The sequence continues at coordinate 2,905 of NZ_DASWTO010000180.1, read as the reverse complement.
CCGCTGCCCCCGATCCCGGCGCCGCAGGATCGCGACTATCCCGGGGTCATCGCCATCCGCGCCGACCTGACCGACCTCGACCACCAGATCATCCGGGTGCGCCAGACGGTGCCGGTCAGCGCCGGCCATCTGGTTCTGCAGTATCCGAAATTCATTCCGGGCAACCACGCCGACACCGGGCCGATCCAGCTCGTCTCGGGCGTCACCGTCACCGGAAACGGGCAGCGGATCGAATGGGTGCGCGACACGGTCGATCCGCACGCCTTCCATCTCGACATCCCCGCCGGCGTCAGCTCGATCGAGGTGGCGTTCGAGTGGCTGACCCAGCCGAGCAACTCGGTCTGGCGCGTGGTCATGACCCCGGAGATGGTCAATCTGCAGTGGGAGAAGGCGCTGCTCTACCCCGCCGGCTACGCCCACAGCCGCATCACCTTCGCCCCGTCGGTCAAGCTGCCGGCGGGCTGGCAGCAGGGCTCGGCGCTGGAGGCCACCGGGCGCGAGGGCGACGTGATCACCTTCGCTCCGATCTCGCTGGAGCACCTCGCCGACAGTCCGATGTTCGCCGGAGCCCACTTCAGGCGCGTCGATCTGGATCCGGGGGGCCGCTCGCCCGTGTTCCTGAACATGGTCGCGGACTCCGCCGCCAACCTCGCCGCGACCGACGAGCAGATCGGCAGGTTCCGGGCGATGGTCGACCAGGCCGACTACCTCTACGGCGCCCGCCACTACGACCGGTACGACTTCCTGCTGGCCCTGACCGAGCGCATGGGCGGCATCGGTCTCGAGCATCACCGTTCCTCCGAGAATTCCGCCCCGCCGGACTTCTTCACCGCCGGGATGGAAAAGAGCTTCGGCACCCTCGCCCTGCTGCCGCACGAATACACCCACAGCTGGAACGGCAAGTTCCGGCGGCCCTCCGACGAATATGTGCCCAATCTGAACGTCCCGACGCAGAACTCGCTGATGTGGGTCTACGAAGGCCAGACCGAGTACTGGGGCGAGGTGCTCACCGCCCGCTCCGGCCTGGCGTCGAAGGAGGAGCAGCTGGCGACCATCGCCGAGGTCGCGGCCTTCTACGAGAACCAGCCGGGCCGCGAATGGCGGCCGCTGCAGGACACGACCAACCACAACCTGCTCGGCTATCGCACCACCAATCCGTGGCCGTCGTGGATGCGCGGCACCGGCGACTACTACCGCGAGGCCCTGCTGATCTGGCTCGACGCCGACACCCTGATCCGCGAGGCGACCAACAACCGCAGATCCCTCGATGACTTCGCCAGGGCCTTCTACGGCGTAGAGGACGGCGTCTGGGAGGCGCGGCCCTACACCTTCGACGACGTGGTCCGGCACCTGAACGCCGTCCACCCCCACGACTGGGCGACCTTCCTGCGCAGCCGGCTGGACGCGGTGGGCCCCGAGGCTCGCGCCCCGCTGGACGGCATCGCTCGCGGCGGCTACCGCCTGACCTACGTCGACAGCCTGACCCCGGCCGAGAAGCGGGTGCAGGGCGGCTGGGCCAACGATTTCCAGTATTCGCTGGGCTTCACGCTCGGCTCGGGCAACCGCATCACCGGCGTGCGCTGGGGCGGCCTCGCCTCGCAGCAGGGCCTGGGCGCGGGCTGGGAGCTGATCGCGGTGGGGGAGCGGACCGCCTCGGCGGAAGCGCTCAGGGACGCGGTCACCACGGCGAAGGGCGGCGGCGAGCCGATCGTTCTGGTGGTGAAACGCGGCGATGAGTTCCGCACCCTCAGCTTCGACTACCACGGCGGCTTGCGTTATCCGCGCCTTGAGCGGGTCGAGGGGACGCCGGACCGCCTCGGCGATATCCTCGCCCCACGTCGGCGCTAGCCGCGGCCTACCAGCAGGCTCGCGGCTTCGGCGTCTTGCGCAGCTCGTTGGTCGTGGCTGCGCATTGCGCCGAGGCCTCGTCAGCGGTCAGCTTGTCGAGGTTCCAGCGCAGGTCGCGCAGTTCGGTGCGCAACGCCTCGTCGCTGGCCGGCTTGCCCTGCTTCTGCTCGCAGGCGTGCATGTCGTATTTGAGCGTGGCCAGCTCCATGCAGGTGTTGGACAGCGTGCCCATGATCAGCCGGGCCTTGGCGGCGGTCATCGGCAGGTCCGGCGACGGAGGCGCGGGCGGTCCGGGCGGCGGGGGCAGGTCGCGGCCGGTGGCGAACTGATCGCAGGCGGCGAGACCCAAGGCGGCCGCGAGCGCGGCGGCAGCGATGCTCATTCTCATGGAAACCCTCCCCTTGTCCGGACAGGGGGCCACAACTGCCGGCGCCTGTCCATGCCGGCCATAGGAAAGCAAAACGGGCCGGGGATCGCTCCCCGGCCCGTTCAACGAATGTCCCGAGGGACGCTCCGTTCTTACTTGATCTGCACCTTGGCGCCGGCTTCCGTCAGCTTCTTGGCGATTTCGTCGGCGTTCTGCTTGGAGACGTTCTCGACGACGTTCTGCGGAGCGCCTTCGACCAGGTCCTTGGCTTCCTTCAGGCCGAGGTCCGAACGGACGCCGCGGACTTCCTTGATGACGTTGATCTTCTTGTCGCCGCCGTCCAGCAGGACGACGGTGAACTCGGTCTGCTCTTCAGCAGCTTCGGCCGGAGCGGCGGCGCCGCCACCGGCGCCCGGCATGGCCATGGCCACCGGAGCGGCGGCGCTGACGCCCCACTTTTCTTCCAGCAGCTTGGACAGCTCGGCGGCTTCCAGAACGGTCAGCGACGACAGGTCTTCAACGATTTTGGCGAGATCGGCCATGGGTAGGTTCCTTCGGAGGATTGGGTTTCAGTAGAGAGTTTGCAGAGATGAAAGAGGCGGGTCCGCTTACGCGGCGTCCTTCGTGGCGTAGGCGTTGAACACCCGGGCCAGTTGGGCCGCCGGGGCTTGCACGACGCCGGCGACCTTG
>NZ_DASWTO010000179.1:0-8708 GCF_036402095.1 Brevundimonas sp. | reverse complement strand
CCGTGCTGTGGCGGCGGCGGCGACTTCAACGTCAATGTGAACGTCAACGCCAGCGCCGATGCCGGGGCGCGAAGCCGGGCGGGCCTGAACGCCCGGGCGGGCGGCAGCGTCTTCGTCTCGGGCGGCGGATCGGCCTATGTCACGGTCGACCAGCCCTATCCGACCACCATCAACGGCCTGACCGTCGAGGGTGCCCGGGTGCGCCAGGTCATTCGCGTGCCCTATGAGGCGCGCCGCCGGTGGGAGAAGCGGGTGGTCATCCGCGCCATCTGCATAGACGACCGCAACGTGCCGCATCCGGCGTCCCAGGTGCGGCCGGACCGGGAGGTCTACGCCGACTACGAGGGCGAACTGTATCGCTGCCTGGCCGGGACCCGGCTGCAGTACACCTGGGCCGAATATGTGAGCGACGCCGACTTTGGGCGTGGCGAGACGATGGATTGCCGCAAGGGCGAGGCGCTCTGGCACGGCCGCGGCGGCCAGGTGGAGTGCCGGGCCCAGAGGGCCGAGCGTGAGTGCAACGAACGCTCGCTGCTGCGCCGCTACGGAGCCGGGATAAAGATCCTGACGATGGTTCGGGAAGAGATCTACACCGAGTACCGCGAGGAAGTAGTCGAACAGGCCGGCGTCGCCGTGTCCGGCGCGTCCATCACCCTGGACGGCGGCGTCGGCGGCCGGGTTTTCTGACGCCAGTCTGAACATCGGCGTTCAGCCCGCCGTCATGGCGGCCTCGATAGGATGGCCTTCGTCGGCTCTGTCGACGATCCTGAGAAGCGACTGGCCCCGATCCGCAAGGACCGGGGCCTTTTTTCGTCGCCTTACGCCGCCGGAGCGGCCGCCGGGGTCTCCGCCGCCGGACGGGACGACGTCACGGTCGCACGCCAGGCCGTGTCGGCGCGCAGATACTGCCGGGCGAGGCGCTGGATGTCGGCCGGGGTGATGGCCTCCAGATCCGAGATGTGGGTCAGCGTCTGCTCTACGTCTTCCGGCCGGGCGGCGACGTCGGCCAACTGGGCCAGCCAGTATTCGTTGCTGGCCTGGCTTCGGCGCAGCGATTCGATGACCGGCAGGCGGGCGCGGTTCAGCTCGTCTTCCTCGACCGGTGCGTCTCGGAGGCCGGCGACGATGGAATCGACCGCCGCATAAAACGCGGGCAGGGCGTCCGTGGCTGTCTGGGCCGTGATCGAGATCGAGCCGTAGCCCTCGAACACGTCCGAGGCGCTGGAGCCCACGCCCGGCGAATATGCCAGCGCCTGCTTCTCGCGGATTTCCTCGAGAACACGCAGCTTCAGCACCTCGGCCAGGATCGCGACCTGGCGCGACTCGGTGCGGTCGCCCACGGCGTCGGTGGTCGGCCAGGCTATGTAGCCGAGCGCCTGTTCGGCCGGCCCGGTGTGGGTCAGCTGGACCGGCTCGGCCACCCCGGCGGGGAACCGGAGTTCGGTCGCGCCGGGCGCCGGCCGGGCGTCCGGCCCCCGGGGAGCAAGCGGCCCCAGCGTCGGAGCGACCGCCGCGATGGCGTCCTCGACCGTCACGTCGCCGACGACGACGACGTCGATCGGTCCTGACGACAGGCCGCTCGTGACGCCGGCGCGCAGGTCCTCAATGGTCCAGCCGGCGACGTCCTCCGCGCTGGGGAAGGACTGGCGCTTGTCGCCGCTTGCCAGCAGGCCGGATGCCTGAAGCTGGAAGGCGCCGCCGGGCGTAGCCATCTGCTGGGCGATGATCTGCGGGAAGAAGGCCTTGATCTGCTGGAACGGCGCCGGGCGCAGACCCGGATCGGTCAAATAGGCGGTCAGGACCTGCATCTCGAGCGCGAAATCCTGCGGCCGGGTCGCGCCGGACAGGCTGTAGGTGTCGCTGTCGACACCGAAGCCCGCCGAGTAGATGCGGCCGTTGAGGACGCGGCTGAGTTCGTCCGCCGTCAGCTTGCCGAGGCCGCCCTGCGTGAAGACCAGCGGCGCCAGCGCCTGCGGGTCCGACCGGTCCGTCGGCAGGCCAAGTTCGCCGATGCCGGTGCGGACGCTGACGAGGATCTGCTCGTCGCGGAAATCGGTCGGCTTCACCGTCAGGCGGACGCCGTTGGCGAAGGTGACCACGGTGGCGCCCAGTTCGGGGATCTCGCGGCGATCCTGGACGGCCCCGGGGGCGCCGAAGCTCGCGTAGGGCCAGTCGAGCTGCGCCTGGGCCGCGGGGGCGGTGACGGGAACCTGGCGCGACGCCTCGAGGGCGGCGGTGACGGCGGCCTCGCCGCCTTCGATCTCCACCGGCGTCACGACCAGGGCCAGCGGGCCGCCGCCTTCGAACACGGGTTTGATCGCCTGGTTGACCTGGGCGGCCGTAAGGCCCTCGACCGCGGCATTGAACAGATCGAGGTTGGTCTGGGGCGACGTGAAGACGCGCTCGTCGTTGACCGCGCCGACGATGCTGTTGGCGAGGGCGGGGGTGCGGCGGGTGGCGGCGGCGGCCACGGCGTTCTCAAGGCCCGCGCGGGCGTCGGTGATCTCGCGCTGAAGCTCCGCCTCGGACACGCCGAACTGCACCAGACGGCGCTGCTCCTGCTCGATCGCCTCAAGCGCACGCTTCCATTCGCCCGGGTTGAACTGGGCGGAGACCGAGGCGATGTCGAGGCTCTCGGCCAGGGTCGACTGTCCGCCGCCGGCCGAGATGAAGGGCGGGTTGTCGGCGCGGGCGATCTCGCCCAGGCGGCGGTTCAGTACGGCGACGCCGAGATTGCGCAGCAGGTTGTCGCGGCGTTCGGCCACGGTGTCGGGGTCGGTGTCGGGAGCCTTGATCCAGTTCAGCTGGATCGACGACTGGATGCCGGGCTCGACCAGAATGCGCGTTTCCGGATCGCGCGGCGCCACCGTGCCGAGGTCCGGCTCCGGCCCGGCCGTCCCCTTGGGCTCCCAGCTCTCGAAGGCCGCGCGGATCTTGGCCTCCATCTCGTCCACATCGAAGTCGCCGACGGCGACCATGGTGGCCCGGGATGGGCGGTAGTAGGCCTCGTAGAACTCAACGAAGCGCTCGCGCGGGGCGGTGCGGATGATTTCCAGGTCGCCGATCGGCAGGCGCTGCGAGATGCGCTGGCCGGGGGCGAGCAGGGCCAGTTGGGCCTTGATCGAACGCAGGCCAGGCGTGTTGCGCAGCCGCTCCTCGCCGGCGATGACGCCGCGCTCGGCGTCGACCGCATCCGGGGCCATCAAGGCCTCGGAGACCTGTTCGCGCATGATGCGCAGGCTGGTGTCGACCGTCTCGTCGTTGGTCCGCGGCAGTTCCAGCATGTAGATGGTCTGGTCGAAACCGGTGGAGGCGTTGGTATCGGCGCCGAAGGCCAGGCCCAGCCGCTCGAGAATGCGCAGCAGATCATTCTCCGGGATGTTGGTCGTCCCGTTGAAGGCCATGTGCTCCATGAAGTGGGCCAGGCCGAGCTGGTTCTCGTTCTCCATCAGCGAGCCGGCGTCGATGCGCAGGCGAAGGGACGCCTGGCCCGGCGGCGTGGCGTTACGCAGGATGGCGTAGCGCATGCCGTTGGACAGCTGGCCGAAGCGGACGTTGGCGTCGGCGGGAATGTCGCTGGCGCTCTGGGCCCAGGGCTCGTTCGGCTGGGCCGGGGCCTGTGCGAGGGCGGGAGAGGCCGTGACGAGCACCGCCATCGAGGCGGCGGCGAGAAGGAGCAGGCGACGAGGGGACCGCATGGTCGGCATTCTTTCCGATTGGCGCGAAGGCTCCCGGTCGGGGCCGCGCCGGACAAGGTTGAGGAGCTGCGATCCTCGACCGCCTGTGCCCCCGACAACCATTCAGCGACCCCGCAGGGCCGCTCAAGTTACGGAAGATTAATGTGAAGGGCGCGAGACGTAGAAGGTCGCGGAGTTGCCGACGGCGTTGGCGCCGGTGATCACCGCGCGGGTCGAGCCGGCGACCGTCGTATTGGCGGTGGCCGAGATGTCGCCCCCGTTGGTCTGGCTGTTGCTCGCCTCGAGATAGCCTTCGCACTCCGAGCAGGCGTAGCCGGTCACGCTGTTCCCGACCGCATCGGCGCCGACATAGACGTCGTAGCCGTTCGTGCCTGAGAAGGTGGCGGTGACCGCGACCCCGCCCGAGTTGAACTGGCTGCTGTCGATCTCGAGATAGATATCGTTGTTGCCGACCGACAGCTCGTTGGCCGCACCGCGGGCGTGGGCCTCGGCGCGTCCGTAGTCATAGGCGGTGGTCGTGGCGGCGGCGCGCACGAAGGCGGTGTTGTCCTGGCGGGACTCCGTCACGACGGAGCCGCCTTCATTGGAGAGCACGGCCTGGTTGGCGCTGGCGCGGGCGCGGCCGGCGAGGTCCCAGGCGTTGCCGGCGTTGGCGCTGGATTCGGCCTCGACGAAGGCGCCGGTCGAGGTCTGGACGATCCGGAGATCCTGACCCGAGGTCTGGCCGCTGTTCAGCTGGACCGCGTTGACGATGGCCTGACTCGAGACGACGGCCTCGGCCGGGATATATTGCGTCTCGATGCGGTTGTACGCGCGTACCGTGGCTGAGGACGACTGGTCGACCGCGCCCCCGACCGACGAGCCCTCGCCGTACAGGGCGACCTTGTTCGAGATCGCCGAGGCGTTGATGTAGGCGCCGTCCAGCAGGCGGGCGTCGTCGTCGCCCAGGTGCGACGTCGCGCTGACCAGACCGCCGGTGTTGGACTGGGTCGCGTCGACGGTCAGGTCCGAGTCGTAGGCGCTGACCGCCAGATAATTGCCTTGGGCCTGGGTCGTGGCGTTGACCACGCCGTGGGTGTCGCCGCCCAGCGTCATGTCCGTGGTGGCCACGGCGTCGCCGCGCATGTCCTGGTTGGACTGGACCGTGATGGTGCCGTTCTCGACCGCACCCGAGGCGCTGTTGCCCTGGGCCGAGGTGCTGACCGTGACCTGTTCCTGGGCGTCGACGACGTTCAGCGTCTGGTGCGAGAAGACATCGCCCAGCTGCAGCTGTTCGTTCAGGACGATGGTGCCGCCGGGCGGCGGGGTCTGCGCGGCGGCCTCAGTAGCGGCTGCGGCGCACAGCGCCGTCGCGGCGATCGTGCCAGCGAGACGGATCCGCGCGGGTATCGCCATTGTTCGTTCCCGTGTTGGGGTAGGCTGGATAATAGCCGCCGGTCGGCCCGGTTGTGCCGCCCAGCGGGTCGGGCCCGGCGGAGAGGCAGATTTCCGGGCCCGGCGCGCCGTACAGGTTGGCCATGAATTCGACCGTGGCCCGTTCAATCAGCGCGCGTACCGCCAGCTGGACCGGTTCGAGGCCGCCTTCTCCGGCGGAAATGTCGAAGACGTTGCCGTTGAGGAAGTCGAACACCCCGGCCGAGACCTCGCGGCCGATGATCTGCTTCTGGTAGGAGACAACGTCGACGACCTCGAGCGTGGTGGTCTGGACCAGGCGCAGGTCGATGGCGATGTTCATCACGAAGGCCTTGCCGGCGAAGGCCGTGGACAGCGGCGTGTCCGTGCTGGCCTGGCCTGCAGCCATGTCGAAGCCGCCAGAGCGGATGTTGTAGTTCACCTCGGTGATGCCGCCGACGATGTAGAAGTCCGAGCCCGGCACCTGCCCGGCCAGAATCCGGCGATACTCGTTGTCGTCCGCCCCGCCCGGGCCTTCGTCGCCGATCAAGCGGTTGTTGGCGTAGCGCAGCTCCATCTCCGAAACCGAGGTGTCATAGCGCTCGACCTGGCGTGCGCCGGCCTTGGCCAGGGCGGTCATCGCCATCTGGGAAGCTCCGCCGGTGATCTGGCGTCCGCCGTCGGCCGAAACCGTGCCGGTGTAGTCGCTGATCCGGCCCACGGCCATGCGCGGCGACGGCAGGTCGTAGCGCCGCGCATAGTCCGCCATGCAGTACAGGGCGGCCGAGTATGGAGTGGGGTTGGCCGTCACCGGAGCATTGCCGATCGGGGTGGCGTACATGCCTTGGGGGCCCGCCGACGCGGATATGCAGCCGCCCAGAAGCGCGGCGACGGCGCTGGCGACGACGACGGTCTTCAGACGTCGGGCGGTCTGGCCGTGAATCATGGAAGCCTCAGGGTGCCGTTCAGGCTGGTTCCGGCGGTGACGTTGCCGTTGTTGATCTGCGTCGAGTTGACGATGACCGTGTTGTGATTGCCCTGGACGACGACGTTCAGGCTGTTGCCGATCGCGGTCGATCCGCCGATCGCCGTGCCGCCCTGGCCGCCGACACCGGAAAACGTCGACGAGACGCCGCCGGTGGCGCTGGAATAGCTGCTGGCCCCGGCCTGGATGATGCCGTCTACAATCAGGCGGTTGCCGTTCTGATCCCGGGTCGAGCCGGTCTGGGGGCGGGCGGTGGTATAGCGCGATCCGCCATAGCCTGCCTGATAGGCGCCCATGCCCGACGAGCCCGCCGACTGGGCCGCGGCGATCGCCGGCAGGGCGAGGGCGACGACGCCGAGGAACGCGGGGATGGTCTTCAGCCGGATGGTCAAGGCGAACCTCCACAGGCGGGCATGGTTTACGGGTCGGCAAGCAACCCCCGTGCCAATCTGGATCATGGTTATTAAGAACCGCTTGCCATGCTGGCCGGCGGACGGCGAAGACGCCTTCGCACCATTCCGGAGCCGACCGCTGACACCTCAACCCCACGAACCCGCGATCAAGCTGCCGTGGCAGGCGGTGACGCTCGGGCTGATCATCGCCGCCGCCTATGCGGCCCAGCAGGGATACGGCGGCGGCTCGCCCGAACCTGCGGCCATGCTCTATGGCCTGAGCCCGGAAGAGCTGTGGAACGGGGGAGGGAGCGGCCTCTTCACCTATATCCTTCTGAACGGCGGGCTGACCCAGGTGGTGCTCGCCGTCGTCATGTCGGTGATTCTGGCGACGCCCTTGGCGCGCCGCATGCCTGGCGTGACCGGTCTTCTCGGCCTGTTGTCGTTCTTTCTCCTGTGCGGCGCCGCCGGTGGTCTGGTCTTCGCCGTCCTGGATCCTGCAGGGCAGGATGTCCTGATCGGTTCCTCCGCGGCGGTGTCAGGCCTGCTGGCGGGGGCCTTGAGGACGGCCGGGCGGCGGGACGGGGTCGGTCCATTGAGCAACCGGCTGCTGCTGGCCGTCGGCGGCGTGTGGCTGGCGGTCAATCTGGTGGCCGCGTTCACGGACGTGATCGGGCGCAGCGCCTTCAGCCAATACGGTTGGCAGGCTCATGTCGGTGGTTTCATCGCCGGCGCGCTGTTGGCCGGACCCTGGCTCCGGCTGTTCGGTTCACGCCGGACGTCATTTGATTCCCCGCCCGATCTGCGCGACCCTTCGGCCTGAAGCGGCCCGTCCGCGGCCGCGCTCTATATATAGAGAGGGAGGAGCCGCGATGCTGGTCGCCGAAATTCTCAAGGACAAGGGCGACGCCGTGTACAGCATCCGCCCGGATGTGCGGCTCGGCGACGCGTGTGGCGAGCTGGACCGGCTGAAGGTCGGCGCGCTCATGGTCTGCGACGCGGACCGCGTGGTCGGCGTGCTGTCCGAACGGGACGTGGTCCGGGCCGTTGCGACTCGCGGCGGCGGGGCGCTGGATTTGCCGGTGTCGGACTTCATGACGGCCGAGGTCGTATTCGCGGCCCCGGCCGAAAGCGTGGCGATTCTGATGAGCCGGATGACCGACCGGCGAATCCGGCATCTGCCCGTGCTCAGGGACGGGCGGCTGGCCGGGGTGATCTCGATCGGCGACGTGGTCAAATGCCAGATCGCCGAGGCCACCCGCGAGGCCGAGTCTCTTCGCACCTATATAGCGGCGGGCTGACAGGCGTTTCCGCACCGGGGCCCACCGGCCTGGGCCATCCCGCCGACCGGGATTCTGCGAGAAAGTTCGGGATTCTGCAGGAATCGGGTTGCGGTCCAAAAGGCCGCTGCGTATATCGCCGCCTCGCTCGGAAACGGGCCGGCCGCCGGGGCCGCGGAGACGAAAGTCTCCAGGGGTCCCCGGGAAGAAAGTCGCGAAAGCGGGTTGCTTCCTTAAGGCGTTTCGGTTAGGTTCCGCGCTCCAATCGAATCGTCGGACGAAACAGAGGCAAGCCTCTCGGCTTTCCAGACGGTTTTTTGCGGCCCGAAGGCTTCGGTCTTCACGCTCCGCGAAATGGCTGAAAAAGCCCGGTTGACACGGAGAAACGGTCTCTTTAGAGAGCCGCCTCCGCCGCCCCTCCAGGGTGGTTTGCAGAGAGAGGTTCTTCTTTAAAAAGAACCACTTGACGCAGGAAAATGAGGCGGTAAACACCGCCTCCCTCGCCTCCGGGCGGGGCCGCTGAAAAGAGGTTCTTCTTCGGAATGACCGCTTGACACGGGAAAGCGAGGCGACTACATCGCCGCCTCCGCCGCAACCGGGCGCTAAACGGTGGGATCGGGCTTCCGGTTCCGGGTCTTTGAAATCGTTGATCTGGAAAGAGAAACGCAGGCGGCGGTGTCCTGGCGACAATCCTAGAGATTGTCTCGACACTGACAACTGCGGTCTTTTTGAAAAGACACCATGACGTCCTCTTCGGAGAGACGTTCGTGGGATCTCGTCAAGAATACGTAGAACTAATGCCAACCGGCCTTCGGGTCGGTCTGCTTAGGTCAGATAGTCAACTCAACCTGAGAGTTTGATCCTGGCTCAGAGCGAACGCTGGCGGCAGGCCTAACACATGCAAGTCGAACGAACTCTTCGGAGTTAGTGGCGGACGGGTGAGTAACACGTGGGAACGTGC
>NZ_DASWTO010000178.1:0-8092 GCF_036402095.1 Brevundimonas sp. | reverse complement strand
GAACAGGTAATCGGAAAAGCGGGGTGCTGGAGGGGGCCGGGGCTCAGTAGCCCTTGTAGGTGTGCTTCTGGGCCTCGGCGCGGGCCGCGTTCGCGCGGGCCTGGGCGGCGTCCATGCCGGCGACCGCGGCCGCCGTCTCGGCCCGCTCCGCCTCCGAGAAGCTGGTGCGCCGGGCGTCGAAGACCATCACCCCGGACAGGATCAGGGCCACGGCCGCGAGGCCGCCGCCGATGAAGAGAAGGGGACGCAGCTTCGATTCGGGTTCCGGCTTGGCCATGGTCGCTCCTGTTGCGAGGGGCCTAACGCGGCACGGCCCCGTTCGATGCGGCGCGGCCGCACGATTGTCCCGCGTCGCCGGGTGGGGCGACTGGGGCGGGCGCCCTCCCCCCGCGGGCGGCATGACGCTGTGCTGACAATCCGGGGAATTGTCGCCGGATTGCGGGCGGGAAGGCGCGGGAAAACAGGGGGTTGGGCGAAACTCGAGGCGATCTTCCAGCCGCATCGGGCGGCGGGCGCATACTGCGGTCGTCTTTCGCCGCCGGTCTTTGACAATCGAACCGCCGTCCCGCCGCCCCGAGGCGCGTCCGGCTCACCCAGGAGCCCCGAGCGTCTCCACGGCGCCCCACGGCCCCGATGTAGACTCTGCCGACTCCGCCCCCCGTGTTCCGCCGCCCGCCCTGCCGACCCTGCCGACGGCGCCCCCCGCTTTTTGGATTTCACCCGGGTAGAACCGGCGCCGTGCGGCGGCGCCCGCGTCCGGGGCCGGGCCTGCGCCCGGTGTGGACGGGGGCTTGTAACCTTCTCGATATCCGTGCGTTACGGCTCAGCTGGACGATGAGAGGACGCATGGCGAAGGACGAGATCAGGGGGCGGGACGACGCGCGGTTCGGGGTGCCTGGGCTGGACGACATCCTCTCCGGCGGGCTGGAACGCGACCGCATCTATCTGCTGGAGGGCAATCCCGGGACCGGCAAGACCACCGCCGCCATGAGCTTCCTGATCGAGGGGGCCGCCCGGGGCGAGCGCTGCCTGTACATCACCCTGTCCGAGACCGAGGAGGAGCTGCGCGGCACGGCGCGGTCCCACGCGTGGTCGCTGGAGGGGATCGACATCTTCGAACTGGTCCCGCCCGAGAGCCTGCTGGACGAGCAGCAGCAGCAGAGCCTGCTGTATTCCTCGGACCTCGAGCTGGGCGAGACCACGCGGATGATCTTCGACGCGGTGGGGACGGTCGGGCCCAAGCGGGTGGTGATCGACAGCCTGTCCGAGATCCGGCTGCTGGCCCAGGGCTCGCTGCGCTATCGCCGCCAGGTGCTGGCCCTGAAGCACTATTTCGCCAAGCGCGGGGCCACGGTGCTGCTGCTCGACGACCTGACCACCGACATCAACGACAAGACGGTGCACAGCGTGGCCCACGGGGTGATCCAGCTGCAGGAGCTGGCCCCCGAATACGGCGCCGAGCGGCGGCGGGTGCGGGTGATCAAATACCGCGGGCGGCGCTTCCGCGGCGGCTATCACGACTTCACCATCAAGACCGGCGGGCTGGAGGTCTATCCGCGCATCGTCGCCTCGGAGCACCGCACGGCCTTCGAGCGGACGCCGGTGTCGAGCGGCGTCGCGCGGCTGGACGACCTGCTGGGCGGCGGCGTGGAGCGCGGCTCCAGCGCCCTCATCCTGGGCCCGGCGGGGACCGGCAAGTCGCTGTTCGCACTGAATTTCGCCGTGGCGGCGGTGAAGCGGGGCGAGAAGGCGGCGCTGTTCATCTTCGACGAGGAGCTGGGGCTGCTGTACGACCGGATGCGCGGCCTGGGCATCGATCTGGAGGCCATGTGCGAGGACGGCTCGCTGATCATCGAACAGGTCGACGCGGCCGAGCTCTCGCCCGGCGAGTTCGCGGCCCGCGTCCGCCACTGCGTGTCGGAGAGGAAGATCAGGACCGTCATCATCGACAGCCTGAACGGCTACCAGGCGGCGATGCCGCAGGAACAGTTCCTGGTGCTGCACATCCACGAGCTGCTCCAGTATCTGAACCGCCAGGGGGCCTCGACCTTCCTGACCGTGGCCCAGCACGGCCTGGTCGGGGACATGAAGGCGCCGGTGGATGTGACCTATCTGGCCGACACGGTGATCCTGCTGCGCTATTTCGAGGCGGCGGGGCATGTGCGCCGGGCCGTCTCGGTGATCAAGAAGCGCGCCGGCGGGCATGAGAAGACCATCCGCGAGTTCGAGATCGGCCAGAGCGGCCTGACCATGGGCGAGCCGCTCGCGGGCTTCCAGGGCGTGCTGCGCGGGGTGCCCAACTTCGTGGGGCAGGGCTCCGGTCTGATGGGCGACGCCTCCGCATGAGCCACGGGGGGGAGCTTTCGGAGCGCGCGCTGGTGCTGGCCCCCACGGGGCGCGACGCCGCCATCGCCGCCGCCATCCTGAAGGAGGCGGGCGTGCCGGCGCTGGTGTGCGAGACGCTGGAGACGCTGCGCGCGCGGCTCGACGAGGGCGCCGGCCTCGCCGTGGTGGTCGAGGAGGCGCTGCGCGACTGCGATCTGAGCGGCCTGGCGGCGTGGATCGAGGCCCAGCCGTCATGGTCCGACTTTCCGTTCGTGCTGCTGACCCAGCGCGGCGGCAGCGTCGAACGCAACCCGATGGCCCGGCGGCTGTCGGTCACCCTGGGCAATGTCAGCTTCCTCGAGCGGCCGTTCCACCCCACCACCCTGGTCAGCGCGGTGCGCACGGCGCTGCGGGGGCGCCGGCGGCAGTACGAGGCCCGCGAGCGGATCGAGGAGATCCGACGGGCGGAAGCCACCCTCGAACGGCGCGTCGCCGAGCGCACCGCCGAGCTGGAAGCTGCGAACCGGCAACTGGCCGCGCAGATCGGCGAGCGGGAGAAGGTTGAGTCCGCGCTGCGTCAGGCGCAGCGGCTGGAGGCCGTGGGGCAGCTGACCTCGGGCGTGGCCCACGACTTCAACAACCTGCTGACGGTGATCCTGGGCAACGTCGAACAGATGCGCAAACAGGCCGAGGACCCCGTGCTGATCCGGCGGCTGGCGATGATGAGCGAGGCCTCGCACCGGGGCGCGCGTCTGACGGCGCAGATGCTGGCCTTCTCGCGGCAACAGAAGCTGGAGCCGCGGCCGGTCGACCTGAACGACACGGTCATGAGCATGCGGGATCTGCTGCACAGCACGATCGGAGGCAGCGTGCAGATCGCCGCGCCGCGGCTGGCGCAGGATCTGTGGCCGGCGATGATCGATCCGACGCAGATCGAACTGGTCATCCTGAACCTGGCCATCAACGCTCGCGACGCGATGGAGGTGGGCGGGTCTCTGACCATCCGCACCGCCAACGTCGTGCTGGGCGAGCCGGAAGCGGCGGAAGCCCCGCCGCCGGGCGAGTATGTGATGGTGTCGGTGAGCGACACCGGGTCAGGCATGACCGACGAGGTGCGGGCCCGCGCCTTCGAGCCCTTCTTCACCACCAAGGAGGTGGGCAAGGGGTCCGGCCTCGGCCTCAGCCAGGTGTTCGGCCTGGCGAAACAGTCGGGCGGCGGCGTCGGCATCGAGACGGAGCCGGGCCGGGGCACGACGATCAAGGTGTTCCTTCCGCGCGCCGGCGAAGCCCCCGCGGGACAGAGCGCCGCAACCGAGGCGGCGCCGTCCGCGCACCATGATCATCTGGTCGTGCTGGTCGTCGACGACGACGACGCCGTGCGCGAGGTCACCGCCGGCCTGCTGGCCGACCTCGGCTACAACGTGGTCGAGGCGGGCAGCGGCGGGGCGGCGCTGGACCTGATCGAGCGCCACGACGACATCAGCGCCGTGGTGCTGGACTTCGCCATGCCGGGCATGAACGGCGCCGATCTGGCGCGGGAGCTGCGGGCGCGGCGGCCGCGGGTGCCCATCCTGTTCGCGACCGGCTACGCCGACGCAGAGGCCCTGACAGGGGTGGGTGAGCACCAGATCGTGCACAAGCCGTTCGTGCAGGCGGAGCTGGCGCGCAAGTTGTCGCGGAGCTTCGCGGCGGCATGAGCCGGGAGCGGCGGGCCGTCAGCGCCCGCCCCGCCTCGCCTGCAGCCGGGCCACCGCGGGGCCGCGCTCGTACCAGGCCTTCGAACGGTTGGCGATGGCGACGACGGTGAGCATCACCGGCACCTCGATCAGCACCCCGACCACGGTCGCCAGGGCCGCGCCGGACGTCAGGCCGAACAGGCTGATGGCGGCGGCGACGGCCAGTTCGAAGAAGTTGCTGGCCCCGATCAGGGCCGAGGGGGCGGCGACGCAGTGGGCCTCGCCCGTCGCCCGGTTCAGTCCGTAGGCGAGGCCGGCGTTGAGATAGACCTGGATCAGGATGGGCACGGCGAGCAGGGCGATGACCAGGGGCTGGCGCAGGATCTGCTCGCCCTGGAAGCCGAACAGCAGGACCAGGGTCGCCAGCAGCGCGACCATCGACACCGGCCCGACGGCCTTGAGCGCCGCCGCCAGCATCGCCTCGCCCCGCGCCAGCAGCAGACGGCGCGCGACCTGGGCCAGGATCACCGGCGCGACGATGTAGAGGCCGACGGACAGCAGCAGCGTCGACCACGGCACGGTGATGGCCGAGAGGCCGAGCAGAAGGCCGACGATCGGCGCGAAGGCGACGACCATGATCGCGTCATTGACCGCGACCTGACTGAGGGTGAAGTGCGGTTCGCCGTCGGTCAGGTGGCTCCACACGAAGACCATGGCGGTGCAGGGGGCCGCGCCGAGCAGGATCAGGCCGGCGATGTAGCCGTCGATCTGGGCGGCGGGCAGATACGGCCGGAACAGCCAGCCGATGAACAGCCAGCCCAGCACGGCCATGGAGAATGGCTTGACCAGCCAGTTGACGCCGAGCGTCACCGCCACGCCTCGCCAGTGCCGCCGCACCAGCCCGAGGGCCGCGAAGTCGACCTTCATCAGCATGGGGATGATCATCAGCCAGACGAGGCCGGCGACGGGCAGGTTGATGTGGGCGACCTCAAGGCCGGCCACGACCGCGAAGGCCGGGGCGAACCAGTGGCCGAGCGCCACCCCCGTGGCGATGCACAGCAGGACCCAGAGGGTCAGATAGCGCTCGAACCGGTTCATCAGCAGCAGGCCGCCTTCGGCTTGTCGGCCCGCGCGGGGGCGGCGGCGGCGGGAACGGCGTCGGGGCCCAGGTCCTCGCCGTAGGCGGTCGCCTCGCCGAAGCTGAAGAAGGTTTCCCAGCTCAGGCCGGAGGGGTCCTTGACCCAGGCCTTGTCGGAGCGGGCGTAGCAGCAGGTCGCCGCCGCCTGGTCGCGCGTGGTCTCGCCGGCCGCCTTGAGCCGTCCCGCCAATTCCATCAGTTCCTCGTTGCTGTCGACCTGGATGCCGAGATGGTCGACCCCGGGAACGGCGGCGCGGTCGGAGATGGCGAAATTGACCCGGGGGTCCTCCAGCATCCATTTGGCGTAGTCGTCCTTCACCACCGCCGGAGCGGCGCCGAACAGGGTCGAATAGAAGCCGATGGAGCGGTCGAGGTTCTCGACGGCGACGTGGACGTGCAGGCGTTTCATGAGCGGACTCCTTGCTCGGGGTTGCAACAGGCGGCGCGGTCGGCGGCCTCGGCCACCGGGGCGCATACTTCGGGACGGCCCTGACAGCAGTCCTCCATCAGATAGATCAGCAGTTCGCTCATGCCGTCGTAGTCGGCCGCGTAGATGATCGAACGGCCCTCGCGGCGGCCCCGCACGAGGCCGGCGTTGGCCAGCACCGCGAATTGCGCCGACAGAGTGTTGGCGGGGATGCGGAGCGTCCGCCCGACCTCGCCCGCCGGCAGGCCTTCGCGCCCGGCCCGCACCAGCAGGCGGAAAACGGCGAGACGGCTGGCCTGGGCGAGGGCGGCGAGGCGGGAAACGGCGCTCTGAGATTCCATAATTCTAGAAATATGGAATTATTTGAGCCCGTCAAGTCGACGGCCGGTTTTCTGGAATTGTAAGGAAACCGGGCCGACTATGTCCGGCAACGGATTGACCGGCCGGGCGTTTCGTCCGACCGCAAGGGTTGCGAGGGGGTCCAGTTCGATGCGTCATCTCCGGCGAGGGGCCGCTGCGGCCGCTTTTCTCGTGATGCCGGCCATCGCCCAGGCCGGAGAGACCGCGTCCGCCGATGCGCGAACGGGCGTGCAGCAATTGATCCGGGCTGACCTGGATGACCAGGACCTGGAGCGGCTCTCGCTGGAAGAACTGTCGATGGTCGAGGTGACCTCGGTGTCCCGCCGGCCCGAGGTCCTGGCCGACGCCGCTGCGGCGATCTTCGTCATCAGCGCCGAGGACATCCGCCGCTCGGGGGCGACCAGTCTGCCCGAGGTGCTGCGGCTGGCGCCGAACCTGAATGTGCAGCGGGTCAACTCGGTCGACTATGCGATCAGCGCACGGGGCTTCAACGGCTACGAGACTTCGAACAAGCTGCTGGTGCTGGTCGACGGGCGCAGCGTTTACTCGACGCTGAGCTCGGGGGTGTTCTGGGATGCCCGGGACATCATGCTGGAGGATATCGACCGCATCGAGGTGATCAGCGGACCCGGCGGTGCGCTGTACGGCTCAAACGCCATGAACGGCGTGATCAACATCATCTCCCGCCCGGCCGGCGATACCCAGGGGACGCTGATCAGCGCCGGCGCCGGCAACGAGGATGCGCGGTTGGCGATCCGGCATGGAGGAAGCTTCGGCGACAACGGCGCGTGGCGCGCCTATCTGCAGGCCTTCGCACGCGACGAGAGTCTCGACGCGGCCGGAAACGGCGCCAACGACGACGCCGACGGATTGCGCGGCGGCGGCCGCGTGGACTGGACGAGCGGCGACAACCGCCTGACGCTTCAGGGAGACGCATTCGAGAACGAGGTGGCGGTCAACGAGGACACGCTGGGGACCCAGACCTATGTGCGCGGCGCCAATCTGCTGGGCCGGTGGGTCCGGCCGCTGGCCGGGGGCGAGCTTCAGGCCCAGGCCTATTACGACCGGTTCGAACGGGAGGAGCCCGGCACGCTGGAAGAGTCGGACACCTGGGATCTGTCGATCCAGCAGGCGTTCGAGCGGGGCCGCCACCAGCTGGTGCTCGGCGCGGGCCACCGGGTGGTCGAGTCGGCCTTCACCGCCGCGCCGGGCGGCGCGTTTCTCGACCCCGCCGAGCGGCGGCTGACGCTGACCAATGTGTTCGTCCAGGACCAGATCACCCTGACCGCGGGACTGACCCTGACGCTGGGCGCCAAGTTCGAGGACAACAGCTTCTCCGGTCAGGAATTCCTGCCCAATGTGCGGCTGGGATGGCACCGGCCGGGCGGCGACCTGCTGTGGGCCTCGGTCGGACGGGCGAGCCGGACGCCGAACCGCATCGAGCGCGACCTGACCCTGCCGGGCTTCCTGACCGGCGCCGACTTCCAGTCCGAGACGGCGACGGCCTACGAAATCGGCTACCGGGCCAATCCGACGCCTGAAATCGCATTTTCGATCAACGCCTTCTACAACGTCTACGACGACCTGCGGACGGTTTCGATCACGCCCGTAACCTTCCTGCCGCTGAGCCTGACCAACAACGGCGAGGCGACGACCTGGGGTGTCGAGGCCTGGGGCAGCTACGACGTGTCTGAGCGATGGCGGCTGAGCGCCGGGGTGAGCACCCTGACCAAGGACTATGACGCGCCGCTGACGCCGGACGACATCAGCGGCCTGATATCGATCGGCGACGACCCCGAGTATCAGGTGCTGCTGCGCTCCGAGGCGGACCTCACGGACTCCCTGGAGCTGGACGTGCGGCTGCGGGCGGTCGACGATCTGGCCGCGACGGACGGCTACGTCGAGGCCGACGTGCGGCTGGGGTGGCGGATGACGGACCGGCTGGAACTGTCCCTGACCGGCCAGAACCTGATCGAAGACAGCCGTTACGAGACGGGCGACCCGCTGCGGCGGCGGGCGTTCGGGCGGAGCGTTTTCGCCGCCCTGCGCGCGAGCTTCTGACAATGAGGGGGCGAGGCTCCATCCGGGCGCTGATCGCCCTTCTGTGGAGCCTCCCGCTTCAGGCTTTCGCCATGCCCGCGACGGCGGCGGCGGCCCAGCCCGCCA
>NZ_DASWTO010000177.1:0-4019 GCF_036402095.1 Brevundimonas sp. | reverse complement strand
ACAAGCGGCACCTGTTCGGCCTGCTGCCGCCGACCATCAGTCACGAGGGCTATTCGGACCGGCCGGCCTATTCCTACTGGGACGACTTCTGGGGCCTGCTGGGCTATCGGGATGCCGCGTTTATTGCGGAGACGCTGGGCGACGAGGCGGCGGCGGCGCGGTTCCGCGCGGCGGAGGCGGAGTTCAGGGCCGATGTGATGGCCTCCATCGAGGCGACGGCGCGGGCGCATGGGATCGACTGGATCGCCGGTGCGGCCGACCGGGGCGACTTCGACGCCACCTCGACCACCATCGCCTTGTCGCCGGCCGGGCTGATCGACGACCTGCCGCAGGATCTGCTGCAGGGCACGTTCGACAAGTGGTGGGAGAATTTCACGGCGCGGCAGGAGAACCGGCAGGCGTGGCGGGACTACACCCCGTACGAACTGCGCAACGTCGGGGCCCTGGTGCGGCTGGGACGGCGCGGCGAGGCTCTGCGGGCGCTGGACTTCTACTTCGCCGACATACGGCCGCGGGCGTGGAACGGCTGGGCCGAAGTGGTCGGTCGCGACAGGCGCGAGCCGCGCTTCATTGGCGACATGCCCCATGCCTGGGTCAGTTCGGACTACATCCGCTCGGCCATGGACCTGCTGGTCTACGAGCGCGACCGGGACCACGCCCTGGTGCTGGCGGCGGGGGCTCCGCTGGCCTGGCTTGACGGCGAGGGGGTCGGAGTGACGAACCTGCGCACGCCCTACGGGCCGCTGACCTACAATCTGCGCGGGGACGAGGGCGGGTATGTGCTGACGCTGGACGGGCGGGCGTCGCCGCCGGGCGGCTTCGTTCTGCAGTGGCCGGCGGGCGAGACTGCTCCGGCGCGGGCGCGGATCGACGGACGGGACGTGCGCTGGAACGGATCGGAGCTGGCGGTTCCGCCCGGCGCGCGCCGGGTGGAGTTGCGCTAGCGGAGGTCTATGCGGCCGGGACGGTCGGAGCCGCGACCGGATCGGCCGGGGCCATCGCCGGATCGTTGCACCAGACGTCCCCCATCACCTCGTAGCTGTACCCCGTCGGCGTATAGCCGGGCATCATCATCATGTTGCGCCGGGCCGTGTGCAGCTGTTTGCGATAGCCCGCGGGGCCGCACAGCTCGCCCGCCCGCCGCTCCCAGTGGGCGAAGGCCGATTTCGGATTCTCGACGCCCTCGGGCAGCACCACGCGGATGGTGTGGCCGCCCGCGCCGTTGGGCGTGTCCGAATAGCCGAAATAGCGGTTCGCCGCGGGATCCATGGGGGCGTAGCCGGGGTCGCTGACGCATCCGGCGAGGAGCGTCAGCGCCAGGACGGCGCCGCCGGGGCGCAGGAGGCTCATCGCGCGCTGCGGGCGGCGGCGCGCGCCGCCTCCTGGATGTTCCGGGCGCGGGTCTCGTTCACCTCGGCGATCGCCGCCGCGTTGCCGTAGGTGACGAAGTCCGACACTTCCCCAGGCAGCGACACATAGGAGCCGGCCGTGATCCCGGGGCCGCCGCGGCGGACCGTGCGGCCGTCCGGCAGCGTCTCCACCAGTTCGTCGACCCCGGTCAGGCTGGGGATCGCCGTGCGGTTCATGTCGAGCACCGCGTATTTGGCGATGAAGGCATGGGCGTTGTCGATCTCGGCGCGGAGCAGGGCGCCGTCGTCCCTGGTCCACTCGCGCGCGAGGAAGATCGCGATCTCGGCCTTGGTCAGCCGGTCGTCGCGCGCCTCGGCCAGCTCCCGGGTCATCGACTTGAAGGCGTCGCTGCCTTCCGCGGGCAGGGCGCCGGCCTCGTCGCGGTGGTTGTCCTCGATGGAGGCGATCAGCCGTTCGCGCAGTTCGGGCGTCAGGGCCGGCACCGGCAACTGCCGCGAGCTGTAGGTGAGGCTGTTCCGGTAAAGCGGGCCGGTGAGCTCGCCCGCGGGCGGCTCACCCTCGAAGGTGTAGGGCGTGACATAGGGCATTGCGGCGTTCTGGTAGGTGAGCGTCGCCGAGACCTGCAGCGTGGTCGCGTCCTCGGACAGAAGATAGGAGGTCGCCACTTCCAGGGCGTCGTCGGTGACGCCGGGGGAGGTGAGCTTCTGAACCGTGCGGACATCCGACACAGTGACGCCGGCGCCGGGTTCGCCCGTGGCGATCTGGGCGCTGAAATGCCGGACCATGGAGTCGGTCAGGGTCTGGGCCGGCATCACTTCCGCCAGTTCGTCGGCCGCCCGCCGCGCGCGGCGCGACGGCGCATAGTTCATGATGCCGTCCATGGCGGCGCCGACGAGCACGCCGATCAGGCCCTGCGAGGCCGCTGCGGCGGAGGAATCCTGCCGGAACCAGCTCTTCATCACGCCCGTGTTGTTCTCGGCGATGACGACGGACGTCGGGCCGATGGCCTCGATGTGCTGCGCGTTCAGCGGCCGGGCGTTCGGAACGGGCTGATACGAGACGCACGCGCCGAGTGACAGCGCAGCAAGCGCGCAGATTGCGATTTTACGCATGGAATCCCCCAAACACCGTCCTGACGGGACGGTAAGCCCTTGGTCAGTCTGTCAAAACATGGTCGGGAGTCAATCTTACGCTGTATCCGGTCAGTCGTAGGACTGGGGATAGCGCCCGTCGTGAGCCAGATTGCCGAAACGGGTGGTGTCGGCGTCGAAGGACAGTTTGACGATGCCGATCGGGCCGTGCCGCTGCTTGCCGATCACGACCTCGGCCTGATGCTTGAGCCGGTCCATGTCCTCCTGCCACTTGAGGTGCTCCTCGGTGCCCTCGCGCGGCTCGGCGCGGCCAAGGTAGTAGCTCTCGCGGTAGACGAACATGACGCAGTCGGCGTCCTGCTCGATCGAGCCCGACTCGCGCAGGTCCGACAGCTGGGGCCGCTTGTCCTCGCGCTGCTCGACCTGACGCGAGAGCTGCGACAGGGCGATGATCGGCACGCTCAGTTCCTTGGCCAGGGCCTTGAGGCCGCCGGTGATCTCGGACACCTCCTGCACCCGGTTCTTCTGGCTGTTGCTCTCCCCGGTCGTGATCAGCTGAAGGTAGTCGACGACGATCAGGTCGAGGCCATGCTCCATCCGCTTCAGGCGCCGGGCGCGGGCCGCCAGCTTGGACATCGACAGACCGCCGGTGGCGTCGATGAACAGCGGGCTCTCGCCGATCTCGACGGCGGCGTCGCGGATGCGGCCGAAGTCGGCGGCGTCGATCTCGCCCTTGCGCAGCTTGTCGGACGACACGCCGGACGCGTCGGCGAGGATACGCATGGCCAGCTGCTCGGCCGACATTTCCAGCGAGTAGAAGGCGACCACCCCGCCGGAGACGGTCTTGCGGCCCTCTGGCGTCGGCTCCCAGCGGTAGTTCCGGGCCACGTTGAAGGCGATGTTGGTCGCCAGCGCCGTCTTGCCCATCGACGGGCGGCCGGCGAGGATCAGAAGGTCGGACGGGTGCAGGCCGCCCAGCTTCTGGTCGAGATCGTCGAGGTTGGTGGCCAGGCCGGCGAGCTTGCCGTCGCGCTGATAAGCCTCGGCGGCCATCTGCACCGCGCCGGACAGGGCCGTCGAGAAGCTGACGAAGCCCGAGGACGGCTTGCCGGTTTCGGCGAGATTGTAGAGCTGCTGTTCGGCGCTCTCGATCTGGTCGATGGCCGCGGTTTCAGGCTGCGGCGCCTCCTTGATGATCTCGCCTCCGATGCGGATCAGGTCACGGCGCAGGGCCAGGTCATAGACCACGCGGGCGTAGTCGGGGGCATTGGCGCCGGGCGGCGCGCGATCGACGAGGTCGGCGAGGTAGCGCAGGCCGCCGAACTCCTGGAAGGCCGGATCCTGCTTGAACCGCTCCATCAGGATGGTCGGCTCGGCCAGCAGGCCCTGCCGGACGTGATCCTCGATGGCGTCATAGAGCCGTTGGTGGAACGGCTCGTAGAAGTGGCTGCCGCGCAGGCGGTCCGACAGCCGCTCGAACACCGCATTGTCGAACATCAGGCTGCCCAGCAGGGCCTGCTCGGCCTCCAGGTTATGGGGCAGGGACGGGATGGCCGA
>NZ_DASWTO010000176.1:0-14285 GCF_036402095.1 Brevundimonas sp. | reverse complement strand
GGCGGCGTTGGCCGCCCACATCGGCGAGGCCGAACAGGCGGCGGCGGCGAAGGACGGGGCATCCTTCCACGCCTGCTCCAGCACGGCGGCGTCGGAGCCGGTGAAGCCGAGGCTGCGCAGGAAGGGAATGTTCGGCCGCTCGTGCGGCGGCAGCACGAACTGGGGCAGGCCCAAGTCGGCCAGCCGCTTCATCTTGTCGAGGCCCTGCAGGACCGCCGCGCGCGGGTTCGACGCCTCGCCCTTGTTGAGGCTGGAGGCGAGATTGCCCGGCGACAGGCCCGCATAGGAATGGGTCGGCCCGATCAGGCCGTCGGCGTTGGCTTCGACGGCGCGCGAGCTCACGCCCTCAATCCCTTGATCTCGCTCTCGATATTCTTCACCGTCTCGGCCTCGAAACTGGCCACCGGATAGGCGCAGTAGTCGGCGGCGTAGTAGGCGCTGGGGCGGTGGTTGCCGCTGGCGCCGAGGCCGCCGAAAGGCATGTCGCCCGCGGCGCCGGTGGTCGGGCGGTTGAAATTGACCACACCGGCGCGGATGCGGCGGATGAAGCGCTGCCACAGGAAGGGGTCGTCGCTGACCAGGCCGGCGGACAGGCCGTAGCGGGTGGCGTTGGCCTCGGCGATGGCCGCCTCGAACGATGGGACGCGGGTCACCGACAGGAAGGGGGCGAACATCTCCTCATCGGGCACAGCGACGCCGGTGACGTCGATGATCGCCGGTTTGACGAAGGCGCCGGGCAGGTTGCCGACCGGTCCCGAGGCGCGGATCACCTTCGCGCCCCTATCGATGCGGTCCTGCAGCGCAGTGAGCGCGGCCTCGGCCGCCTTCACCGAAATGAGAGGCCCGGCGTAGGGTTCGGGCGACGAATTCCACGGCCCGAAGATCAACCGATCAACGATTGATTCCACGGCTGCGACGATGGCGTCGCCCTGCGGCCCCTCGGGCAGGATCAGGCGGCGGGCGCAGGAGCAGCGCTGGCCGGTGGTGATGAAGGCAGACTGGACCACGATCCCGGCCACGGCCTGCGCGTCGGCGGCGTCCCAGACCACAAGCGGATTGTTGCCGCCCAGTTCGAGGGCGAGGATGACGTGCGGATCGTCGGCGAACTTGCGCCGGAAGTGCGCTCCCGCCGCGCCCGAGCCGGTGAACATCAGGGCGTCGATGCCGCTGTCCAGCAGGGCCGCGCCCGTGTCGCGCCCGCCCTGCACCACATTGACGACGCCGGCCGGAAGATCGGCGGCCTCGAAGGCCTCGGCCATCAGCTGACCGGTCAGGGGAGTCTCTTCGGACGGTTTGAACACCACGGTGTCGCCGGCCAGCAGGGCGGGTACTATATGGCCGTTGGGCAGGTGGCCGGGAAAGTTGAACGGGCCCAGAACCGCAGCGACGCCGTGCGGGCGGTGACGCAGGGTGGCGTGGCCGAAGGCGGTTTCGGCCGTGCGCTCGCCGGTACGCTCGTCATAGGCGCGGATCGAGATGTCGACCTTGCCCTGCATGGCGGCGAGCTCGGCCGTGGTCTCCCACAGGGCCTTGCCGGTCTCGCGGCTGATGGCCTCGGCCATCGCCGGCGCGCGGGCCTTCAGCACGGCCTGGTAGCGTTTCACCGCGTCGATACGGTCCTGCCGCGGGCGGTCCGCCCAGTCGGGGAAGGCCGCGCGGGCGCGGTCGACGGTGGCCTGGACCTCTGCGGGCGAGGCGGCGGCGCCCTCCCAGACGCTTTCGCCAGTGGCGGGATCGATGGATCGGAACGTGCTCATGGGGTCCAGATGGGGGCTCACGACTTCACCCGCACGGTGTCGCCGGAGCGCACCTTGAGGGCCTCCGCGGTCTCGCGGTTCAGGGTCACCGTGTCGCCCTCGACCGCCGCCCGCTGGCGGACAGCCCGGAAGGCGGCGACGCTGTCGGTGGAGATCAGCGCCGGCAGTTCGGCCTCGACCTCGTCGGCGATGCGGGCGGTCAGGCGGCGGGCGTCGCGGACGGTGCGGATATTGTCGCGGTCGCAGCAGACGGTCGGGCCGGCGTCGAAGATGTCGACCAGACCGTTGGGACGGAAGCCCTCGCTCTCCAGCAGGGCCATGGCCGGCACGCCCTGCGGATGGACCTTGCCGATCACGGCCCGGGCGGGTTCCGGCAACAGTTCGACGTAGATCGGGTGGCGCGGCGACAGGTCGAGGATGAACTGCTTGTCGGTCGAGCCCGTCATGCGGTCGGCGTCGTCGAACTCCATCGGGAAGAATTTGTGCGCCACATGGTCCCAGAACGGACAGGCGCCGTCGGGCGTGAACACGCCGCGCAGTTCGGCCAGCACAGACTCGGCGAACAGCTCCGGCTGGGCGCCGATCAGCATGTAGCGCGACTGGCTGAGCAGGCGGCCCGCGCCCCCCTTGCGCCGGTCGGCCTTGAGGAACAGCGACCCGACTTCCGTCCAGCCGGTGCATTCGTTGACCAGCACCAGGGTCTGGTGGTCCAGCTTGACCCCCAGCGACGGCGACGACTGGGTGTTGTTGACCAGCCGGAACGAGAAGAAAGGGCGATCGAGGCCCACCGCCGCCTTGACCGAGCCCACGCCGTCGACGTCGCCGGTGTCCGACTCCTCCAGCATCAGGGTGTACCAGCAGTCCTGCGGCGCCAGCTTGCCCGAGAAGCTGTCGCGGCCGAGCTCGAGGCGTTCCGCCAACTGGTCGGGATCCTCGGGAAGGCTGGTGAAGCCGGGCCCGCTGAGGATGGCCAGTTCGAGCAGGTGATCGAGGTCGGCGGGACCGGCGGGGCGGACGACGAGCATGGGGTTACATCGTCTCCAGACGCAGGGACTTCAGTTTGAGGGCGTCGATCTCGCCCGAGGCGATCTTGCACAGGATCAGGGCGCTGAGCCGGGCGCGCTCGACGAAGCTGGCCGGCCAGGCGAACTCCTGGTCCGAATGGATGTCGCCGCCGAGAACGCCGAGGGTGTCGATGTTCGGCAGGCCGGCGGCGTGCAGGTTGTTGCCCTCGCAGACCCCGCCGGACGGCTTCCATACGATGCTCTGGCCGAGCAGGGCGCCTGTCTCCCGCACCGCCTCGAACAGGGCTGTCTGCGAGGCGTCCATCGGCTTGGGCGCGCGGGTCATGCCGCCGTGCAGGGCCAGCGAGAGGCCGGGGAAGGGCGGTTCCGACGCGATCTCGCGCACCGTCGCCTCGATCCAGTCCGACGCCGTCCGGTCCGGAACCCGGACATTGAAGCGGACCACGGCGTTGTCGGCGACCACGTTCAGCGGTCCGCCGCCGGCGATCTTCGCCACGTTGACGGTGACGCCTTCGCGGCGGCCGTTGAGGGCGTGCAGACGGGCGGCGAGGATGGCGGCGCCGGCCACGGCGTTGGCGCCCTCGTCGAAGGCCCGCCCGGCGTGGGCCGCCTTGCCGGTGACGATCAGATGATAGTTGCCGCTGCCCTTGCGCGCGCCCGCCAGCGTGCCGTCGGCCAGCGCAGGCTCATAGGTCATGCCGAGGTGAGCGCGCGCACCGAGTTCGGCCAGCAGCGGGGCCGAGCCGGGCGAGCCGATCTCCTCGTCGGGCGACAGCAGCACCGTCCATCCGACGCGCGCCCTGTCGGGATGGGTTTCGAACGCCTCGAGCGCCGCCAGCATGACGCTGATCCCGCCCTTCATGTCGGCTACGCCGGGACCGTTTAGAGCGCCGTCCGCGCGCGTGGTCACGGTCTGAAACGCGCTGTCGACCGGGAAGACGGTGTCGTAGTGGCCGGTCAGGACGACCTGCACCGGCGCGTCCGGGCGGATGCGGATTCGCAGGGCGTCGGCGTGGACCTCGGGCCGTACCGCACCGTCGTCGCCGACGCTGCTCGAACCGGCCGTGGGCAGGCGCCCGACCTCGGCCTGAAGCGGCGCGGCGGCGGCCTCGAGCAGATCAAGCATGCGGGCCAGCCCGGCGGCGTTGCGGCTGCTGGAGTTGACGTTGGCCCACTCGACCGCCCGGCCGACGATGGCCGTCGCGCGCGCCGCGACATGGTCGAGCACGGTCTGATCGTGGGGGAGAATCCGCATGCGGGCCGGACCCTAGCCGCGCGGGCGGCAAAGGTGAAGGCGACGCGGTATCCACCCGCCTTCCGGCGCGATAGGGTCAGGCGTCACGAGGGAGGAAACGATGACGGACTGGATCAAGGCGATGAACCCTGCGGGGGCCATCGACACCAAGGAGGCGGCGCTGGCCGCGGCCCGGCTGAGCGCCGTCGGCATGGTGCTGGGCGCGGTGCGCGACTCGGTCGGGGCCTGGTATTCCGCGAACGGGGGGGCCGAGGCGTCGCAGCGGGCGATCGAGAATCTGACCGGTCAGGTCCAGTCGCCGGAACAGGTCGCCCAGGCGGCCCAGTTCGGCTTGATGGCGGCCGGGGTCGTCATCGTGCTCCAGCTGATCCTCGCCGTAGTGCAGTGGCTGAAGCCCAATCAGGTGTTGCCCATCATCTTCCTGGCCCTCGTCGTACTGGCGCTCGGCGGCACGCTCCTGTCCCTGACCGGCTCGTCGATGCCCGGCATGGCCTCCTTGGCCCCGCCGATGTGGACCACGGTGACGACCCTGGTGCTGATGACGGCGGCCTTCTTCATGCACATCGCCGGCATCCGCGGGGCCAGCGCCCTGTCGAAATTCCGCGACGCCCAGGCCTACTGAGACCTACCGGTTCGGGCGCCGGTCCTCGCGACCGGTTCCCGGCTGGCGGGACTGGCGGCGCCAGCGGATCGACAGGCTGGCGTCGCCCTGTCCGCCGAATTTGGAGCTGACCGTCAGGTTGCGCCGCACCTGCCATTCCACGTTCACGGCTGCGCCGTTCTCGCCGCCGCCGATGATTTCCAGATAGACGTCGTCGGTCAGGTAGCGGCCGCCGGCCACAGTCAGGCTGGACGCCTCGCCGCCGAACGACAGCCGGTCCAGCCCGGCCAGTTCGCGCAGGTTGCCGATGACGTCGAAGCCGCCGCCGCCGGCCAGCGCGCCCACGCTGGCCGCCAGTTGCGCCGCCTCGAAGGCCGACAGCTGCGATGCGGATCGCCCGAACAGCACCTGGGACAGGATTTCGTCCTGCGGCAGGGCCGGGGTCGAGGTCAGGGTGATCTCGGGCCGCGCCGCCGTGCCGGTGGCGCGGATGGTGGCGGTGAGGGCGGGATCGTCCCGTGTCGCCGTCAGGTTCAGGCGGATCTGGTCGGGGCGGGTCGAAAGGGTGACCGTGCCGCGGTCGTCGAACACGAACCGCTTGCCGGCGAAGTCGTAGTCCCCGCGCACCACCCGGGCGGTCCCGCTCAGCGTCGGCTGGTTGATCGTGCCGGTGACCCGGGCGTTGACGTTCATCTCCACGTTCAGGCCGCGTCCCACCACCCGCACGTCGCCGCCGGGCGAGCGCAGGGCGATGTCGATGCCGATCTGCAGGCCGCGCGGCCGGTTCTGCTCCGCCTCCGGGATGTCGCCGCCCGGCTTGTTGATCTCGATCACGTCCATGCGGACGATGCCGGTCGAACCGGGCGGATTGGCCTGGATGCGGGCCTCGTCGATGTCGATGCGGCCGGTCAGCTGAATCTTGCCGTCTTCGGCCCGCACCACGCTGAGCGGACCGGAGGCGCGGGCCACGGCGATGTCGTTGTCGATGATGCGGAAGCGGGCCAGCGTCAGCTCGACGCTGGAGCCGGACCCCTCGCGCAGCCCGATCCGGCCATCGCCCTCGACCGTGCCTCCGGACCCGTCGGTGGCCGAGAAGCTCTCGACCAGGGCCGTGGTGTCGTCGAACCGGCTGGCCAGGGTCACGTCGCGTAGCTGCAGGCCGGTGGCGTTGTCGCGGAAGCCGCCCTGCCACAGGTCCATTCGCCCGTTGATGCGGGGCGCGGCGATCGAACCGGCCAGGGTGGCGCGGGCGTTGACGATGCCCGACAACGAGCGTTCGCCACCCAGGAACAGGTCCCAGACCGGCTGCACCTGGCCCTGTATGTCGATCTCGCCCGACATCGGCCGGGTGCGGACGACGGCCAGCCGCAGCGGCGCGGCCGAGGCCTCGACCGGCAGGGTGACGTCGGCGTTGGCCCGCACATTGCCCTCGTCCGCGACCCGGGCCTGGACCCGCAGCGTGTTGTCGAGCAGGACCGCGTTCAGCGTGCCGTCGATGGCCAGGCCTCGCGGCGCGTCGACGCTGCGCACGTCCTCCAGCGACACGTTCGCCGAGCCCGACAGGTCGTCGCCGGCGCCGCGCAGAGACAGCCGGCCCGTCGCCCGACCGCGCAGGTCGGGGGCGAGAGAGCCCAGCTCGACGCTGGTCAGATTGGCCTCGATGACGGCGGCGCGGGAATCCTGGCGCAGTTCGCCGGTCAGAACCCCGCCGCCCACGCCGAGGTCGACCCGCACGACGCGGCCGTCGCCGGCGAGGGCCACCACCGCTGGATTGCGCGTGGCGAAGGCGATCTCACGCACGCGGCCCGAGCCCCCCAGCACCACCGTCTGGGCCGCGGCCTGCCGCGAATAGACGCCGGTCCCGTCGAAGCTGACCGGCGTCCGGCCGCCGACGTCGGCCTTGAGCGTGAAGGGCAGGCGCTCCAGCGTGCCGCGGCCATTGAGGTCCAGGGTGCGGATCACCCAGCTCGATCCCGCCAGGCGGACGTTGCGGCCGGTGACGTCGAGGATGGCGGTCTCGGCTCCCGCGCCCTCGGTCAGGCGGATGCGGCCGTCCGCGGAGCCCGAGGCGAGGAAGGCTCCCGGACGGGCCGTGAAGGTCAGGTCGGCGCTGGACGGGAAGCGGTTCGACAAGGCGATGGCGCCGCGCGCCGCGACACCGCCCGCGTCCAGATCGACATCGGTCAGGCGGATGCGCTCGCCGCCGAGGTAGAAGTTTCCGCTGGCCCGGGCCGGCCCATAGTTGGAGCCGGCGACGACCGAGACCCGCCCGTCCGAGGCGTCGGCGCCGCGCCGGAAGCTGAGATCCATGGTCGCGTCGGTCAGGATCAGCGAGCCGGCGCTGACCCGGCCGAAGGCGGCCTTCAGGTCTGCGCTGGGCCGGGCCAGCGTGCCCCCGACCGTGCCGTTGCCCGTCATGGCTCCGTCGATCTCGACCGGACCGACGCCGAAGGGCCCGCGCGCGTTCCAGTTCATCGCCAGCCTCAGCCGGCCGTCGCCCTCGACGAAACCGCGCGCTGCGGCGTTTCCGTGCGCGCCGCTCAGCCGCGCCGAATCGATCGCCACCCGGCCGTCGTTCAGCGCGCCGACCAGTTGCAGCCGCGGCGTCGGGCCCAGCAGCCGGTCCAGTTCGCCGACGCCGAGCCTGAAGCCGCGCCCGCGGCCGTCGAACGTGACCTGCCAGGGCGCGCCGCTCCGGGCCATGGAGGCGGCGATGGCGCCGCCGAACGCCCCGTCCGCGCCCTTGCGCAGACGCGAGGCGTCGGTGACCTCAGCCCGGCCGCGGAATCCAAGGCCGCCCAGCAGATTGCGCCCGCCCGTGCCGGTGACCTTCAGCGCCTGGCCGGTGGCTTCGAGCCGTTCCAGCAGGAAGGCGCCGTCCGCCAGGCGCGCCGCCTCGAACTGCACGCGGGGCCTGGCTCCCAGAAGGCCGCCGACGATGCCGGCCGTCGAGCCGCCCGCCGCGCTGATGTCGCCATCGAGATCGTACCGCCCGGCGCGGGCCTGGATGTTCACCGGCCCGCGGATGCGTCGGGCGCGGTAGCTCGACAGGTTGGCGCCGAGCACGTCGATCGAGCCCCGCAGGGTCCAGTCCGTCGCATCGCCGCGGAACAGGGCCGACCACGCCGCGCCATCGCCGAGCGGGCGGCCGGCAAGCCGCGTCAGGGAGGGCGTCGAGACGTTGATGCGCACGCCCTGCGGCACGCTGTGGTCGCTGATCCGGATGAGGCCGCTGGCGCTGGAGTTGAGATTGTCGGCGACGAGCCGCCATCCAACCCCCTGCAGGCCGTCCTCGTTCCGGTCCGGCGCGGTGGCCAGGGCGAAGCGGGCGGTGCGGCCGATCCGGCGCACAAACGGGTCGAGCAGATCCGACCCGGAGAAATCGACGTAGCCGGCGATCCGGGTCTGTTCGGGGCCGTAGCGGCCCTTGATGACCAGCGGGGTGAAGTCGCCGCTCCGCACCACGGCGTCGACCACCTCGCCATTGACGATCGCGGTGGCGAGGAAGGGCTGGTCAGGCGAATAGCCCAGCGCACCGGCGATCGGCCCGCCGCGCGCCTCCTGCGCCCGCAGGTTCAGCCGGGCGTCGGCGATATCCTCGCCCATCGCCCCGGTCAGGCGCAGGAAGTCGCCCGGCCGGCTGTTGCTGTCGGCGTTGACCGTCACCCGCTTCAGCCCCTTGCGCGGGACCAGCGCCTCGCCGGCCAGCTTCCAGCGCCCGTATTCCTTGCTGAAACCCTCGAGCAGTTCGACATCGGCGGCGAACCGGTCGATGTCGACGGAAAGCGGCTGCGGGCCCGGCGGCTCCGTCTGCGGCTCGACCAGCGGCCGGCGGATCAGACGGACCACGTCGGCTTCGACGGCGGTGGCGTGGAACCGGCGCGTGATCAGGGGCCACCAATCCCAGTCGACCCGCACCTTGTGCGCCTCCAGCCACACCCCGTCGGCGTCGGTCACCGTCACCCGGTCGATGGTGAAGTCGTCGAACAGATCGCCGCGCACGCCCTCGACGTTGATGCGGCCGTAGCGGCCCAGCTTCTTGCCCGCCACGAAACTGGTCACCAGCCCGCGCCCGGAGTCCGAGAGCAGATACATTCGTCCGCCGACGGCCGTGATGAGCAACAGGGCCGCCAGCACCGCCGCGCCCATGCCGCCGAAGAAGGCGAGGGCCTGCAGCCGCGTGCGCTTCTTCCGCGCCGTCACGGCCGGCGGTTCAGGCGCTTCCGGTGGGGGCGGCGCCTCGGTCAAAACGCCTGTCCGATGCTGACGTAGACCTGGAAGTCGGCGTCGCCGTCGCGCTTGTCGAGCGGGAAGGCCACATCGGCGCGGATCGGGCCGAACGGCAGTCTGTAGCGCACGCCGAAGCCGGCGCCGTAGCGCAGGTTGTTGAAGTTCGGCGTCTCCTGGAAGCCGATCGCGCCGGCGTCGATGAAGGCCACCGCCTGGAATTTCCGGAACAGGTCGCGCCGCACCTCGACGGACGCCTCGAACAGGCTCAGGCCGCCGCGCGGCGTATTGTCCGGCAGGCGCGGACCGACCCCCTGATATTCGTAGCCGCGCACAGAGCCGCCGCCGCCGGAATAGAACAGACGGTCCGACGGCACGGTCAGCTCGGCGCCGCCGAGGATGGATCCGAGCCGCACCCGGCCGGCGAGAACGGTCTTCGCATTGTCCTGCACCGGCAGATAGGCGGTGACCTGGGCCTCGGCCCTCAGGAACAGGGTGGTGTCCTCGCCGGTCACCGCCGTCGGCTGGGCCGAGGCGGTCACGCGCCAGCCGGTGGTCGGATCGAGGGGATCGTTCGAATAGTCGAGGTAGGCGCTGGCCCGGCCGGTGAGAATGACCAGGTCGCGCTCAAAATTGATCGGCAGCTGGGTGACCGGATCGAAGCGGTTCTCGTCGTATTTGCCCGCGTCCAGGCCCAGGCCGTAGCTGAACCAGGAGGTCTTGCCGACGCGCTGCTGGAGATCGGCGGCCGCGGCCACGGCGGTCCGGCGATAGGCGTCGGTGTCCTCGTTCAGCACCGCCGCCGAAAGCTTCAGCGTCTGGCCCGGCTTGCGCCAGTGCGGCAGACGAAGGTCGACGCCCAGCCGGCTGTCGACGTCGGCCGCCCGCG
Source organism: Brevundimonas sp. (assembly GCF_036402095.1). Lineage (GTDB taxonomy): Bacteria > Pseudomonadota > Alphaproteobacteria > Caulobacterales > Caulobacteraceae > Brevundimonas. Next base: position 4,531 of record NZ_DASWTO010000176.1, on the reverse strand, counting down.
CCTGCCACACCAGGGTGTCGGCCCGGCCGAACCGGTTGTGCCAGGTCCACAGCAGATCGACGCCGGAACCCTCGGCGGTGGAGAAGGTCGCGCCCGCCTCAAGAATGCGCCTCGGGCGGTCGGTCAGGGTGACGACGATCGGCCGGTTACCGTCTGCATTGGTTTGATCCGCGGGCGCGAGGGCCACGCCGACGCCGTCGTAGACGCCGGTTTCCAGCAGCCGGCGCTCCAGCTCGGCCACGTCTTCGGGGTCGTAGACCTCGCCCTCGGACCACGGGGCCAGACCGGCGACCCAGTTCGGGTTGGTGGGGCCACGGGTTTCCAGCCGCACCCCGTCGAGGCGCACCAGCGGCCCGGCGACAATGTTGTAGGTCGGCGATACGGTCAGGGCGGCGTGGTCGACCACGACCCGGCGGGGATCGGCCCGGGCGTCGGCATGGCCGCGCCGGGTCAGGCCGGCCACGAGCCGTCCCTCGGCGGAGATGACGTCCACCGCCCGGCCGGGGTCTCCCGCCTTCAGGCCGATATCGCCGCGGACTTCCTCGACCAGCGGCGGCGCAGGCGGCGGCTCGGCCCAGTTGACGATCGGCTCGGTCAGGACGAATCGGGGGCCCGGCGCGATATCCACGATGGCAACCGGCGTCTCCTCGCCCTCGACCACGTCCTCGAGCACCGGCTGGTAGTAGCCCTCGGAGCGCAGCAGGGCCTCGGCCGCCTCGAGCGCGCCGCGCGCGCGCCGGCGGGCCTCGAACCGATTCGAGGGCGGGCCGTCGACCTCGCCGATCGCCCGCTGGATCTGGGCCCGCAATTCGGCGTCCATCTCGCCCCGAACCTCGGCGCGCGGGTCCGCGGCGGCGGCCGAAGCCAGCAGCGCGAACCCGGCCACGCTGGAAAGAAACAGGGCGGGCCTCGGCGTCAAACTGGAACCTTCGTCAGCGGCTTGGTCAGCGGGCGGGCGCCCCCTTCGATTGGCGGCGCGTGCACATTCGCATCCGCCGGCGGCGCCAATGCGGCGCCGCCCTGCTGGTCACCTCAGTAGAACAGCGTCTCGCTGTCGGGCTGGACCGATTCCTCCGAGGTGCGCTTCTCCGCGGGCGCGGCTTCATTCGGCGGGGTGTCGGTGGCGCTGGGGGCCGCGATCGGCTCCTGCGCGGTTTCCGCGGACGGCGCGACAGGCTCTGCCATCGGCGCGTCCAGCACTTCGGGCTCGGCAGGGCGCGGGTCGTCGCAGGCGGTCAGGGCGACCGCGCCGGCCATGGCGACAAGGGTGAAAAGGCGATTCATCTGGCAGCTCCCCGGATCGGCGTTCCAACGCGCGGCGGTATAGCCTGTTCCATAGCCAAGATCGCGCCTGCGGTCATCACGCGCGGCAACCAATCCTTTTCCAATTCGCGCGAAGGTGGCGAACTGGAGGGACTTCTATGACGGCGACCGCCTACGCCATGGTTTCGCAGGTGCGTTACCGGGAACTGACCACCCGTATCGCGCTCGCCGCGTTCATCGGCGCCACGGCCTGGGTGGTGACCCCGACGATCTGGCCGCTGGCCTGGTTCGGCGCTGTTCTGGCGACGCAGGCGATCGACTGGGCTGTTTTCCGCCGGTTCCGCCTCGATCCGGCCTGGTCCCCGGACCTTCCCTATCTGGTGCTGTGCTGCGCGACCACGGTCCTGAGCGTCGTGGTCTACGCCGGCATCACGGCCTACCTCTGGTTCGAGGGCGGGGAGGCCGGACGGATCTTCGCGATGGTCCAGTGCGCCGGAGGGCTGCTGCACGTCAGCCTGCACATGCACCACGTGAGGCCGATCCTGATCTCGGCCGTCGCCTCGCACGCCGCCTTCTTTCTCGGCCTGCCGGTCTTCGGGGCGGTGTCGGCGGGCAATTGGTACGAACTGCTGATCGCCATCGGAGGCGTGCTCTACATGAGCCATCTCGTCGTCGCCGTGCGCCAGAGCTCGATGACCACGACCGCGCTGCAGGCGGCCAGGGACGCCGAGCAGCGCGCCCGGCAGAAGGCCGAGGTGGCCAGCGCCGCCAAGTCCGACTTCCTCGCCGTGGTCAGCCACGAAATCCGCACACCAATGAACGCCGTGATCTCGGCCGCCAACCTGCTGCGACAGACGCGGCTCGACACCCGTCAGCGTGAGCATGTGTCGATGCTGATCGACGCCGGCGACGTGCTGATGGGCCTGCTCAACGACGTGCTCGACTTCTCCAAGATCGAGGCCGGCAAGATGGAGCTGGAGAGCGCCGAGATGATCGTGCGCGAACGGCTGGCGATGCTGAACCGCCTGTGGGAGCCGCGTGCGCGCGCCAACGGCGTCCGCCTGACCCTGCGTGTCGATCCCGCCGCGCCGGAAGCGGTCAGGACCGACCCTCTCCGCTTCCAGCAGATTCTGTTTAACCTGCTCTCGAACGCGGTGAAGTTCACCGCGCATGGCGAGATCGTCGTCTCGGTCGACTGGGACGGCGCCCGCCTGTCGGTGGCGGTGTCCGACACCGGCTGCGGCATCCCCGCCGCCCGTCTGGCCCAGGTGTTCAACAGCTTCGAACAGGCGGATGTCGGCACCACCCGCCACCATGGCGGCACCGGCCTGGGTCTGTCGATCAGCCGCAAGCTGGCCGAGATCATGGGAGGAGAGCTGACGGTCGCCAGCACCGAAGGGGAGGGGTCGACCTTCACCCTCGTGCTGCCGGTGGAGGCGGTCGCGGGCGAGGCGGCGCGGCCGGAGCGCGCGGTCGAGATGGAGGGGTCCCTGCGGGGCCGATCGATTCTCGCGGCCGACGATCATGAGGTGAACCGGCGCATCCTCACCCTGCTGCTGGAGCCGCATGGTTGCCGCCTGACGCTGGTCGAGAACGGCGCCGAGGCGGTCGAGGCGGCCGCGAGGGAGCCGTTCGACGCCATCCTGATGGACATGCAGATGCCGGTCATGGACGGGCTGGAGGCGACCCGCCGAATCCGTCAGGGTGCGGTCAACGGGAGGACCCCGGTGGTCGCCCTGACCGCCAACGCGCTCGACGTCCACCGCGCCGCCTGGGACGCGGCCGGCGTGCACGCCTTCCTGACCAAGCCGATCGACCCGGTCATCCTCGCCCGGACGCTCGCCGAGGCCTGCGCCGCCGAGGGCCGGGAGGCCGAAGCGGTCGCCTGAGCCGGCCTGTCTTCAAATCCAGCGGACGAGCGCCTGATCCAGCGACAGGGGCGGCCGCTCCGGCTCCGGGGTCGCCGCCTCGCCATCGAACCGCGGCGCGGTCGCCGGCTGGACCACCCCCTGTTCCACGAAGGTTCCGCGCGCCGCATTGTGCGGATGGCGCGGCGCCTCGGCCGGAGTCAGCACGGGCGTGACGCAGGCGTCAGTCCCGGCGAAATGGGCCGCCCAGTCGTCGCGGTCTCGTGTGGCGAAGATGGCGGCGAAGCGGTCGTGCAGCCGTACCCACCCGGCTAGGTCGAACTGCGGCGCCTCGGTCGCCGGGATGCCGAGCCCTTGCAGCAGCGCCGCGTAGAACTGCGGCTCCAGCGCTCCCACGGCGACGAACCGGCCGTCGCGGCAGGCGTAGCAGCGGTAGAAGGGCGCGCCGCCGTCCAGCAGGTTGGCGCCCCGCGCCCCGGCCCACAGCCCGCGCGCGCCCAGGGCGTGAAACAGGCTGGTCAGCAGGGCCGACCCGTCGGTCATGGCGGCGTCCACGACACGGCCGCGCCCGGTGCTCCTCGCCTCCAGCAGGGCTGCGAGCACACCGGTGACCAGAAGCATGGCCCCGCCGCCGTAGTCGCCGACGAGGTTCAGCGGCGGGCGCGGCGGCCGGTCTGGTTCGCCCATCATAGACAGAGCCCCCGACAGGCCGATGTAGTTGAGATCGTGGCCGACCTGCCGCGACATCGGCCCCGTCTGGCCCCAGCCGGTGACGCGGCCAAACACCAGACGCGGATTGCGGGCGGTGCAGACCTCCGGCCCCAGTCCGAGCCGCTCCATCACCCCGGGCCGGAAGCCTTCGATCAGGGCGTCGGCCGAGCCGATCAGGCCGAGCACCCGGGCCAGGTCGGCCGGATTCTTCAGGTCCACGTCCACGGCGGAGCGGCCCCGGTGCAGCACTTCGCCGCCGACGTCGGTGAAGGCCGGCGCGCCGGCGGCGGCGCTGCGGGTCAGCCGCAGCACGTCGGCCCCCAGATCGGCCAGCACCATGCCCGCGAAGGTCACCGGGCCGAGACCGTCGAACTCAAGGATTCTCACGCCGGACAAAGGTTTCATGGCTTTTCCCTAGCCGTCAGGCCCGTGACCGTCGAGGCGACGCTTGACCCCGGCCGCGCTTTGCAACAGAAGGCGCGTCGCGGTCCGCGAATGCGGGCCCTGATGGTGTGCGTCCTTAGCTCAGTTGGTTAGAGCATCTGACTTTTAATCAGAGGGTCCTCGGTTCGAGCCCGAGAGGACGTACCACCTCCCTTTCCGGAACAAGCCCCCGGCGGTCCCGTTGTCGAGAGACAGCGAAGGAGGCCGCCCATGCCGCATCAGAACGTCCATTCCTCCAAGGCCAC
>NZ_DASWTO010000175.1:0-8971 GCF_036402095.1 Brevundimonas sp. | reverse complement strand
CGGGTCAGCTTCCTCGGGTGCGGCCGGTCCCGCAGTCTCAGCCACGGGGCCATGCCCCAGGCGATCGGGGCCGAGATCAGGAAGGTCGCCGCGATCATCCACCAGATGGAGCCCAGCATCTCCGACGGCGGCATCGGCGCGGCCAGCAGGGCGCCGAGGCCGAGACCGAACAGGACCGCCTGGATCATCGGGTAGATCAGGGCGGCGATGGCGAGACGGGTGCGCATGACGGATCTCCTTCGCCCTGAGAACGGCCCGCCCCGCGCCGCCGTTCCCCTCGCGCCCGTTCGGATAACATTGGTTTGACTCCGTTAACCATTGCGCCCAGCTTCCCGTCACACGGGAGGACCAGACCATGGCCGAGGCCAAATCACCGGAGACGGGCGGCGACCCCTTCGCCGAATTCCTCAAGGAGGCCGAAACCTTCGTCGGCTCCATCCTCGACGACATCGCCAAGGCCGTCGGCGCCCATGACGACGCGCCGCTGATCGCCTCGCACGCCGTCGCCCTGCGCGAGCAGATGGGCAGGCTGGTCCAGGTCACGCGCGACCGCTACGCCGGCGCGGACGCCGGCAGCCGGCGCATGGTCGACGACTTCATGCGCGCCCAGTCCGGGACCACCCTGGCCCGCAGCGGCCGCGCGACCTTCCGCACCAGCGTGACCCGGGGCCTGTTCGGCGGCGGCATCTTCGCCTGGCTGGAGTCCCACATGGAGGAGATCAAGAAGATCATCCTCGCGATCTGGGGCCTGTTCGCCCCCGTGCCCGCGTGGGTCAACACGCTCGCCCAGCTGATCGACCAGATCTTCAAGATGATCGCCGGCCTGTTCGGCGGCATTCTCGGCCAGAGCCGCGCGAAGATCATGTCCGAGCTGTCGGCCATGGAGGTCCAGTTCTGGGATGAAATCAGCGCCCGCACGCGCTTCACCCTGGCCTCCGCCGGCCCCGCCGCCGACGAGGACTGACCGGGCGCGTCCTTCTCCCCGCCGGGGGGAGACGGATGAGCCGTGACGCTGTGCTGACAATCCGGGGAATTATAGCCGGGCTGGGCGGATAACCTCCCGTTCTTTCAAGCCCTTGACCTTTTCTCGATCCAATCGACCAGCCCTGGAAGCCGGCGGGCCCATACTGTTCCTGTCGAACGGCGCACAGGAAGGCTCATCGGATGACCGGGACAGGACGGATCGCCATTTCCCCCCAACGCACCGGGCCGGGCCGCCGCGCCGCGCCCGCCGAGGTCTGGCAGGCGGTCCGCGCCGACTATATGGCCGGGCTGCCGGCGCACGAGTGCTGCCGGCGCCACGGGGTGACGATGTCGGCCCTGAGGTCCCGCGCCACGCGCCACCTCTGGCGGCGCGTCGACCAGCCGTGGACGCCCGCCAACGCCCTCGATCCGTCCGACGAGGGGGTGCAGCTGGAGCAGCGCAGCGAGGGCGATCTCGACCGCATCGATACCCGCGAACTGATCTTCGTCGCCCACCGCCGCATGATGCGCTGCGTGCTGCGCGGCGAGGCCGCCGGGGCCCTGCGCTGGCGCCGGGTCGGCCTGGCGCTGGAGGCGGAAGAGGCCGAGATGCGCCGCTACCTGTGCCAGGAAGAGCAGCTCAACAGCACCCGCCTGGCCGAAGAGGCCGACGGCGCCGTCTGGCTGCGCCCCACGCCGGGCCTGCCGCGCCCGGCCGGCGCCGACTCTGCCGACTCCGCCCCCCTGATTTCCGCCCCCCGGATTTCCGCCGGCGCCGGGCCTGCCGCCGCTGCCGACTCCGCCGACTCCGCCCCCCCGATTTTTTCGGCCCGGCCCGGGGAGCCTGCCTGACGCGCCCGCCCCCGCCCGTCACAAACGCGTGCGCAACCGCCGTTATGTCGGAGACCCCACAGACGGGATTCCCCTGACAGGTGTTCAGTGCCCGGACCAGGAGGCGCCCGGGGCCATGCGGATCTACCAGTTCCACTTCTTCGACCAGCGCGGCCGCCGTCCCGCCCTCGACTTCGCCGACTGCCGCCACGACGGCGAGGCGGCCCGGGTCGCCTTCGGCCAGCTGCAGCAGCACGCCAGCTGCGAGGGCGTCGAGGTGTTCGAGGACGACCGGCTGGTCATGCGTCTGGAGCGCGGGGCCTCGGCCCCGGACCTCGCCCGCAACGCCATCCACGGCGCCTGAGCCGGCCCGGAGCCGGCCCGGAGCCGAAGCCCCGTCCGGCGCGTTGCCCGGCGTGGAAACAACGTCCCTGAGGGAGCGCCGCATGCTGAAGAAATACGCCTACGCCTGGATCACCCTGGGCTTCTTCACCGTCTCCATCCTGCTGCACTGGGGCTTCGGCTGGCTCGCCTACGTCGACGAGGCGAAGGAGCACGGCCAGGCCGCCCAGCTCTCGCCCTGGCTGGTCGAGATGGGCCGCGACACCTTCGAGAACTGGCAGTCCGAGTTTCTCCAGCTGCTCTGGCAGGTCGTCGGCCTCGCCTATTTCCTCTACGTCGGCTCCCCCTCCTCCAAGGAGAATGACGACCGGGTCGAGGCCAAGATCGACGCCATCCTCGAGTTCGTCGGCAAGGAGAAGGGCAAGAAGCTCATCAAGGAGATCGACGACAGTCACCTGCGTCACCACGGCCACGCCCGCGTCCACGCCTCGGACGGCACGGTCGAGGGCGGCGAATAGGCCGGGCCTTCGGGCCCGTGATCGCCCGGAACTTGGCTTCGCGGCTCGCCGCCACTAGGTTCCGCCGCAAGCTTTCAGGAGACGCCCCATGACCGACGCGAACCAGACCCCCGCCGCCCGGCTGGACAAGGAGAATCCGCTCGGCGTGGACGGCTTCGAGTTCGTCGAATTCACCGGCCCCGAGCCTGAGGCCATGGCCGCCCGTCTCGAGCTGATGGGCTTCACCCGCACCCATGTGAATCCGGCCACCGGCACGGTCCGCCTGAAGCAGGGCGACATCAGCCTGCTGGTCGACCTGTCGCCCAGGGGCCAGGCCGAGGAATTCGCCCGCGAGCACGGCCCCTCGGCCAACGGCATGGCCTTCCGCGTCGCCGATGCGAAGGCGGCCTTCGAAGGCGCCGTGGCCCGCGGCGCCCGCCCCGCGGAGGGAGCCGACGGCGGCGCCTTGGGGAACGGCTACCCCTGGATCCTGCAGGGCATCGGCGGCTCGCTGCTCTACCTCGTCGACCAGTATGGCGACCGCGGCTCTCTCTACGACGGCTGGGACGAGATCGAGGGCTGGGAGGAGGCCGAGCGCAAGAACTCCGTCGGCCTGTTCTGCCTCGACCACCTGACCCACAACGTCCGTCGCGGCCAGATGCGCACCTGGTCGGGCTTCTACGGCGACGTCTTCGCCTTCGAGGAGCAGAAGTATTTCGACATCAAGGGCAAGGCCACCGGCCTGTTCTCCCAGGCCATGATCGCCCCCGACCGCGCCATCCGCATCCCCCTCAACGAGAGCCAGGACGAGAACAGCCAGATCGAGGAGTTCCTGCGCCGCTACAACGGCGAGGGCATCCAGCACATCGCCCTGGCCACCGACGACATCTTCGAGACCGTCGAGGAACTGAAGCGCCGCGGCATCCCCTTCCAGGACACCATCGAGACCTATTTCGAACTGATCGACAAACGCCTGCCCAACCACGGCGAGGACGTGGAGCGGATGAGGAAGAACCGCATCCTCATCGACGGTTCGGACGAGGAAGGCCTGCTGCTGCAGATCTTCACCCAGGACACCTTCGGCCCGATCTTCTTCGAGATCATCCAGCGCAAGGGCAACCAGGCCTTCGGGGAGGGCAATTTCCAGGCCCTGTTCGACTCCATCGAGCTGGACCAGATCCGGCGCGGCGTCATCAAGGTGGATGCCTAAGCCCCCGATGTGGCTGCCCTGGCTCGGCCCGCTGCTGGCGGCCGGGATCGGGGCGGCGGTCGGCGAGTACGGTCTGGGCGGAGGCTTCTGGACGGTGCTGGTCGCGGCCCTTGTCGGGGGTTTCGCGCCCATCCTCGCCTACCGGCTGTGGAAATGGCGGCACCACCGCGCCGGTCAGTGAAAGTCGCGTGATCCCGGCAGCACCCGCACGTCCCGCGGGTGCCGCCCCCTCGCCGGTTCATGAGCCGATCCCGGCGCCCGGTCGGGGGTCAGCTGGCCCAGCATGGGGGTCCAGTCCCTCAGCTCCTCGACGACCAGATGGGTCACCCCCTCGGCCCGCTGGATTCGTCCCTTGACCAGCACCATCCGCGCGCCCATCGCCGCTGGCCGGAACCGCTCGAACACCGCCTCCCACAGCACCAGATTGACGATCCCCGTCTCGTCCTCGACCGTCATGAAGCAGACGCCCCTGGCCGTGCCTGGCCTCTGACGGACCAGCACCACCCCGCCGACCTGGACCCGGCGGCCGTCGGCCACGGTCTCGCAGGCCCGCGCCGTCACCGCCCCCGCCGCCTTCAGCCGGTCGCGCAGGAAGGCCACCGGATGCCCCTTCAGCGACAGCCGGATGGCTTGATAGTCGCCGACGACCTCCTCGGAGGCCGACAGCCGGGGCAGGGCCTCGGGCGGGCGGCCATCCGCCTCGTCCAGCCCCATGGCCTCGAACAGCGGGGCCGACGCCGCGGGGGCGGCGCCCCTGGCCGCCCACAGCCCCTGCCGGCGGGTCAGGTCCAGCGAACCATAGGCGTCCGCCTCCGCCAGCCGGTCCAGCGCCGCCGGCGGCAGCTTCGCCCGCAGCCGCAGATCCTCCAGATTGGCGAACGAAGCGTCTCCGCGGACCTCCACGATCCGTTCGGCCCATTCCTGTCGGAAGCCCTCTATCGAACGCAGGCCCAGTCTCAGGGCGTGCTGAACCTGTCCCTCGCGCGGCTCCAGCGAAGCGTCCCAGCCGCTGGCGTTGACGTCCGGGTGCCGCACCTCGACGTCGTGCTCCCGGGCATCCCGGACCAGCTGCGCCGGGGCGTAGAAACCCATCGGCTGGCTGTTCAGCAGGGCGGCCGTGAACACCTCCGGATAGTGATGCTTCATCCACGCCGAGATGTAGACCAGCAGGGCGAAGGCGCAGGCGTGGCTCTCGGGGAAGCCGTATTCGCCAAACCCCTTGATCTGCTCGAAACAGCTGCGGGCGAAGTCGGGCGGATAGCCCCTTTCGATCATCCGTCCGACGAACAGATCCTCAGATTCGTGGATGGTGCCCATGTGCCGGAAGGTGGCCATGGCGCGCCGCAGGCCATTGGCCTCGGCGGGGGTGAATTTCGCCGCCTCCATGGCGATGCGCATGGCCTGTTCCTGAAACAGCGGAACGCCCAGAGTCTTGTGCAGCACCTGTTCCAGTTCATCGGCCGGACCATGTTCCGGCGAGGGACCGGGATAGTCGATCTGGTACGGCAAACCCTTCTCGAGGGCGGCGCGCCGTTCGGACCGGCGCTTCAGATAGGGATGGACCATTCCACCCTGGATCGGGCCCGGGCGGACGATCGCCACCTCGACCACCAGATCGTAGAAGGTCGCGGGTCTCAGCCGCGGCAGCATCGACATCTGGGCCCGGCTCTCGACCTGAAAGACGCCCAGGGAATCCGCCCGCTGCAGCATCCCGTAGACCTGCGCATCGCCCTGGGGGACCGTGTGCAGCTCCAGCGAACGCCCGTAGCTCTCTTCGATCATGCGGAAGCCGCGCTTGAGGGCGGTCAGCATGCCCAGCGCCAGAACGTCGACCTTCATCAGCTTGAGGAAGTCGATGTCGTCCTTGTCCCATTCGATGAAGGTGCGGTCCGGCATGGCGGCGTTGCCGATCGGCACGATCTCGAGCAGGGGCGTCTGGCTCAGCACATAGCCGCCGACGTGCTGGCTCAGGTGGCGGGGGAATTTGATCAGTTCGGCGGTCAGCTCGAGCGCCAGCTGCATGCGGGCGTCGTCGCGGCTCAGGCCTGTCCGGTCGACGTGCTCGCCCTTCACCCCGTCGCCCCACGAGCCCCAGACGGTGTCGGCCATGCGCGCGGTGACGTCCTCGGTCAGCCCCAGCGCCTTGCCGACGTCGCGGATGGCCGAACGGGGCCGGTAGTGGATGATCGTCGCCACGATGCCGGCGCGATCGCGGCCGTAGCGACGATAGACGTACTGCATGACCAGCTCGCGCCGCTCGTGCTCGAAATCCACGTCGATGTCCGGCGGCTCGTCCCGGTCGGCGGACATGAAACGCTCGATCAACACGTCCTGCTCGGCCGGGTTCACATTGGTGACGCCGAGGCAGTAGCAGACCACGGAGTTGGCCGCCGAACCCCGGCCCTGGCACAGGATCGGGTCGTCCTGCCTCCGCGCCCAGGCGACGATGTCGTGCACGGTCAGGAAGTAGTTCGGGTACCTCAGCTGTTTGATCAGCCTCAGTTCCTTGACGATCGTCTGGCGGATGCGGGAGGAGACGCCGTCCGGCCACCTGTCCCGCGCGCCGGCGAAGGTCAGGCGGATCAGCCGGCGCTGGGCGGTCCAGCCCTCGGGCACCGGTTCGTCAGGGTACTGATAGCTGAGCTCGCGCAGGGAGAAGGTGCAGGCCCGAGCCACCTCCATGGTCCGCGTCAGCGCCGCTTCGTGGCCGCGGAACATCCGGGCCATCTGGGCGGGCGTCTTCAGATAGCGCTCGGCGTTGGCCTGGAGCCGGCGACCGGCCTCGTCGATGGTCATGCCTTCGCGGATGCAGGTCAGGACATCCTGAAGCCTGCGGCGGTCGGGGTGGTGATAGAGCACGGCGTTGGTGGCGATCATCGGCGCGCCGGTGCGCCGCGCCATGGCCGCCAGCCGGTTGAGCCGCCGCCGGTCGTCGCCGCGCCACAGGGGCGAGGCGGCCAGATACAGGGTGTCGGGCCAGGCGCGCCGCCACGCCGTCAGCCGGGCCTCGAAGGTCGCGTCCGGACGCTCGGGCGCGGGGAAAAGGGCGATCATCCCCTCGCCCAGACGGACCGCCTGGTCGAAGGTCAGCCGGGTCTCGGCCTTCTGGATTCTGCCCTCCCTCGACCCCTCCCCCGCTTCGCGGTCCCCCTCCCCGCAAAGCGGGGAGGAGAAGGCCTCGCTCTTGCCGAGCGACAGCAGGCGGCACAGGCGGCCGTAGGCGGGGCGGTCGCGGGGGAAGACGATCAGTTCGGTCCCGTCGGTGAAGGTCAGGCGCGAGCCGATCACCAGCCGGATGTCGGCCTGCTCGGCGCCCATCAGCGCCCGGACGATGCCGGCCAGGGTGTTGCGATCGGCCACGCCGACGGCGGCGAGGCCAAGCGCCCTGGCCTGCAACATCAGCTCGGCCGGATGCGACGCCCCTTCGAGGAAGCTGAAGTTGGTCAGGGCCCCGAGCTCGGCGTAGTCGCCGTTCCAGCCGCTCACGCCAGCACCCCGTGCATCCACCAGGTCGGGGCCCGCTCGTCGGGGCCGCCGGCGTATTCGCGGCCGTAGAGGCCTTCGCGGAACACCCAGTAGCGGCCGCCCTCGGCGTCCTCGAGGCAGTAGTAGTCGCGGGTGCGGGCCCGGGCGGTGCGCCACCATTCGGGCGAGAGGCGTTCGGGGCCTTCGGCGCGGGTCACGCGGCGGGAGGCGCGGCGCCAGGTGAAGCGGGCGGGAGCGCCGTCGGGGAGGTCGAACAGCGGATCGCGGATCGGCTCGGGCGGGTCGAGCAGCAGGATGGGACGCCGGCCGAGACCGCCCGGATCGCCTTCGACGCGGCGGCCCAGGGCGGGGCGCAGGTGTTCGGCCCGTTCGGGGATCCAGCTGTCGGCCGGGGCCGGCGTCAGCACCCGGTCCTCGCCAAGCCGGGCCGTCAGCCGGTCGATCAGGGCGGCGAGGCTTTCGGCCTGCCGGGCCCCGGCTTCGGCCTCCAGCGTCGCCTGACAGGCGGCCATCGGCTCGACCACATCGGCGGTCAGCATCAGGGCGTCGAGGCCGAAGCCCAGCTCCAGCCGCCCCAGCCCGGCCTCGCGGAACAGACGCAGCCAGACCCCGGCGTCGCGGCCCGGCCGGCCCATGCGGACGGACAGGGCCGTGGTGCGGCCATCCGAGCGGAAGCCGGTCAGGGTCAGGGCCCGCGCCCCCTGCCCGTCGCGCTCCAGCGGGCCGGCGAGGTCGGCGGCCAGTTCCGGCAACCGCGCCTCGACCCCCTCGAGATCGCCGAGCGGCTCGGCCCAGGCCTCCCACGCCCGGTAGCGGGCCGGCGGGCGCACCGGGATCAGGGCCTCGCCCGCATAGCCCAGGGCCTGATCCAGCCGCCGGACCAGATCGACGCCCCCGTCGGCGCGGAAGCGCCGGGCCAGCCCCGCCCGGGGCATGGGGTAGAGGTCGCCGATCCGCTTGAGACCGAAACGCCGGGCCTGCGCCAGGGTGCGGTCGGCGATGCGCAGCGCCTCGACCGGCAGGGAGGCCAGCCGCGCGCGGACGTCGTCCTCCGTCGCGATGGGCGCCCGTCCTTCCTCGCCCTCGCCCCAGCGCGCCAGGGCCCAGGCCGCGCCCGGCGTGGGGGCCATGGCCACGCCGGCCGGGACGCCCGCTTCGGCCAGCCGGTCGCGAATCTGGCGCAGCAAGGCCGCCTCGCCGCCGAACAGGTGTGCCGCGCCGGTGACATCGAGGAACAGGCCCTCCAGCCCGCCTTCGGACGGGTCGACGCTGACGGAGGGCGACCAGCGCTCGGCCCAGCAAGCCAGCGCCTTCAGGGCCCGGGCGTCGGCGTCGGGATCGGCCGGCTGGCAGAGCAGATGCGGGATCATGGCCCGGGCGTCGGCCTGGGCCTGCCCACGCCGGAGCCCGGCCCGGCGGGCGGCCGGATTCAGGGCGTGGATCACCGCCGCGCCCCGATTGTTCTTCAGGATCAGGGCGAAGGGGTTGCGGGGGTCGTCGGCGGGCTCAGGCGGCGAGGCCGGACGGCGCGCCCGTTCCAGCGATCGACGGCGGACCGAGATCGGCCAGTCGATCAGCCAGACGGAGACGATGCGTCTCATCATCCTGCTCCAGCATCCAGGCGCCGGGCCGTTCGCCCCGC
>NZ_DASWTO010000174.1:0-17289 GCF_036402095.1 Brevundimonas sp. | reverse complement strand
CCGTGCTTGGTCTTGGTGAAGACCAGGCAGCGGGTGAAGGTCGGGTCCGAGAACATCTCGGTCAGCAGGGCGCGCTTGCGGCCCTGTTCGATGTGGATCACCGACTGGTTGATGCGCTGCACGGTGGTCGCCTGCGGCGTCACCTGCACCTTGACCGGGTCCTTGAGCAGTTCGCCGGCCAGCTTGCCGATCTCGCCCGGCATGGTGGCCGAGAAGAACAGGTTCTGGCGCTTGGCCGGGATGCGGCTGACGATCTGCCGGATCGGCTTGACGAAGCCGAGGTCCAGCATCTGGTCGGCCTCGTCCAGCACGAAGATCTCGGTGCGGCTCAGGTCCAGCGTCTTCTGCTGCATATGGTCCAGCAGGCGGCCGGGCGTGGCCACCAGCACGTCGAGACCCTGTTGCAGGGCGCGCTCCTGCGGCCCGTACTTCACGCCGCCGAAGATCACGGCGACGCGGAAGCCGAGGTGTTTGCCGTAGGTCTTGAAGCTCTCGGCGATCTGGCTGGCCAGCTCGCGGGTCGGCGACAGGATGAGGACGCGCGAGGTGCGGGGCACCGGCGGGGTGCGGTTGGCCGCCAGGCGATGCAGGATCGGCAGGGCGAAGGCCGCGGTCTTGCCGGTGCCGGTCTGGGCGATGCCCAGCAGGTCCTTGCCGGCCATCACGTCGGGGATGGCCTGCTGCTGGATCGGGGTCGGCGTCGTATAGCCTTCCGAGGCCAGCGCCTGCAGGAGGGCCGGATTCAGGCCCATGGTGTCGAAGGTCTTGTTGCTCACTGGGAGTCGTTCTTTCGCATGCGGCGACGCGCATCGACCGGGCTGACAAGCCATGGGCCGCGCACCGCCAGTCCCGATGGGATGTCGGCGTGACATCGTCGGGGTGGATCGGGCGCCGCCCCGCGTGTCCGGGCAGCGAATGAATCTTGAGGAACCGGCCCCTGCTACAGTCAGGTCTCCGTTCGGAAGACCCACACGCGCTGGAGGCGCCGGTAATCGCAATTGTGCGACGCAGCGTAAGTGGCGGTTCAATGCGGCCAAGTCAAGGCGCGGAAGCAACAGACGCCCCGCCTTTCCTTCTCCCCTTGGGGGAGAAGGTGGCTCGCGGAGCGAGACGGATGAGGGGTGAGTCTGCTCTGGACCCCGCTGGCGGCCAGTTCGCTTCGACCATGCCCCTCATCCGAGCGGCTCCGCCGCCCACCTTCTCCCCCGGAGGGGAGAAGGAAGCCGAATTGCTGCGTTGCAAGTTCATGCGCAGGCATCATAATCCGAACCGCCAACGCCTTGTTTTCCCGACACATCGCCTCCGTGTCAGCGTCCTGAGCCCGCCGCAGGAAGAACCGCCCGTACACTCCTGCCCATCCCGTCGACGGGGAGGGCGTCGGATCCACGTTCCTCGATGACGGCGGGCTGTGGTCGAGCGATGAAGCCCGGGCGGAGGAGAGCCCGGGGGTCCTCGTCGGAGGTCGATGGATGGCCTCTGCTTGCTCGCCGCGCGCCTTCGGATGGAACCGCTACATGACTGAGCACGGTCAGCACGTTCCGCCTTCCGGCCTCTCCGCAAGGAGCGGTCCGGGACGCCGGTGAGGCCCGAGAAGGGCCGCCAGCTGGCGGGGCGAGTGGATAACGGCCACGCGGGGCGGCAGTCTCGTCGAAACGGTAACACTACAACAGCACCGGGCGAGGCCCGGCCGCCCCGCACCCTCCCCACACCGCCTGTTCCGCAGGCGGCGAACAGGGCTGCCTGCTGCACTGCAAAATTCCCGCTCGACTTCCCCGAGGTCATCACGGAATGTTACAGCCTCGCCCCACGGGAGACGCCCATGCTGATGACGCCGCGCGCCGGACTGCAGGTCGCTGATGACCTCGCCGCCTTCATCGAGACCGAGGTCCTGCCCGGCCTCGACCTCGACGCGGACGCCTTCTGGACCGCCGCCGCCGGGGTCTTCGCCCGCTTCGCGCCCGAGAACCGCCGCCTGCTCGCCGTCCGCGACGCGCTTCAGGCCCGCATCGACGCCTGGCACGCCGACCGCCGCGGCCACCCCCACGACCCCGTCGCCACGACCGCCTTCCTGCGCGACATCGGCTATCTGGCCCCCGAGCCCGCCCCCTTCGCCATCCGCACGCGCAACGTCGACGCCGAGGTCGCCACTCTCGCCGGTCCCCAGCTGGTCGTGCCCATCCTCAACGCCCGCTTCGTGCTCAACGCCGCCAACGCCCGTTGGGGCAGCCTCTACGACGCCCTCTACGGCACGGACGCGCTGGGCGACCTGCCCCGGGGCGGCGGCTACGACCCCGAGCGCGGCGCTCGCGTCGTCGCCCGCGCCAAGGCCTTCCTCGACGAGGCCGTGCCCCTGGCCGAGGGTTCCTGGGCCGACCTGACCGACCCCCGCAACGGCATCGCGCTCCGCGATCCCGGCCGGTCCGTCGGCCGCACCGACCGCACGCGCCTGTTCCGCCACCACGGCCTGCACATCGAGGTCGTCTTCGACCCAGAGCACCCGATCGGCCGTACCGACCCTGCCGGCATCTCCGACGTCGTGCTGGAAGCTGCCCTCTCCACCATCGTCGACCTCGAGGACTCGGTCGCCGCCGTCGACGCCGCGGACAAGGTCGCCGCCTACCGCAACTGGCTCGGCCTGATGAAGGGCGACCTGGTCGAAACCTTCGACAAGGGCGGCGAGCGCCTGATCCGCACCCTTGCGCCCGATCGCACGTTCACCGCCCCCGGCGACTCGACGATCAGCCTGCCGGGGCGCGCGCTGCTGTTCGTCCGCAATGTCGGCCACCTGATGACCACCCCGGCGATCCAGCTGCCGGACGGCTCGGAAGCGCCGGAGGGCGTCCTCGACGCCATCGTCACGTCGCTGATCGCGATGCACGACCTGAAAGGGCAGGGGGCGTTCCGCAACAGCCGGGCCGGTTCGGTCTATATCGTCAAACCCAAGATGCACGGCCCCGACGAGTGCGCCTTCACCGACGCCCTGTTCGACGCGGTCGAGGATCTGCTGGGCCTGCCGCGCCACACCCTCAAGGTCGGCGTCATGGATGAGGAGCGCCGCACCTCGGCCAACCTCGCGGCCTGCATCCACGCCGTGAAGAACCGCATCGTCTTCATCAACACCGGCTTCCTCGACCGCACCGGCGACGAGATCCACACGGCGATGCAGGCCGGCCCGGTGGTCCGCAAGGGCGACATCAAGTCGTCGGACTGGATCGCCGCCTATGAGGCCCGCAACGTGGCCATCGGCCTCACCTGCGGCCTCGACGGCAAGGCCCAGATCGGCAAGGGCATGTGGGCCGCCCCCGACCGCATGGCCGACATGCTGGACCAGAAGGCCGCCCATCCGAAGACCGGGGCCAACACCGCCTGGGTGCCCAGCCCCACCGCCGCCGTCCTCCACGCCCTCCACTACCACCAGACCGACGTCTTCGCCCTCAGGGCCGGCGTCGCCGCCCGGCCCGTTCCCGGCCTTGACGCCCTCCTCACCCCGCCGCTGGCCGCGGGTCGGAACTGGTCGGAAGCCGAGATCGCCGAGGAGCTCGACAACAACGCCCAGGGCCTGCTCGGCTATGTCGTGCGCTGGATCGACCAGGGCGTCGGCTGCTCCAAGGTGCCCGACATCCACGACGTCGGCCTGATGGAGGACCGCGCCACCCTGCGCATCTCCTCCCAGCACATGGCCAACTGGCTGCTCCACGGCGTCTGCACCCCCGACCAGGTCGACGCCGCCCTCCGGCGCATGGCCGCCAGGGTCGACTCCCAGAACGCCGGCGACCCCCTCTACCGCCCGATGGCCCCCGACCCGTCGAACAGCCTCGCCTTCCAGGCCGCCCGCTCCCTCGTCTTCGAGGGAGCCGCCCAGCCGAACGGCTACACGGAGCCTCTGCTCCACCGCTTCCGGGCGCGCGCGAAACGGGCCTGAAACCCGCCCCGCCTTGACTTGGCCGCATTGAGCGCCCACTTGTGCTGCATCGCACAATCGCGATGTCCGGCGCCTCCAGCGCGTGTGGGGCTTCAGAGTTGAAGCCCTGACTGTAGCAGGGGCCGGCCCCTCAAGATTTCATTCGCTGCCCGGACACGCGGGGCGGCGCCCGATCCACCCCGACGGCCTCCTGCTGAGGCTCACCCGGGACTGGCGGTGCGCGGCCTTATCGGCGTTGAGCCATGGCTGTTGCGCGCCGCCGCACGCGAAAGAAACCGCTCCGTGAGCAACAAGACCTTTGAATCCATGAACCTCAACCCGGCCCTGCTGCAGGCGCTGGCGTCCGAGGGCTACACCACCCCCACCCCGATCCAGACCCAGGCCATTCCTGACGTCATGGCCGGCAAGGACCTGCTGGGCATCGCCCAGACCGGCACCGGCAAGACCGCGGCCTTCGCCCTGCCGATCCTGCACCGCCTGGCCGCCAACCGGACCCCGCCGGTGCCCCGCACCACGCGCGTGCTGATCCTGTCGCCGACGCGCGAACTGGCCAGCCAGATCGGCGAAAGCTTCAAGACCTACGGCAAACACCTCGGCTTCCGCGTCGCCGTGATCTTCGGCGGCGTGAAATACGGACCGCAGGAGCGCGCCCTGCAGCAGGGCCTCGACGTCCTCGTGGCCGCGCCCGGCCGCCTGCTAGACCACCTGCAGCAGAAGACCCTTGACCTCAGCCGCACCGAGATCTTCGTCCTCGACGAGGCCGACCAGATGCTGGACCTCGGCTTTATCAAGCCGATCCGCCAGATCGTCAGCCGCATCCCGGCCAAGCGCCAGAACCTGTTCTTCTCGGCCACCATGCCGACCGAGATCGGCAAGCTGGCCGGCGAACTGCTCAAGGATCCGGTCAAGGTCCAGGTGACGCCGCAGGCGACCACCGTGCAGCGCATCAACCAGTCGGTGATCCACATCGAACAGGGCCGCAAGCGCGCCCTGCTGACCGAGATGTTCAGCGACCCGACCTTCACCCGCTGCCTGGTCTTCACCAAGACCAAGCACGGCGCCGACAAGGTCGCGGCCTATCTTGAAGCCGGCGGCGTCGAGGCCGGCGCCATCCACGGCAACAAGAGCCAGCCGCAGCGCGAGCGCACGCTGGAGGCCTTCAAGAAGGGCAAACTGCGGGTGCTGGTGGCGACCGACATCGCCGCCCGCGGCATCGACGTCGACGGCGTCTCGCACGTCGTCAATTTCGAACTGCCCTTCGTGCCGGAAGCCTACGTCCACCGCATCGGCCGCACGGCCCGCGCCGGCGCCGACGGCACGGCGATCAGCTTCGTGGCCGGCGACGAGATGAAGCTGCTGCGCGACATCGAAAAGGTCACGCGCCAGAAGATCCCGGCCATCGACCGCCGCAACGACAAGCAACTGGCCCAGCTCGACGCCTCGATCATGGCCTCGGGCGTCGGCAAGAAGGCCACCCTGCCGGAGCGCGAGGGCGGCGACCGCAACGAAGGCGGCCGCGGCCGCCGCAACCCGCGCCGCGACGGCGTCAAGCTGGAGGGCGGCGGGCAGCCGCACCGCGTCCGCAAAGGCGGGGCTCGCGACGCCCGCCCGACGCCGGAACGCGCCTTCGACCCGCTGGCCCGCGAACGGCCGCGCCAGGTCAACAACGATCCGCGCGGAGCCGAGGCCAAGCCGGTCGGGGAACTGAAACGCCGCCCGCGCCGCCGCCGCCCGTCCAACGGCGGCAAAGGGTATGTGGCGAAGGGGTGATCCTTCAGCTGGCGGCCCGCCTCCAGGGCGGCCAGCCGCTCCACCGTCACGGCCAATGACGCCAACGCCTCGACCGGTGGCGGCGCCAGCGGCCGGGGCGGCGGATAATCACCCAGCCCGAGCTGACCTGCCGCCGCGCTCATCACCCGCACGCCGCCGTGGGCGTAGAGCAAGGCCCATAGCGGCTGCAGATCGGCGCTGATCGCGTCGATCCGAAGCTGATCGCCCGCCCGCGCCGCCCGCGCGAGCGCCAGGGCGAGGCGCGGGAACAGTCCCGCCGTCACGCTGTACCATGCCGCTCCGCCGGCCCGGAGGGCCTGCGCCGCCGTTGCGTCCCCACTGAAGCCGAGGCGCAGGTCCGCCCCGCTCAGCCTGGCCAGCAGGCCGGCGAAATCGCCATCCGCCGGGGCGGGCGCCTTGGCCCCCTGCACCGTCGACACGGCGGCGAGGCGGCCTATGAGCTCCGGGCTGAAGGCGAAGCGGGTGGCGACCGGATTGTCATAGAGGCACAGCGGCAGATCGCTCGCCCCGGCGACCGCCCGGACATGGGCCTCGCCCTCGGCCTCCGTCAGGGGGGTGTAGGACACCATGGCCAGAAGCCCCGCCGCCGCTCCGGCCTCCCGCGCGTCGCGCGCGAGAGCGCAGGCCGCGCCCGTCGTCAGGGCCCCGATCCCGGCCAGCACCGCCGTCTCGCCCGCCGCCTCGACCGCCGCTTCGATGGCGCGGCGACGCTGCGCGCGATCCAGATAGGGATAGGCGCCCGTGCTGCCGAGGACGCAGACGGACTCCACGCCCGCCTCGGCCACCCGCGCGATCCGCCTTTGCAGCGCATCGACGTCTACGGTCCCCTCGGCATTGATCGGGGTGGGAGGAAAGGCGGACACGCCTTCGAACAGCGCCATGGCGAACTCCGTTTCGCGATCGCCACCGCATAGCGCCGGAAGAGCAAGCTCGCTGACAAACCCGGTTACGCCGCGTTTCAGCCAGCAAAACGCCCGCCGAAACGATCCGGCGGGCGTTTCAATGTCTCGATAGTCGCCTCTGTCAGGCGGCGGCGGTGACCGGTGCGCTCGACTCCGACGGGTCGCGCAGCACATAGCCGCGGCCCCAGACGGTCTCGATGTAGTGTTTGCCGCCGGCGGCCGTGGCCAGCTTCTTGCGCAGCTTGCAGATGAAGACGTCGATGATCTTGAGCTCGGGCTCGTCCATGCCGCCGTACAGGTGGTTGAGGAACATCTCCTTGGTCAGGGTCGTGCCCTTGCGCAGGGAGAGCAGCTCCAGCATCTGGTATTCCTTGCCCGTCAGGTGGACGCGGTGGCCGTTCACCTCGACCGTCTTGCCGTCCAGGTTCACGGCGATCTCGCCGGTGTGGATGATGGCCTGGGCGTGCCCCTTGGAGCGGCGGACCACGGCGTGGGTGCGCGCGATCAGCTCATCCTTGTGGAAGGGCTTGGTCATGTAGTCGTCGGCGCCGCCGCCGAAGGTCTTGACCTTGGTCTCGATCTCCGAGGTGCCGGACAGGATCATCACCGGAGTATTGACCTTGCCGACGCGCAGCTGGCGCAGGACCTCAAGGCCGTTCATGTCAGGCAGGTTCAGGTCAAGCAGGATCAGGTCGTAGTCATAGATCTTGCCCAGATCGATGCCTTCTTCACCCAGGTCGGTCGTGTAGACATTGAAGCCTTCCGACTTCAGCATCAGCTCGATGCTTTGCGCCGTCGCGTGATCGTCTTCGATAAGCAGGACGCGCATTGATGCCCCTCCAAGGCAGAGCTTGACCGTAAATGTAACTGCCCCGTTTCGGGGTAACCTTGTTCGAACGTTAACCGGGGAAAAACTTAAGAAGGGTTAACGCCTGTCCCAAAACGAATCGTAGGCTGATTTGCGAATCGGCGTCGAGAGTCGCGAGTCAACGCTCCGGTATTTTTTAACGAATTCCCGCCGGGCGCGCGGGATGCGTCCGATTTCGACGGGTCGTAGACATATATTCCTATCCGCGCACGCCGGCCCAACCGGCGCCCGCGACGGACAGGAGAGATCAAGGTGGACCAAGCGTATCATGTGCCGGTGCGGCAGGAGGATCGGATCAAGGCGGGACTGGCCCTGCAGCTGGTCGCCGCCTCCACGGGCGTGCCCAAGGAGGTGATGGAGACCCGGACGCGGCTGGAATACAGGGCCTGCCGGGCGCGGTGGCTGGCCATGTATCTGGCCTACGTCACCTTCGGCTGGCCGATGGACCGGGTCGGTCACGCCTTCGGGCTGAACCGGGCCACGGCGGCGGCGGCCTGCCGCTGGGCCGAAGACGGGCGGGACCGTCCCGTGATCGACGACCTGCTGGACCGGCTTGAGCGCTGCGTCAGGGACGTGCTGGAAGCGCCGGCGTGCGAGTTGCCGGCATGAGCGGCGAGGATACGCGGGCGCGGCGGCTGCTGATGCGGCCAGGCGGCTGGATAGAGTCGAGGGCCGACGGCGGCTACGCCATCCGGGTGGGCGCGGACCGGCGTTCACGGGTGCTGATGACCCTCGACGAGGCGGGTTTCCGGCGACTGATCGACGATCCGGGGCTCAAGGCCCGGCCTGGCGGGGGCTGGATCGGGCGGCGGTCGGTTGCGCCGCCCGATAGGGCACCGGAGCCGGGCCGGCCGGGCTTCGTAGAGGGCGTTCGGACGGTGATGGACGGCGACGGACGAATGCGGTCGCACCGCGCCAACCTCGCCCCCTCGCCCGTCGCCTGGCTGTCGGGCCGGCGGGACGCGGCCGGCCGGCCGTGCATTGACCGCGCCGAACGGGCCGCCGCCGAAAGGCTATGCGACGACGCCGAGATCGCCTTGGCCGGCCCGTCCCTGACCATGCGCTGGGACGCCCTGCCCCGCTCCGGCGGCGGCTCGGCGGTGAGGGCCGAGCCGGGCGACCGGGCCCTGGCCGCGGGACGGCGGGTCGAGGCTGCGCTGGCGGCCTGCGGGCCCGCGCGGCGGATGGTCGAGCAGGTCTGCCTCCAGGCCACATCCATGCAGGCGGCCGAACAGGGGCTGGGCCTGCGCCGGCGCACGGGCAAGGCGGTGCTGAAAGCCGGCCTGCGCGCCCTGGCGGCGCACTATCGCATCGGCTGAGCGACGGATCGCGCCCGAACCGACGTTACAGGGACGTAACTTTCTCGGCCTGGGGTTCGGCCCTAGGGTCGGGGTCAGGCCGCGTCTCCACCCGGGGGCGCGGCTCCGTCGTGGGAAGAGCCGTGAACCGGCCGCCCGGGGAATGGGGTTGTCGGTGGTGAAGTCTGTTGCGGCGGCCGTCCTGGCCGCGGTCCTGATAGTTGGGTCGGCGCCGGCGCCGGCGCGCGCGCAGGACATTTTCGCAGGCTTTGTCGTGGCGCGGGTCTGCCTGCCCTACGCCAGCCGGGCCAAGACCTTCGAGGCCGCGATCCGCGCCGCCCGGGACATGGAATTCCGCCGCCCCGTCGGGAACAGTGCGCCCCTGGACGAATGGGTCACGGCGGTCGAGCTGGTGTCGAAGGACGGCCGCTGGCGCCTGCGCATCGAGGAAGGCACCGTCACCGAGGACGGACGGGACGTCTATTCGGTCACCTGCGGGGTCTCGTCGACCCAGGCCAGCGCCCGCGAACTCGGTGAGGTCGCACGGCTGGTGGTGCGGGGCAATCCGATGTGGTCCCAGGACCCCGCCGCGCCGTGGCGCTGGCACCGCCGCACGCCGCATCCCGACGAATACGCTATCCGCATCGATGTCACCGAAGCACCGGGACAGCGGGCGGTGCTGGCCGCGCGGGGCTCCTACTACTGAGCCCCGCCCGCGTCAGGCGGCGCCCCGCGCCTCCTCGCGGATGCGGCCGACCATGGCGTTCAATCCGTTGGCGCGTTGGCGCGTGAGGGCCGACGGCAGGCCGAGCCGGTCCAGCGCGGCGCGCGCGTCGAACGCGAGGATTTCGGCCGGGGTACGACCGGAATAGAGACGAAGCAGCAGGGCGATATTGCCTTTCGACAGGGCGCTGTCGCTGTCGGCCAGGAAGTGCAAGCGCGTCCCGTCGTGTCGGGCCGCCAGCCAGACCTGGGCGGCGCAGCCGGGCACCTTGTTGGCATCGATGCGATCCGCCTCGGCCAGGGGCTCCAGTTCCTTTCCGAGCTCGATGACGTATTCGATCCTGCCTTCCCAGTCGCCCAGCAGGTCGAACTCCTCCACCAGTTCGGCGAGGGTGGCGTCGATCGAACGGTCGGGGGCGGCGGTGCTCATCGGGGCCAGATAGGCCGCCGCGGCGTTAACGACAACCGCCGCGTCGCTCCCCAGAAATCCGTCGTTCGAAGGCCTCAAGCGCTCCCCTCTGACGGGTGTCCGCTTTGGACGACTCGCCCACACCGCTAGGCTCTCCGGCCGGGCGTCCCATGTCCGGCCGTCCTCCAGCCCCGGTCCGCCCTGCCCTTGCCCCCCTCCGCCGACATCACCGCCACGGAGACGCCGACCGGCCGCAGGCCCGGCGGCGATCGCCCGTCGCTGGCCGCGTGGCACGCTGGCTGGGCCGTGGCCGCCGCGCTGCTCGCCCTCGGCGGCCGATGGCTGGGCGGGATCGAGGGGCCGGTGTTCTACGGCGTCCTGGCCATGGTCGTCCCGGGCGTGACGGGCCTGGCGCTGCTTCAGCGGGACGGCGCGCGAGAACGAATGACCCTGCTCGGATTGTGGGGCCTCGCGGCGCTTACGGCGGCGTGCCTGTCGGGCGGATTGACGGGTCCGCTGGCCGGCTTTGTCTTCCTGCCGCTCACCGCAGGCCTGGCCTTGGGCGGGGTGCGGCTGGTGCAGGCCGGCGCCCTGGGCGTCGGAGTCGCGGCGATGGCCGGGTTGCTGTCGGCGTGGCTGGCCGGCCCGGGTCCGCATCTGCCCGCGCTGGCCGCGATCTCCGCCCTGCTCACGGCCGGGGCGGCCGCGCTGGCGGTGCGGCTGTCGTGGCGTCAGAACGAACGCCGCATGATCTCGGCGGAGACCGAGGCCGGCAAGGTCGAGCGCCTGCTGGCCGCCCAGCCGGGGCTGACCCTGGTGCTGGAGCGTTCCGGGCGTGTGCTGGCGGCCTATGGCGCGCCGCCGGCGGCGCTGCCCGTCGATCCGCGGTTCGAACAGGGACTGGGGGCGGCGGGGCACGCCCCCGATCGCCCGCGGCTGCTGGCGGCCATCGACCGCGCCCTGCAAGGCTACGACGCGGTGACGACCTTCGCGCCGCGCACCGCTCTGGATCGCCGGGTGCAACTGCTCCTGCGGCGGTTCGACGGTCCGGAACACGAGGCGCCGCGCCTGATCGCCCAGGCGTTTGACGGCACCGGCCAGTACGCCCGCGAACTGGCGCTGGAGACGGCGCGGATCGAGGCCGAGGCCCGCGAAGCCGGCAAGAGCCGCTTCCTGGCCAATATGAGCCACGAACTGCGTACGCCGCTGAACGCGGTGCTCGGCTTCTCCGATATCATGCGGCAGCGGCTGTTCGGGCCGATGCCGGAGCGCTACGCCGCCTATGTCGACAACATCCATGAGGCCGGCGGCCACCTTCTTGAGCTGATCAACGACGTGCTGGACGTGTCGAAGATCGAGGCCGAGCGCTACGTGCTGACGCTGGAGCGGTTCGACGCTCGCGAACTGGTCTCGGCGGCGATCGCCCTGGTCAGGGTTACAGCGGAAGAGAAGGGTGTGGTCCTCAGCGGCATGCTGCCGCCCGAGCCGGTCGACGTCTCCGCAGACAAGCGGGCGGTCAAGCAGATCGCCCTGAACCTCCTGTCGAACGCGGTGAAATTCACGCCGCCGGGCGGGACCGTGACCATCACCGTCGAGGGGGTCGGCCCCTATCTCGAACTGGTGGTCTCCGACACCGGCGTGGGCATCGCGCCGGAGGACGTGCGCCGTCTGGGCCGCCCCTTCGAACAGGCCGGGGAGATCGAGCAGCGCCGCCAGGGCACGGGCCTGGGCTTGTCGCTGGTGCGCGCCTTCGCCGAACTGCACGGCGGGCGGATGAGCATCGACAGCACCCTTGGCGAAGGCACGGCGGTGACCGTGCGTCTGCCCGTGGCCCAGGTCGCGCGCCCTCCCGCCCCCGAGGGCGGCGCTGAGATCATCCCCCTCCCGGTCGCGGGCGGGAAGTAGGGCTCCCCTATCGCCCCTTCCGTCGCTGCATGACGAAGCCGATGACCCTGGCGGCGGCTTCGAAATGTTCGCGGGGGATGGTCTCGTCGATGTCGACGGCGGCATAGAGAGCGCGGGCCAGCGGCACGTTCTCGACGATCGGCACCGAGTGCTCGCGGGCCACCTCGCGGATGCGCAGCGCGAGAGCGTCGACCCCCTTGGCCACGCAGACCGGGGCGGCGTCGCCGGTTTCGTAGCGCAGGGCCACGGAGTAGTGCGTCGGGTTGGTGACGATGACTGTCGCCTTCGGCACGTTCTGCATCATCCGCTGGCGGCTGCGCTGGGCGCGGATCTGCTTCAGCTTGGCCTTCACGTGAGGGTCGCCTTCGGTCTGCTTGTAGTCCTCCTTCAACTCTTCCTTGGACATCTTCATGCGCTCGGCGAAACGGAAGCGCTGCCAGATGTAATCGGCCCCGGCGGTGAAGCCGAGGAAGACCAGGGCCGAAACCATCAGGGCGATGGCGAGGTCCCGGGCGAACGGCAGGATCATCGCCGGCGGCATGGTGGCGAGGTTCTCCAGCTCGCGCACATGCGGTTTGAGCACCAGCCAGCAGATCACGCCGACGGCGACCAGCTTGAGGAAGGTCTTGACGAACTGGACCAGGCCATCGGGACCGAAGATGCGCTTGAACCCCGCCAGCGGGTTCACCTTGGACCAGTCGGGCTTCAGCTTCTCGCCAGTGAAGATCAGGCCGGACTGGGCGATGTTGCCGCCCGCACCGCCGAGGATGGTGGCGAGCATCACCGCGCCGAGGAATGGCGCGATGGCCCACAGCGCCTGGGCGCCGATCTCGATGCCGGCTCCCGCTTCCAGGCCGCCCATCATGGCGTGGGGTTCGGCGATGAAGGGCAGCAGCTGACTGGCGATCGAACTGGCGAACCAGCCGCCGGACATCAGGATGACGGTCGCCGCGCCCATCAGCGACAGGGCTGAGGCGACGTCGGGCGACTTGGCGACGTCGCCCTTCTTGCGCGCGTCCGCGAGTTTTCGCGGTGTCGCTTCTTCTGTCTTCGACTCGGGATCGGGCGCGTCAGCCACCGGCGCCCCCCGTGAAGACATTGGCCAGGGCGCGGTAGCGGTCGATAAAGACCGTCCCCATCACGCCGAGGCTGAGAGCGAAGATCGACAGGCCCAGGATGATGCTGAGCGGAGCGGCGGCGAAATAGACCTGGAAGGCAGGCATGACGCGGCCGACGAGGCCGGACGCCAGATTGAAGATAATGGCGAAGACCAGCACAGGCGCCGACAGCTGGATGCCCAGCATGAAGGCGTCGCCGAGGGTTCGGATGGCGAGGCTGGCGAAGTCTCCGGTGACCAGGGGCCTCGCCGGGGCGATCAGCTCATAGGAACCGACGAGACCGGCGATGAACAGGTGATGGGTGTTGGTGGCGAAGATAAGGGTCGTCCCCAACAGCATCAGGAAGGCCGAGATGGTGCTGCCGGGCGACGCTTGCATCGGGTTGGCCGTCTGGGCGAAGGCCAGGGTGGTTTGCAGGGCGACCACCTCCCCCGCCGTGGCCAGCACGGTCAGGAAGCTGCGCAGCAACGCGCCGATGGCGAGGCCGACGATGACTTCGCGGATGATCCAGCCGGCCATGCCGCCCAGCGTCGCCGGCAGACCGGGCAGGCTGCCCGAAACCACCGGCCACAAGGCGAGCGAGACAACCAGCGCCAGCGACAGGCGGATGCGCGGCGGCACATAGCTTTCACCCACGCCGGGCAGCATCAGCAGCACCGCGCCGATGCGGGCGAAGATCATGGCCCCCTGCCAGACCTGGTCGGCTGTGGCGTAGGGTTCCACCCGTCAGGTCACATGCCGGCGATGCGCGCGGCGATGGTCCGCATGAAGCCGCCCAGCAAGGCGCCCATCAGCGGCAGAAACAGCAGCAGGGAAACGAAGATGGCGATAATCTTCGGCGCATAGATCAGGGTCTGCTCCTGAATCTGGGTCAGGGCCTGGAACAGGCCGATGACCACGCCCACGACCAGGCCGACGACCAGAACCGGCAGGCACAGCTGGATGGTCAGCCACAGGGCGTCGCGGCCCACATCCAGAACTTCCGCGCCGTTCATGCCACGCCCCGAGACTACGCCTGGCCCTCCGGGCCGCACTGGGCAGAAAATGCCGGGAGTGTGGTTAACGAGGCGTTAGCGAGACGGCGCTGGATCAATTCCCCGCGCCCGGCGTAAAGCGGGGCATGACCGACCAGACCGTCTCCCAGGCCGAAGCCGAAGCCGCCGTCCGCACCCTGATCCGCTGGGCCGGCGACGACCCCGACCGCGAGGGCGTGCTGGACACGCCGGCGCGCGTGGCGCGCAGCTATCGCGAGCTGTTCGCCGGCTACGAGGTCGATCCGCGCGCGTATCTCGAGCGGACCTTCGAGGAGGTCGGCGGCTACGACGAGCTGGTGGTGCTGAAGGACATCCGCTTCGTCAGCTTCTGCGAGCACCATATGCTGCCGGTCGTCGGGCGGGCGCACGTCGGCTACCTGCCGACCAACCGCGTGGTCGGCATCTCCAAGCTGGCGCGGGTGGTGCACGGCTTCGCCCGCCGCCTGCAGATCCAGGAGAAGATGACCTCGGAAATCGCCCGGGCCATCCAGGAGGTGCTGCGGCCGCAGGGCGTCGGCGTGGTCGTGGAGGCCGAGCACAGCTGCATGACCCTGCGCGGCGTGAACACCGCCGGATCGAGCCTGACCACAAGCCATCTGAGCGGCGTGATCCGTGACGACGCCCGGACGCGGGAAGAGTTCTTGCGGCTGGTGCGGGGTTAGGCCGGCCGGCGGCTCTTGCCGATGATCGCGACGATGATGATCAGGAAGGCCAGCAGCCGCAGCAGATAGAAGGGGCTCTGTTCCTCCCGCGGCACCTCAAGCAGGGACGTGAGCAGCGGCGTTGCGGCCATCAGCAGGAAGGCGGCGGCGAAGGCGAGAAACAGGCTGTCGGCGGTCCGGCGCCAGAACTTCAGGAAGAAGACCGCCGCCAGGGCATAGCCCATGATGATGGCGCCGTTGGCCAGAAGCGACAGGTTCACCGGTCAACCTCCCAGATGAAGCCGTAGAGCAGCACACCGACGGCCGCCAGTGAGGTCAGTTGGCGCAGCGCCGACAGATCCACGTCGTGCAGCACCACCATGTCCAGAACGACCAGCAGATTGTTGATGGCCAGCAGGGTGAAACAGGCGGCGCTCCACAGCAGGAGCGGTTGTCGCGACCGGCCCCACGATCGAACGAGCAGGGCCGCGCATACGGCGCTGGTCAGCAAACACAGACCATACACGGCCCCTGGTCCCCACCCCGTCACGACTTCCACCCCCCGAAGCGGAACGAGTCCGCGAAGCCCTTCAGCGCATCCGACCGGCGCCGCGTAATGGTGTTCACGACGGCCACAGGCCGCTCACGGTAGGCGGCTTCGAGCTCGTCGCAAAGCGCCGCGAGCGTCGGCGACGCCGGCGCATACCGCACGCCGCCCTCCTCGCCCAGAATCAACCCCGCCCGCTGAAGAACCAAAAGGCAGTCGTTGACCAGCGGGCCGCTGGCGCGCAGCTCCGCCACCAGCCGATCGGCGGCCCAGCTCGAATCGGGGCTGCGGCGAAGCAGGAGGAGGGTCTCCAGCGCCCACACCGAAGGCACGGCGCTTTCGATGAAGGCCGAGAGGTCTGGGCTCAAGGGTTCCGGCGGCGGCGTATTCACGCTTCCGGCGCTCGGTCTGACCGGGACGACATGGCGCCGGACCCTAGCGTCCGGACCGCAAATGGCAACGCAAGAGATTCGCCAGCCGATCGGGAACCAAGCGGAGCCTTTGATGTTTTTCGCAATTGGTTCGGGGGAAGCAGCGCCATGCGGTGACGAGAGCCAGGGAGACGGTCGACGCCGGTCGAACCGTCCAGCTCGCGTGATCACAGGGGTTGTACACCTCCGGCTGAAGGGTTTCGTCCCGCTCCGAAGGTGAAGAATGTCGATTGCCGCCCTGGCTCCTGAACCCGCTCTCGATTCCCGCCAATTGCTCGCCGCCTTCAGGGCGTTCAGGCGTGGGGACTTCTCGGTCCGGCTGCCGGGCGACCTCACCGGTATCGACGGCGAACTGGCCGAGGCCTTCAATGACGTCGTCGAACTGAACGACCGCATGAGCCGGGAATTCAGCCGGCTGGGCGAGGCGGTCGGCCGCCAGGGCAAGATCAACAACCGCGCGCGGGTGCCAGCGGCGACCGGCGCCTGGGCCGCCAGCGTCGAGGCCGTCAACACCCTGATCGCGGACATGGTGCACCCGACCGCCGAAATGGCGCGGGTGATCGGCGCCGTCGCCAAGGGCGACCTGTCGCAGACCATGGACCTCGAGAACGAGGAGCGCCCCTTGCGCGGCGAGTTCCTGCGCATCGGCCGGGTCGTGAACACCATGGTGGGCCAGCTGGGCTCGTTCGCGTCCGAAGTGACCCGCGTGGCCCGTGAGGTCGGCACCGAAGGCAAGCTGGGCGGCCAGGCCAACGTCAAGGGCGTCGCCGGGGCATGGAAGGACCTGACCGACAACGTGAACTTCATGGCCGCGAACCTGACCGGCCAGGTGCGGAATATCGCCGAGGTGACCACCGCCGTGGCCAACGGCGACCTCAGCCGCAAGATCACCGTCGACGTGAAGGGCGAGGTGCTTGAGCTGAAGAACACCATCAACACCATGGTGGACCAGCTGAACGCCTTCGCCTCGGAAGTGACCCGGATGGCGCGCGAGGTCGGCACCGAGGGCAAGCTGGGCGGCCAGGCCCAGGTGAAGGGGGTGACCGGCACCTGGAAGGACCTGACCGACAACGTGAACTTCATGGCCGCCAACCTGACCAGTCAGGTGCGGAACATCGCCGAAGTCACCACCGCCGTCGCCAAGGGCGACCTGTCGAAGAAGATCACCGTCGACGTGAAGGGTGAAATTCTCGAGCTGAAGATCACCATCAACACCATGGTGGACCAGCTCAACGCCTTCGCCTCGGAAGTGACGCGCGTGGCGCGTGAGGTCGGCACCGAGGGCAAGCTGGGCGGCCAGGCGCGGGTGGAAGGCGTCGGCGGCACCTGGAAGGACCTGACCGACAACGTGAACCTGATGGCCGACAACCTGACCGGTCAGGTCCGCAACATCGCCGAGGTGACCACCGCGGTGGCCAAGGGCGACCTGTCGAAGAAGATCACGGTGCAGGTTCGCGGCGAGGTGCTGGAGCTGAAGAACACCATCAACGTCATGGTGGACCAGCTGAACGCCGTCGCCTCCGAAGTGACGCGCGTGGCCAAGGAGGTCGGCACCGACGGCAAGCTGGGCGGCCAGGCGCAGGTGGAGGGCGTCACCGGAGCGTGGAAGGATCTGACCGACAATGTGAACCTGATGGCCGACAACCTCACCGGTCAGGTCCGCAACATCGCCGAGGTCACCACCGCCGTGGCCAACGGCG
>NZ_DASWTO010000173.1:0-7069 GCF_036402095.1 Brevundimonas sp. | reverse complement strand
GCGCACGAGTCGCGACGGCTGATAGGTCCGCTTCACGGTCGGCTCCTGGGACTGAAAACAAGGTGGGCGGCGGAAAGAGGTCCGTCGCGGGAAGGGCGGGCGTATAAGCGGGGAAGCCCGTGGTGTCAACGCCGCGAGCGGCCAGCGGAGAGACGATGCACCGGGTCAAACGCTTCCTGCCCCTCATCGCGCTGGGATGCGTGATCACCCTGATCTTCGCCATGGGCTGGAACCGCTATCTGTCGCTGGACACCCTGCGCGACCACGGCCAGACGTTCCGCGCCTTCACCGCCCAGAACTATGTGCTCAGCCTGCTGATCCTGATGCTGCTGTTCGCGGCCCTGACCGCCAGCGTGGTGCCGGGCGTGTTCTTCGTCACCATCACCGCAGGCTATCTGTTCGGGCCGTGGGTCGGCGGCGTCTCGACCTCGATCGCGGCCACCGGCGGGGCCCTGGTCGTCTACGCCGTGACCCGGTCGGCGCTGGGGGAGGCTCTGCGGCGCAAGGCCGAGCGCGACGCCGGCCTGATGCAGGCCGTGTGCACGGCGATCGACCGCGACACCTTCTGGTATGTGCTGGGCGCGCGGCTGGCGGTGGTGGTCCCGTTCCACATGATCAACATCGCCGCCGGCATGATGGCGGTGCGCCTCACGCCCTATACCGTCGCCACCGTGATCGGCCTGCTGCCGGCGCATATCATCTACTGCTGGATCGGCGCCCGGCTGAACACCCTGCTGGTCAGCGATCCCGATCCCGACTTCCAGGCCCTGTTCAACCAGTTCTGGGCACCCATGGCCGGCGTGTTCGTGCTGGCGGTGGTGCTGCCCTTCGCCATGAAGGGCGCGCAGGCGGCGCTGCACCGGCGGAGGCGGGCGTGATGCACGCAGCCATTGGCCCAAGCTTTGCGTTAGCCCCGGCATGAGCGAGGCGCGGCCCCTTTTGAGCGATGTCCGGCGCGGGCTGCGCGTGCCGGCCGACTGGCGTGAGCGGCTGCGCTTTCATGCGCCCGACGCCCTGGCGTGGCGGCTGCTGGCGCTGACCTTCATCTTCACCGTGGTGGTCGAGGTGCTGATCATCGCGCCGAGCGCGGCCAGCTTCCATGAACGCTGGCTGCTGGACCGGCTGCAGTCGGCCGAACTGGCCTCGGTCGGCGTCGAGGCCCTGCCGTATTCCGCCGTCGAGGACGACGTCGCCGAACAGCTGCTGGCCATCGGCGGGGTGCAGGCTGTGGTCGTCGGCGACCAGGGCGTGCGGCGCCTGCTGCTGCAGGCTCCCAACCTGCCGCGCACGCCCGATCTGATCGACCTGCGCGAGGATCGGCCCGTCACCCGCTTGCTGGATCCGTGGCGCACCCTGTTCGGCCACCCCGACCGGTCGATCCGGGTGCAGGCGAGGCCGCGCTACCGGTCGGGCGACTTCATCGAGATTCTGGCCCCCGCCGAGCCGCTGAAGGCCGAGCTGCGCACCTTCCTGCTCAACAGCCTGCTGACGTCGCTGCTGATCTCGCTCGTCGCGGGCGGGCTGCTGTATGGCGGTCTGGCCTTGCTGGTGCTGCAGCCGCTGCGGCGGGTGACGCGGTCGATCGAGCATTTCGCCCTCGATCCCGAGGCCGAGGGCGATCCGCCCAGCGACCGGCATGACGAGATCGGCCGGGTCGAGCGCGAACTGGCGCGGATGCAGGACGAGGTGCGCCAGTCGCTGCGCTCGCGCGCCAGGCTGGTGGCGCTGGGCGAGGCGGTGGCCAAGATCAATCACGATCTGCGCAACATGCTGACCTCGGCCCAGATCGCGTCCGAACGGTTGGCCGATTCCCCCGACCCGATCGTGGCCAAGGCGCTGCCGAGGCTGGAGCGGGCGCTGGGGCGTGCGGCGGCCCTGTCGCGCAACGTCCTCGAATACGGTCGCAGCGAAGAGCCGGAGCCGCAACGGACCCGCTTCGCCCTGGCCCCCGCCGTGGCCGTAGCGGCCGAGGACTCCGGCCTGTCCGAGGAGGGTGTGCGGCTGACGAAGGCGATCCCGGCCCGCTTCACCGTCCATGCCGACCCCGACCAGCTGCACCGCATCCTGGTCAATCTGATGCGCAACGCCCGCCAGGCCATCGAGGGCGATGCGACCCGCGTCGGCCGCAGGGGCGTGGTCAAGGTCAGCGCGGAACACGCCGGCGGGGAGACGGTGATCCGCATCGCCGACAACGGGCCCGGCATCCCGCCGCGGTTGTCCGATCAGCTGTTCGAGCCGTTCGTCAGCGGACGGACGTCCGACGGGACCGGGCTGGGCCTGACCATCTCGCGCGAACTGGCGATCAGCCACGGCGGCGAGCTGGCGCTGGTCGACACCGGACCGGACGGGACCACGTTCGAGCTGCGCCTGCCGGACTGAGGGCCGCGCGGCTCCAAATGGCGGGATCGGCGTTATCTGTCGCAGATCACCGCCGCGCGGCCCGCTCGCCGGGCCGCCGCGCACTCGAAAGGAGCCCGTGATGATCCGTACGACCCTGACCGCCGCCGTCGCCCTGGCGCTGGCCGCCGCTCCCGCTCTCGCCCAGTCCGCCGGCAGCCCCACGCCGGGCTCGGAGGAATGGCTGCGGCTGCGCGGCGAGCAATATCACCGGGCGCCCGACTCCAAGCAGAACCCGGCCGAGGTCGCCGCCACCGCCCGCCTCAACGCCGAGATCGCCGCCCGCAACGCCGCTGCGGACGAGGCCGACGCCCAGGCCCGCGCGGCCTATGAGCAGGCCAATGCGCGCTGGCGCGAGGAGACCGCGCGGGCCGAGGCCCAGCGCTCGCAGTGGCAGGCCGACAGCACGGCCTCGGGCAGCGCCCAGGCGCAATGGGCACGCGACCACGCCGCCTGGGAGGCCGAGATGGCCGCCTGCCGCGCCGCCGGCCGCGTCTGCGACATGGCTCCGCCGCCCCGTCCCTGACCGGCGTCCTTGCGGCGGCGTTGCGGCGCGCCTGACGGCGTGACACCGTCGGCCCGCCGCCTGCCGGGGGAACGCCATGACCGACGCCGCCGCCGATCCGCCCGCCGTTTCACCGGTCGAGCCCGCGCCGGGCGGCGACGGGCGTCACGGCGACAGGCCGCTGCCGGGCGGACGCACCGACGTCTGGCGGCATCCCGCGACGGTGCGCGTCACCCACTGGATCAATGTCGCCGCGGTCGTGGTCCTGCTGATGAGCGGGCTGAACATCCTGGCGGCGCATCCGCATCTGTACTGGGGCCTGCGCTCGACGTTCGCCGAGCCGTGGCTGAGCACGCCGACCGTCCCCGACTGGCTGCTGATCCCGCAGGGGCGCAACCTGGCCGAGGCGCGCAACTGGCATTTCCTGTTCGCCTGGGTGTTCGTGATCAACGGGCTGATCTACCTGGCGTACGGCCTGCTCAGTGGCCGGTTCGGGCGGCGGCTGTGGCCGACGGGGCGCGAGCTGCGGGGGTTCTGGCCGGCGGTGAAGGAGCACGCGCGATTCCACTTTCCGGCTGACGACCACGCCCGGACCTACAACGTCATCCAGAAGCTGACCTATGTCGCCATGGTGCTGGTGGTGCTGCCGCTGATGCTGGTCACCGGCCTGTCGATGTCGCCGGGTTTCAACGCCGTCGGCGGGGTGCTGCTGGAGATCATGGGGGGACGGCAGTCGGCGCGGACGCTGCATTTCATCTCGGCCGGACTGATCGTCGGCTTCATCGTCATCCATGTCGGGCTGGTGATCTGGACAGGCTTCCGCAACAACATGCGGGCGATGATCACCGGCTGGTTCACGATCCAGCCGCCGGGCTCGACGGCGGGGCCGAAGCTGCGCCGCCGCGACGAAGGAGACGCGCCATGAACCGCCGCCGCTGGCTGACCGGCGCCTTGGCGACCGCCGCCGCCTCGTTCGTCTCCGCCTGCGGCGAGGCCAGCTGGCGGCTGTCGGAACAGGCGCGGCGCATGGGCGAGGGGCTGACGCGGCGGGCGCAGCGGCTGCTGATCCCGCGCGAGGCCCTGGCCCCGACCTACAGCCGGTCGGAGATCTCGCCGGACTTCAGGGCCAACGGCTCGACCGATCCGGCGGCGGCCGACTACCGGGCGCTCAGGGCGGACGGGTTCGCCGGCTACCGGCTGGTGGTCGACGGCCTGGTCGAGCGGCCGCTGTCGCTGAGTCTGGCCGATCTGCGGGCGCGGCCGGCGCAGACCCAGATCACCAAACACGACTGCGTCGAGGGATGGACCTCGATCGGCGAGTGGACCGGCGTGCGGCTGGAGGCGCTGCTGGACGAGGCGGGGCTGAAGCCGGAGGCCCGCTACATCGTATTCCACTGCTTCGACGCGCTGGATCAGCGGGAGGACGGCGACCGGTATTACGAAAGCATCGACCTGGTCGACGCCCGGCATCCGCAGACCATCCTGGCTTACGGGATGAACGGCGAGACCCTGCCGGTCCCGCACGGGGCGCCGCTGCGGCTGAGGGTCGAGCGGCAGCTGGGCTACAAGCACGCCAAATACATCCGCCGGATCGAGGCGGTGGAGAGCTTCGCCCATATCGGCCGCGGCAAGGGCGGCTATTGGGAAGACCGGGGGTATGAGTGGTACGCAGGCATCTGATCCATCCGACGAGACGGGCGCTCGGCCTCGGCGTCGGCGCGGCGCTGATGCTGGCCGCCGGCGCCGCGAGGGCGGCCGGCCGAACGCCCGCGGCGCTTACGACGTCCGGGCCGGTAACCGGTGTCACAGAGAAGGGCGTGTCTGCCTTCCGCGGCGTCCCCTATGGCGCGGACACGGGCCGGAGGCGGTTCCTGCCCCCGGAGCCGCCGCAGCCGTGGCGCGATCCGCGGCCCTGTGTCGACTACGGCCCCGCCTCGCCGCAGCGGGGAAGCGAGCCGAACCAGTCCGAGGACTGCCTGCGGCTGAACGTCTGGACGCCCGACACGCGGCCGGGGCGCAGGCCGGTGATCGTCTACATCCACGGCGGGGCCTATTCGACCGGCTCCGGGTCCAGCCCGCTGACCCATGGGGCGCGGCTGGCGGCGAAGGGTGATGTGGTGGTGGTCACCGTCAACCACCGGCTGGGGCCGCTGGGCTACGCCTCGCTGGCGCGGCTGGCGCCGGGCTTCGAGGACTCGGGCAATCTGGGCCAGCTGGATCTCGTGCTGGCGCTGGAATGGGTGCGCGACAACATCGCGGCCTTCGGGGGCGATCCCGGGTGCGTGACCGTGGTCGGGCAGTCCGGGGGCGGGGCCAAGATCGCCACCCTGATGGCCATGCCGGCGGCCGCGGGGCTGTTCCACCGGGCGGTGACCATGAGCGGGCAGCAGGTGACGGCGTCGGGGCCGCTCAACGCAACCCGCCGGGCGGAGGTGTGGCTGGAGGCGCTGGGGCTGACGCCGGACCGGATCGAAGAGGTTCGGACGATGCCGGTCGAGCGGCTCATCGAGGCGGCGGGAGCGACCGATCCCATCCTCGGCGGCTCGCTCTATTTCGGGCCGGTGCTGGACGGCCGCAGCCTGCCCCGCCACCCGTTCTTCCCGGACGCCCCGGCGCAGTCGGCTGGCATTCCCATGATCATCGGCAACACCCGCGAGGAGACCCTGGCCTTCCTCGGAAACGACCCGGCCAACGCCGGACTGACGTGGGAGACGCTGCCCGGGCGGCTGACTCCGTCGCAGATGCGGATCGATGTGGCCCCGGAGGCGGTGGTCGCCTGGTACCGTCGGGAGCATCCGGGGATGAGCCCTGACCAGGTGCTGATCCGGGCGACGACGGCGGCGCGGTCGTGGCGGGCGGCGGTGATCGAAGCCGAGATGCGGGCGGCGCAGGGGGCGCCGGCCTTCGTCTATCAGCTCGACTGGCCGGCGCGGCTGCCGAACGGGCGGACGGGGGCGTTCCACACCTCGGACATCCCGCTGATGCTGGACAATCTGGCGGCGCAAGGCTCGGGCGCGATCGGGCCGGAGGCGCAGGGCATGGCCGATTTGATGAGCGAGGCGTTGCTGGCCTTCGCCCGGACCGGGTCGCCGAACCACCCCGGCCTGCCAGAATGGACGCCCTATTCCCTGGAGCGGCGGGAGACCCTGATCATGGACCTGCCGCCGCGGATGCAGAACGATCCGCGCGGCGACGAGCGGCGCTTCTTCGGGCGGATTCCCTACATCCAGCCGGGGACCTGATCAGGCGTCGACGCCCTCGATGCGGCGCTTCTGCATCATGGCGTCGAAGCTGTCCCAGACGCCGGCGGCGCCGTGCCACGAGCCGCGGGTGGCGGCCTTGGAGTATTCGGTGGCGCGGGCCTCGAAGAAGTTGGCGTGCTCGACTCCCGAGAGCATCGACTGCAGCCACGGCAGCGGGTTTTCCTTCGCGCCATAGAGCTCCGGCAGATGCAGCTGGCGCAGGCGCCAGTCGGCGATGAAGCGGATGTAGGCCTTGATGTCCGACGGCGTCATGCCGCTGACCGGGCCCATTTCGAAGGCGAGGTCGATGAACTTGTCTTCCATGTCGACCACCGTGCGGCAGCATTCGACGATGTCCTCGGCGACCGCCTTTGTGACCGCGCCCGTCTCCTTGTTGAAGGCGTGGTACAGCTTGATGATGCCCTCGCAGTGCAGGCTCTCGTCGCGCACCGACCACGAGACGATCTGGCCCATGCCCTTCATCTTGTTCTGGCGCGGGAAATTCATCAGCATCGCGAAGCTGGCGAACAGCTGCAGCCCCTCGGAGAAGCCGCCGAACATGGCCAGGGTGCGGGCGATGTCGCCGTCGGTGTCGACCCCGAACTTGCCCATGAAGTCATGCTTGTCGCGCATGGCCTCGTATTCCATGAAGGCGCCGAACTCGCTCTCGGGCATGCCGATGGTCTCGAGCAGCAGGGCGTAGGCCGCGATGTGGATGGTCTCCATGTTGGCGAAGGAGGCCAGCATCATCTTGACCTCGGTCGGTTTGAAGACCCGACCGTAGCGCTCCATGTAGTTGTCCTGGACCTCGATGTCGGCCTGGGTGAAGAAGCGGAAGATCTGCGTCAGCAGGTTGCGCTCGCTGTCGGTCAGATTGGCCGCCCAGTCCTTGCAGTCCTCGCCCAGCGGCACCTCCTCGGGCATC
>NZ_DASWTO010000172.1:0-5386 GCF_036402095.1 Brevundimonas sp. | reverse complement strand
GTCCGCGATTCGGCCCTCAATCCCCGCCCGGCGCCCGGCGCCGCCCGACCGGGCGGTCCGCGCACCGGCCCCGGCGGCCGCACCGCTCCCAACGCCCCGCCCGCGACCCCCGACGTCGCCCGCCCGGTTCGCGCCGGCTTCGGCCGTCCCGCGGGCTCGAAGGTCGAGGAGGATCGCGACAAACGCTTCTCCGACGCCGGTCCGGGCAAGGCCGTCAGCCGCACGCGCGGCGAGCCGAAGCGCCGCGAAGGCCGTCTGACCATTCAGGCGGTGGCCGGCGGCGACGAGGACGCCGCCGAGCGGATGCGCTCGCTGGCCTCGGTTCGCCGGGCCCGTGAACGCGAGAAGGAAAAGCGCAAGGGCGGCTCGACCGACGCGCCGAACCGTCCGCGCGAGGTGGTCATCCCCGACGTCATCACCGTGCAGGAACTGTCCAACCGGATGGCCGTGCGCGGCGTCGACATCATCAAATTCCTGATGCGTCAGGGCCTGATGATGAAGATCAACGACGTCATCGACACCGACACCGCCGAACTGGTGGCCGACGAGTTCGGCATGGCCGTCAAGCGCGTGTCCGAATCCGACATCGAGACGGGCTTCCTGTCCGACGCCGTTGACGACGAGGCGACCACGCCGCGCGCGCCGGTCGTGGCCATCATGGGCCACGTCGACCACGGCAAGACCTCGCTGCTCGATGCCCTGCGCACCACCGACGTGGCGGCGGGCGAGGCCGGCGGCATCACCCAGCACATCGGCGCCTATCAGGTGCGTCTGGAGGACGGCCAGCGGGTCACCTTCCTCGACACCCCGGGCCACGCGGCGTTCAGCGCCATGCGGGCGCGCGGCGCCAATGTCACGGACATCGTGGTCCTGGTCGTGGCCGCCGACGACGGCGTCATGCCCCAGACCGTCGAGGCCATCCAGCACGCCAAGGCGGCCAACGCCCCGATCATCGTGGCGGTCAACAAGATCGACAAGCCGGACGCCAATCCGCAGAAGGTCGTCAACGAGCTTCTGCAGTACGAGGTCATCTCGGAAAGCCTGGGCGGCGACGTTCAGATCATCGAGGTCTCGGCCAAGGAGCGGACCAACCTCAACGGTCTGATCGACGCCATCCTGCTGCAGGCCGAGGTCATGGACCTGAAGGCGGATCCGGAGCGCACCTCGGAAGGCGTGGTCATCGAGGCCAAGCTGGACAAGGGCCGCGGCCCGGTCGCCACCGTCCTCGTCAAGCGCGGCACCCTGAAGCGCGGCGATATCGTCGTGGCCGGTTCCGCCTGGGGCAAGGTCCGCGCCCTGCTGGATGAACGCAACGCCCAGCTGACCGAGGCCGGTCCGTCGGTTCCGGTCGAGATCCTCGGCCTCGACGAGGCGCCCAGCCCGGGCGAACCGTTCGCCGTGGTCGAGAACGAGGCCCGCGCCCGCGAACTGACCGAATACCGCGCCCGCGTGAAGCGCGAGAAGGCCACGGGCGGCGTCAACCAGGTCTCGCTGGTCGACATGATGTCGAAGCTTCAGTCCAAGAAGGTCTCGGAACTGCCTGTGGTCATCAAGGCGGACGTGCAGGGTTCGGCGGAGGCCATCGTCGGCTCGCTTGAGAAGATGGGCAACGAGGAAGTCCGCGCGCGCACCGTCATGTCGGGCGCCGGCGGCATCACCGAGAGCGACGTGCAGCTGGCCAAGTCGGCCGGCGCCCCGATCCTCGGCTTCAACGTCCGCGCCTCGAAACAGGCCCGCGACCTCGCCGAGCGCGAGGGCGTGGAGATCCGCTACTACTCGATCATCTACGACCTGCTCGACGACATGAAGGGCGTGCTTTCGGGCATGCTGGCGCCGCTGCAGCGCGAAACCTTCCTGGGCAACGCCCAGGTGCTGCAGGTGTTCGACATCTCCAAGACCGGCAAGATCGCCGGCTGCCGGGTGTCGGAAGGCGTGGTCCGCAAGGGCGCCAAGGTCCGTATCATCCGCGACGACGTGGTGGTGCTGGAGCTGGGCACGCTCACGACCCTCAAGCGCTTCAAGGACGAGGTCAACGAGGTCCCGTCGGGCCAGGAGTGCGGCATGCATTTCCAGGGCTTCCAAGACATCAAGGCCGGCGACTACATCGAGTGCTTCACGGTCGAAGAGATCAAGCGCACGCTCGAGTAGCGGACTTTCAGGACGGCGGCGCGCGGGCGCCGCCGTTTCGCCGCATCCTTCACGGATCAACGCTTCATGCGCAGCCTCGTGACCGCGATCCTCGTCCTGCTCTCCGTCGCCGGTCCGGCCGCGGCCGAGACCCGCTACCTGGCCTATGACGCCGCCGACCGGGTCACCCAGGCCCTGACGCGCGGCGTGACGCTGGAGGCCGATCGCGGCCTGTTCGGGGGCATCAGCGTG
This sequence comes from Brevundimonas sp., assembly GCF_036402095.1. Taxonomy (GTDB): domain Bacteria; phylum Pseudomonadota; class Alphaproteobacteria; order Caulobacterales; family Caulobacteraceae; genus Brevundimonas. The sequence continues at coordinate 3,007 of NZ_DASWTO010000172.1, read as the reverse complement.
CGGCGGATCATCTCCACCTCACAGCGCGGGGCGGCCGACATCCGGCGCGGCGGCCCGGATGCGGTGCGGCGCGTCCTGCCGGCCGGATCCAGCGAAAGCGCGATCTACCACATCGCTCCGGAAGGCGACGGCCGCGGGCTTTCGCGCGCCCTCTGCCCGAGTTCGGAGGAGGCCTGGCTGGTGCTCGGCCGCGTGCGCCTGGGCCGGCCATTGACCCTCCACGCAGTCGGCCGCTGGGCGGACGGGACCTACCGCCATTGCGTCCAGCTGTCCTATGTCTGGCGCGGCGAATGGTCGATGCCGCCGGCGCAGGCCCTCGACGACGCCGGCGCCCCTGTCGGGCGATAGGCGTTCACCTCGCTCGCGACCCCCGCTAGGGTCGCCGTCATGAGCGCCGCCACGGCCCCGTCCCAGACTACAATGAAGCGCCTGGCCGGCGGGCTTTCGTTCGTCTGCCTGGTGCTGTTCCTGCTGGCCATCGAGCAGAGACATACGGTCGCCGCCTGGGAGGCGATCCGTCACGACGCCGTGCCCACCGCGCGGCGGGTCGTCGACTGGGCCGCCAGCCTGCCCTCGGGCGCCGCCGACGGCTTGCAGGGCCTGAAGTCCGCGGTGGCGGGCGAGGACCGGCCGCTCGCCGCCGAACGCGGCTCCCAAGCCATTCTGCGAGGGGAGTACGGACCGGCCGATGAGGCGACGCGCGCCGCCGCCGGTTCGCTGACCTTCGTCCGCGCCGAACTGCATTTCGAAACCGGCGAGCGCCTGCGCACCCGTCCGCTGCGCATCGCCTTCGGCCGCGAGTCCTTCGGGCCGGGTCAGACCTTCGCCGCCCGGCTCAACGCCCCCGCCGACGCCCAGATAGAACTGCGCACCGTCGTCCCGCCGGCGCGGGGGCAGGCGGCGGCGCTCACCCTGTGCGGCGGGGAGCCCGCCGGCGTCGCCGCCCTGCTGCATCGCGGCTCGCGCGTCGACCTGATGCTGTTCCGGCGAGGAGTCGTCATCGGCTCCGAAACGCCGCCGTCCGCCCTGTGCGGCGCATGGAGCTTCACCGCGCGATGAGGCGTCCAAAGCGACGCAGGGAGCGCACCGGGCTCGGGCCGTTCGTCGCGGGCGCGGCGGCGGGCCAGATCGCCGCCTTGTGGACCTGGACCGCGCCCGGCGACCGGGGGCGATGGCGCGCCGCGCCGGACGGGGCCGGCGTCGAGCTGCATCTGCTGGACAACGGCTTCCACACCGATCTGGCCGTTCCCCGCGCGGCGCTGGAGGCCCGGCCGGGTCCGCTCGGGGCGGCGGTGCGGGTGCTGCCGGCGGGCGACTGGATTCTGATCGGCTGGGGCGACGCCCGGTTCTATGTCGACCAGAGCCCGATGGAGAGTCGTCTGGCCGACGGGGCGCGGGCCTTCTTCCGGCCGGGCAACGCCTCGGTGATCATGCTCGATCCGGCCCAGCGCGATCCGCGCGCCCTGTTCGCCGAGGAGGGGCGCCGATCCTTCCGTCTGACCCCCGCCGGCTTCGAGGCCATGGCCACCCACATCGAATCCTCGCTCGACGTCTCCTCGGGCGCGCCCCGGATCGCCGCCGCGCGGGCGGGCGACGACGTCCTCTTCTTCGCCAGCCGGGAGACCTTTTCGATCGCCCACCTGTGCAACCACTGGACGGCGGGCGTGCTAAACGCCGCGGGCCTGCCGGTCCGGCCGTTCCGCTCCATCGTCTCGTCGGAACTGATGGCGGCGATCGACAGGGCGCAACTGGACACCGCGCGCCCGCGGGCCTAGACCCCCGCTTCGCTTTTTGGCCGGGTCCGAGCCCCGGCGGGCGACGAGGACCGTGTCATGAGCAGCCGCAAACCCAATCCGAAGGCCGGAACCGTCAGCCAGCGCCAATTGCGCGCGGCCGAGCTGATCCGTCACGCCCTGGTCGATGTGCTGCGCGAGGAGGACATCCACGATCCGGCCCTGAAGGACGTCTCGGTGACCGTCACCGAAGTGCGGTTGTCGCCGGACCTCAAACACGCGACCTGTTTCGTCGAACCCCTCGGCGCCGGCGTCGACAGCGCCCCGGTGGCCGGCCATGTCGACGAGATCGTCAAGGCCCTGAACGCCCACGCCAAATTCCTGCGCGGCGTGCTGGGGCGGCGCATCGACATGCGTTTCACGCCCGATCTGCGCTTCCGCCATGACGAGAGCTTCGCGGCGGCGGAACGGCTCAACCGCCTGCTCGACGATCCGCGGGTCCAGGCGGACATCGCCAAGCCCGACGCCGACGACCTCTGATGGGCCGCCGCAAGAAGGGCGACCTCGTCAACGGCTGGGTCTGTCTCGACAAGCCGCTGGAGATGGGCTCGACCGAGGCCGTTTCGAAAGTCCGCCGGCTGTTCAACGCACAGAAGGCCGGCCATGCGGGGACGCTGGACCCCCTGGCCTCGGGCGTCCTGCCCATCGCCTTGGGCGAGGCGACCAAGACTGTGCCGTTCATGATGGACGCCGAAAAGGTCTATCGCTTCACCATCAACTGGGGCGTCTCGACCGACAGCCTCGACCGCGAGGGCGAGATCGTCGCCCGTTCGGACGTGCGGCCCACCGTGGAAGCGGTGCGCGCGGCGCTGCTCTCGTTCGTCGGCGAGATCGATCAGATCCCGCCGCAGTATTCGGCCATCAAGGTCGACGGCCAGCGCGCCTACGACCTGGCGCGCGACGGGGCCGAGTTCGAACTCGCCGCGCGCCGGGTGACCATCCACGAGGCGGCGGTCACCGACGCCCCTGACGCCGACCATGTCGAGATCACCATGCGAACGGGCAAGGGCGTCTATGTGCGCTCGCTTGCGCGCGATCTGGCGGCGGCGCTGGGGGCCGAGGGGCACGTTTCCGCCCTGCGCCGCGAGCGGGTCGGGCCGTTCTCGACGGAAAACGCCGTATCGCTGGATTTCCTGACCGATCTGGTGCATAGGGACGCCGCCTCGGAAGGCTTGCTTCCCGTCGCGACCGCCCTGGACGACATCCCGGAGCTG
>NZ_DASWTO010000171.1:0-11730 GCF_036402095.1 Brevundimonas sp. | reverse complement strand
GGCGATCCGTCAGAGGCCCGGACGCAGGGCCGCCAGTCGGAGGGCGTGTGGAAAACGACTGCGCGGGGCAGCCTGTCTCGTCGAAACGGTAAAACAACAACGCATCCGGGCGAGGCCCGGCTGTCCCGCGCCCTCCCCACCTTGCGCCGGTCCGCCGCCGCAGGACGAACACCCGCGCCGTCTTCCCGGCCAGGGTGGCGTGGAGCCCGGTCACGCCGTCTCCCTTTCACTCAATTCCGGTCTATCCTCGCCCCATGTGCGCCTCCTACGAAGCCCGCTTCTCCGTCACCCAGCTGGTCGAGGCCTTCGATCACCACGGCGCCCCGCTGCGCTTTCCGCGCGGCCTGCCCAACATCGAGCCCGTCGACGAGGTGCGCCCGACCGATCTGTCGCGCGCCGTCCGCGCGGCCGGCCCCGACTCCGCCGAATTGGTCGATATGCGCTTCGGCTTCCCGCCTCCGGCGCCGAAGCGGCCGCCGGTGATCAATTTCCGCTCCGAGGGCCGCCGCTTCTCCAACGGCCCGGCCGGCGGCCGCGCCCTCGTCCCGGTCTCCGGCTTCTATGAGTTCACGGGCGCCCGATATCCCAAGACCCGCTGGGTCCTGCGCGGCGCCGGCCAGCCCTTCCTGGCCCTGGCGGCGATCTGGCGGGCCGGGGCGAATGGCGCGCCCGCCGCCTTTTCCCTGCTCACGGCCGCGCCCGGCCCCGACGTCGCCCCCTATCACGACCGTGGCGTCCTGCCCCTGCCGCCCGCCGCCTGGGCCGACTGGCTGTTCGACCGCCGTCCCGCGGAAGACCTGCTGACGCCCCCGCCGGCCGGCGCCCTGACAGCGGCCCAGGCGCCCCGCGGCGGCTGAACCGCGCCCGATCCGGCCCCCGGGTCCGTCGCCGAGTCGGCCTCGGCGGTTGTCCGGGCCGGTCCCACGGCCTAGGAACAGTCCTCCCGACCCGACCCCCCGGACCCCTTCCCCGACATGCCCGACATCACCGACAAGCAGACCTTCTCCGACGAGGACGCGCTGGACTTCCACCGGCTGCCGGCTCCGGGCAAGATCTCCATGGCCCCGATCAAGCCGATGGCGACCCAGCGCGACCTGTCGCTGGCCTATTCGCCCGGCGTGGCCGTGCCGGTGCTGGCCATCGCCGAGGATGTCGACAAGGCCTATGACTACACCTCCAAGGGCAATCTGGTCGCCGTCATCTCCAACGGCACGGCCATCCTCGGCCTCGGCAACCTCGGGCACATGGCCTCCAAGCCGGTGATGGAGGGCAAGGCCGTCCTGTTCAAACGCTTCGCCGACGTCGACAGCTTCGACGTCGAGGTGAAGACCACCGACCCCGACGAGTTCATCACCGTCGTCAAGAACATCGGCGACACCTGGGGCGGCATCAATCTGGAGGACATCAAGTCCCCGGAATGCTTCGAGATCGAGGCCCAGCTGCAGGACCTGCTGGACATCCCGGTGTTCCACGACGACCAGCACGGCACCGCCATCATCTCGACCGCCGGCCTGATCAACGCCGCCCATATCGCCGGCAAGAAGCTGGAAGACCTCAAGGTCGTTCTGGCCGGCGCGGGTGCGGCGGGTCTCTCGTCGATCGGTCTCATGAAGGCGGCGGGCGTGCGGGCCGAGAACACCGTCATCGTCGACCGCGAGGGGGTGGTCTACAAGGGCCGCGCCAACGTCGACCAGTGGAAGGCGGCCCACGCCACCGACACCCCCCACCGCACCCTGGCCGAGGCCATGGTCGGCGCCGACGTCGTGCTCGGCCTGTCCGCCAAGGGCGCGATCACCAAGGAGATGGTCGCCTCCATGGCGCCCAATCCCATCATCTTCGCCATGGCCAATCCGGACCCCGAGATCACCCCCGAGGACGTCGCCTCGGTGCGGTCGGACGCCATCATGGCCACCGGCCGGTCGGACTACGTCAACCAGGTCAACAACGTCCTCGGCTTCCCCTACATCTTCCGCGGCGCTCTCGACGTGCGGGCCCGCCGCGTCAATCACGAGATGAAGGTGGCCTGCGCCCAGGCCCTCGCCGCCCTCGCCCGCGAGGACGTGCCCGACGAGGTCGCCGCCGCCTACCGCGGCCGCAAGCTGAAGTTCGGCCGCGACTACATCATCCCGACGCCGTTCGACCCGCGCCTGATCTGGTACATCCCCCCCTTCGTGGCCCAGGCCGCGATGGACACCGGCGTGGCCCGCAAGCCGATCGAGGACATGGACGCCTACCGGACCCAGCTGCGCTCGCGGCTCGATCCGTCGGCGGCCCTGATGCAGAACATCTCCGGCGCCGTGCGCGCCGCGCCGAACAAGCGGGTGGTCTTCGCCGAGGGCGAGGAGACCGCCGTGATCCGCGCCGCCTGGGGCTTCAAGCAGGCCGAGCTGGGCACGCCGATCCTGCTCGGCCGCGAGGAGCTGATCCGCAAGAACGCCGCCGAGGCCGGCCTGAATTTCGACGACATGGCGATCGAGATCGTCAACGCCCGCATCTCCGAGCACAACGCCGAATACGTCGACTGGCTGTACGAGCGCCTGCAGCGCCGCGGCTATCTGAAGCGTGACGTGCAGCGGATGATCAATCAGGACCGCAACTATTTCGCCGCCGCCATGTGCGCCCGCGGCCAGGCCGACTGCATGGTCACCGGCGTGACCCGCAACTTCAACATGGTGCTGAAGGAGGTCCGCCGCGTCCTCGACGTCAGGGAGCGGATGATCGGCCTGTCGATCCTGCTGGCCAAGGGCCGCACCCTGTTCGTCGCCGACACCTCGATCCACGAACTGCCCAACGCCGAGGAGCTGGCCGAGATCGCCATCCAGGCCGCCGAGACGGTACGCAAGCTGGGCAAGACCCCGCGCGTCGCCTTCCTGAGCTACTCGACCTTCGGCAACCCGCCGGGGGACCGCGGCGAGAAGGTGCGCGAGGCCATCCGCATCCTCGACGCACGCGGGGTGGACTTCGAATACGAGGGCGAGATGCCGCCCGAGCTGGCGCTGGATCCCGAGGCGCGCGCCGCCTACCCCTTCATGCGCCTGTCGGGCCACGCCAATGTGCTGGTCATGCCGGCCATCCACTCGGCGGCCATCTCGACCCGTCTGGTGCAGTCGCTGGGCGGCGCCACGGTGATCGGCCCGCTGCTGGTGGGCCTCGAGAAGTCGGTCCAGATCGTCTCCCTCGGCGCCTCCGTCTCCGAAATCATCACCGCCGCCACCTTCGCCGCCTACGAGAAGGGAGCGATCGGCGAGGAGTGAGTCAGGAGGGCTGGGCCTCGGTCGCCGCCTCCGCGGCCTCCTCGGCCTGGCGGGCCTGCAACTCCGTCTGCTTGCGCGCGACGATGAAGGCGAGGACGACGGCGAAAACCCCGATCACGGTCGAGTAAAGGAAGAAGACCACATAACCGGCGCCGAGCGCGGCGGGCGTCACCCCGCTCGTCGCAGCCCCTTCGACCAGAGACCCGCTGGGGAGCCCTGCGAAAAGCCCCTTCAGCGGGGCGAAAATTCCGCCGGACTCGGCAGCGCGCGCCGACCCTTCGACAATCCTCCCGGACTGGGACGCGATCAGCTTGCCGGGCAGTCCATACAGCGAGCTGAACAGGGCGTACTGTGTCGCCGTGAAGCCCAGCGAAGTCAGGCTGGACATATAGGCGATCAGGGCCGTGCCGGCGAAGCCGGTGGCTGCATTGTCGACGCCGATGGCGACGAAAAGAGCACCCAGGTCCGGCCCCTGCACCGCCAGCCAGGCGAAGACCAGGTTGGAGACCGGGCTCATGAACGCGCCGATGACCATTGTGCGGATCAACCCGAGCTTGGCGACTGCCCAGCCAGCGATGAAGACGCCGAAGGTCGTGGCGAAAACGCCGAACACCTTCCTCACCTCGGCCACCTCGGTCTTGTCAAAGCCGAGGTCGAGGTAGAACGGGTTCATGATGTTGAGGACGAAGTCGGCCAGCCGGTAGACGCAGATCAGGGCGAGGATCAGCGTCGCGACGCCGGCGAAGCGGCTGTAAAAATCCTTCAGGGGCTCCCCGAAAGACCCGGCGAGGTAGGCCCCCGGACGCGTGGGCACGCGAGGAATGGGCCAGCACGCCAGCACCATCAGGGCCAGACCGCCGAACGTCGCCAGAACCTGGAGGTAGACTCCCTCCGGCTTGACCTTCCAGGCGGCCTTCAGGGCTTCAGCGCTTTCGGCCGAGAGCCCGACGAGGCGCAAACCACCCGCCAGCATGTCCGCGGCGCCAGTCAGGCCGGAACCGATGATCAACGCGGCGACCACGATGATCACGAGCCGGACTATCCATTCCATGATTTCCAGCGGGGGCCGTGACGGCACGTCGCCGACCGGGATCGGCCGGATCTCATGGGTCTTCTCGCGCGGTGCGAAAATCGCCGCCGCGATGCCGATGCCCATCAAGGCGGCCATGACGGCGTAGGAGATATTCCAATTGTAGAGATCGGCCAGCACCAGCGGCAGGGCCCCGGCCAGTATCTGGGCGAAGCGGTAGCCGAGCTGGTAGGCCGCCGCCATCGCACCGTGGCGCGTGTCGTCTGCGACCTCGATCCGCCACGCGTCGATGACGATGTCCTGGGTGGCGCCGAAGACACCTGTCAGCACCGCGAACATCGCCACGGCCCCGAGCGAAGCGGAAGGGCTCTGGCCCGAGATTGACCAGAGGCCGAAAACCACCATCGCCTGCGTCACCACCATCCAAGATCGACGATGGCCGAGCCATTTGGTCAGGACGGGTATCGTCGTCCGGTCGATCAGAGGCGCCCAGATGAACTTCAGGGTGTAGCTGAGCGTCGCCAGACCGAAGAAGCCGATCACCTCGAGCGACAGCCCGTCTTCCCGGAGCCATGCCGAAAGGGTGTCGAAGATCAGAAGGAACGGCAGACCGGCCGAAAAGCCGAGCAGCAGCATCACAAACACGCGCCGCTCGCCATAGACCGCGAGTCCCCCGAGGCCGCGCACGGGTTTGTCGGTCGTGGTGCTGTCGGTCATGGACGCCCTCGTTCGGCGCCCCCCGCGCCTTATGCGACGGCGACCTTGGCGCGGTCCGCGCGGTTCGTCCAGCGGGCCAGTGCGGCGCGCAGGGCCTCGAGCTCCAGCGGCTTGACCAGATGGTCGTCCATGCCGGCCTCGAGACAGGCGCGGCGGTCCTCGGCGAAGGCGTTGGCGGTCAGGGCCACGATCGGCGTCTCGTCGCCGCGGGCGCGGATGGCCCGCGCGGCGCTGGGGCCGTCCATCCCGGGCATCCGCATGTCCATGAAGACCAGGTCGTACCGGGCTCGCTTGAGCGCATCCAGCGCCTCGCGGCCGCTGGCGGCGGTCTCGACCGCGCAGCCCTCGCGGCGCAGCAGGGTGGCGGCCAGCAGGGCGCCGACCGGATTGTCCTCTACCAGCAGCACACGGATGCCGGAGAACCGGGTCAGGGCGACGCGGTCGTCCTCGGGCGGCGGCGGCGGCGGTCCAGGCTGCATCGTCTGCTGCGCGCCCGAGGCCGCCAGCACCCGTTCGGCCAGCGAACCGCGCCGCAGCGGCTTGATCAGATAGCCGTGGAAACCGGCCGAGCGGTAACGGGCGATCAGGTCGCGCTCGCCCGGCTTCAGCAGCACGATGGCGCGGGCGTCCGACGGCCGGGGGGCCATGCCGTGTCCGGCCGGCCGCGCCGCATGGTCGATCAGCACGACCGGCGCCCTGGCGGCGACCGTGCCGCCCGAAGCTTCGATCTGGGCCGCGGCCGCCGCGCGGATGAACGGGTCGGGGCTGATCACGCCGACCGTCTGTCCGGCCAGCGACAGGGCGCGTTCCGGAGCGCCCTTGACCGCCGGGAAGGCGGCCTCGAACCGGAAGCGGGCGCCGGGGCCGTCGGGCCGGTCTCCAACGCTGACCGTTCCGCCCATGGCGTCGGCGAGTTTGCGCACCACCGCGAGGCCAAGCCCGGCCCCCCCGAAACGGCTGGCGTCGGAGGAGTCGACGTGGCCGAACTCCTCGAAGATGCGGCCGCGGGCCTCGACCGGCACGCCGGGCCCGGTGTCGTCGACGATGAAGGCCAGTTTCGGCCGCTTGATCGATCCGCCCGAACGCTCGACCGTGATGCGGACGCCGCCGGTCTCGGTGAATTTCACCGCATTGCCGGCGAGGTTGAACAGCACCTGCCGCAGCCGGCCCTCGTCGGCCATGACGTCGACGGCCTCGGGCGCCACCGACCAGGCGATCTCCAGGCCCTTGTCATGCGCCTTGGGGCTGAGCAGTTCGGCCACGCCGCGCACCAGAGTCTCGATGTCGACGGACGCGGCGTCGAACTCCAGCCGGTCGGCTTCGAGTCGGGCATAGTCGAGCAGGTCGTTGACCAGGCCCAGCAGATGTTCGGCCGAGGATCGGGCCGCTTCGGCATAGGCGCGCTGGGCCCCGTCGAGGCGGGTCCGCTGCAGCAGGCCAAGCATGCCGATGACGCCGTTCAGCGGCGTCCGCATCTCGTGGCTCATCAGGCGCAGGAACTGCTGTTCGGCGCCCTCGGCCGCCGGGGCGTCCATCTTCGCCATGTCTGCAACCGACCTGATCTTGCGCGCCATCGCCATCCCCCTGGACGGTAACCATGAGCGGCAATCCCTTAAGGCTGGTTCAAGCGGCTGGGTTAAGGAAGTCTGAGGTCAGTACGCCGGCGCCCCGGTCCGCTCTTCCGTCCGCCCGCCGTCCCGCCGTTCGAAATCGGCCTGGGCGCCGACCGTCGAGCGGCGATGCACCAGCGCCTCGGCCACGTGCCGGCGCAGCACCCCGTCGCAGCCGTCGAGGTCGGCGATGGTGCGGGCCAGCCGCAGCGTCCGGGTCCAGCCGCGCGCGGTCAGGCCGCCGGCCTCGCCCGCCCGCATCAGCAGCGCCCGGCCGGCGTCGTCCGGCGTGGCGAAGCGGTCCAGCGTCTCGCCCGAGGCGCGGGCGTTGACGGCCTGGTCGCGGGCGGTCTCGAGGTCGATGCCGGCGACGCGCAGCCGTTCCTCCTGCATGCCGCGGGCGGAGAGAACCCGTGCGCAGGCTTCCGCCGTGCCCTCGGCCGGGGGCGGCAGGGCCATGTCGGCGGCGGTGACCGGCGGCGTCTCCACGGTCAGGTCGATGCGGTCGAACATCGGCCCCGAGATCCGGTTCTGGTAGTCGCGCTGGCAGCGTGGGGCCTTGCCGCACGCCCCCTTGCCCCCGCCCCCCATGCCGCAGCGGCACGGATTCATCGCCGCCACCAGCTGGAAGCGGGCCGGATAACGGACGTGAGCGTTGGCCCGGGCGACGACGATCTCCCCGGTCTCCAGCGGCTGGCGCAGCGAATCCAGCGCCTGGGCCGAATACTCCGGCAGTTCATCGAGGAACAGCACGCCGTTGTGCGCCAGCGAGGCCTCGCCCGGCCTCGCCCTCAGCCCGCCCCCGGTCAGGGCCGCCATCGAGGCGGAGTGGTGCGGGGCCCGGAACGGCCGGTCGCGGGTCAGGGCCCCGCGCTCGATGAGCCCGGCCACCGACCAGATCATCGAGGTCTCCAGCAACTCCTTCGGCGTCAGCGGCGGCAGCAGGCCGGGCAGCCGCGCCGCCATCATCGACTTGCCCGAGCCCGGCGGGCCGACGAACAGCAGATTGTGCCCGCCCGCCGCCGCGATCTCCAGCGCCCGCTTGGCGCTCTCCTGGCCCTTGACCTCGCGCAGGTCCGGCACGCGCTCGCCGGAGCGCATCGCCCCCGGCTCCGGCCGCCGCAGCACCTGCGTCCCCTTGAAGTGGTTGACCAGACCGATCAGCGAGCGCGGGGCCAGCACCGCCACATCCCCGGCCCAGGCGGCTTCGGGCCCGTTGGCTTCCGGACAGATCAGGCCCAGACCCATGGCGTCGGCCGCCACCGCCGCCGGCAGGGTCCCGCCGACCGGCGCGATCCGCCCGTCCAAGCCCAGTTCGCCCACCGCCGCCCATCCGGCCAGGGCGTCCGGCGGAATGACGCCCATCGACGCCAGCAGCGCCAGGGCGATCGGCAGGTCGAAATGGCTGCCCTCCTTGGGCAGGTCGGCCGGGGCGAGGTTGGCGATGATCCGTTTGGGCGGCATGGCCAGACCGATGCCGGCGAAGGCCCCGCGCACCCGTTCGCGGCTCTCGGCGACCGCCTTGTCCGCCAGTCCGACGATGACGAAGGACGGTTCGGCGGCCGACAGCTGCTGCACCTGCACGTCCACGCGCCGGGCGTCGACCCCTTCGAACGCCACCGTGACCACGCTGGCCACCATCGACCCCTCCCGCTATCCGCGGTGAGAACGAACCATGAACCCGGACGGTTTACAAGAGCGGTGTTACGCGACGTCCCGTTTACGCTCGATCGCGTCCCACATCAGCGCCGCCGCGTCGACGCCGGTGAACCGCTTCAGCTGCTGGGCGCCGGTCGGGGAGGTGACGTTGATCTCGGTCAGCCAGTCGCCGATCACGTCGATGCCGACGAAAACCAGACCCCGCGCCTTCAGCGTCGGACCGATGGCGGCGCAGATCTCGCGGTCCCGATCGGTCAGCTCGACCGGCGCGGCGGTGCCGCCGACGCGCAGGTTGGAGCGCACCTGATCCTTCGCGGGGATGCGGTTGATGGCGCCGACGGGCTCGCCGTCGATCAGGATGATGCGCTTGTCGCCCTTCGAGACCGCCGGAATGAATTTCTGGATCACCAGCGGATCGCGCGAGCCCATGGCGTGGATCTCGACCAGGGCGTCGAGGTTGGGGTCGTCCGCCTTCAGCCGGACCACGCCCGAGCCGGCCGCACCGTGCAGGGGCTTGAGCACCACCTCGCCGTGGCGGCGATGGAAGTCGGCGAGGGCGACCGGGTCCGACGAGACCAGGGTGGGGGGCGTCAGACCGGGGAAGCGGGTGACCAGCAGCTTTTCGGGCGCCGAGCGCACTTCGGCCGGATCGTTCACCACCAGCGTCTTCGGATGCACCGTCTCCAGCAGATAGGTGGCGGTGACATAGGCCATGTCGAACGGCGGGTCCTGGCGCATCAGGATCACGTCGACGTCGGCGGAGAGGTCCAGCCTGACCTCGTCGCCATAGGTGAAGTGATCGCCCACCGTCGGCCGCAGCGTCACCGGACGGGCGCGGCAGGTCAGCCGTCCGTCCTCCAGGGCCAGGGTGCGGAAGTCGTAGATCCATACCGGATAGCTCCGGTTCTGGGCCTCCATGGCCTGCAGGAAGGTGGTGTCGGACTCGATGTTGACCGCCTCGATGGGGTCCATCTGGATCGCGACTCTGAGCATGGGCTGTCCTTCCGGGCGGGCGAGCCTTGGCTAATGGGCAGCGGGGCGGCGGGGCGCAACCCTAGTTCAGCTGCAGCCGCACCCGGTCGACCGAAATCCGGCGGTGCGCCTCGGCCGGATCGTCCAGCGAGCGGGCCCGGGACAGGGCCTCCAGCGCGCCGGCCAGGGCGCCCTGCTTCTCGCGCGCCGCGGCGACGTCCAGCCACGGACGGTGGTCTTCCGGATCGAGCAGGGCCCGGCGCAGGGCCGACCGTTCGGCGCCCTCGAAGTCCTGGGCGCGGATGGCGCGGCTGAACAGCACGTTCTGCAGGCGCAGCAGCGCCTGCCGGTCGCTGACCGGCGCCATAAGCACGTCCAGCCGGTCGGCGACGTGCGGCGTCAACCCGGCCCGTAGCGCCCGCCGGGTCAGTTCCGAGGGCAGCACCAGCCGGCCCTGGCTGAACGGGTCCAGCGCCACCGGCCCCTCAGGCGTCTCGACCCGCAGCAGGAAGTGGCCGGGGAAGTCGACGCCCTGGGCCCGAACCCCCGCCCGCCGGGCCGCGTCGAGATAGAAGATCGCCAGCGTCGCCGACAGGCCGCGCCGGCGCTCGGCCACATCGATGATGTCGGTATTGCCCGGGTGATCGTAGTTGAGCAGGTCGCCGTTCAGCCTCATGTCCGAAGCCATGGTCTCGGCCAGGGCGTCGTCGGGACCTTCGTCGGCGATCCGCTCGGCCAGGCGCTCGGCGGCATTGTGGGCGAGGGTGCGGACGGGTTCGGGATCGCGGAACGGATAGTCGTGGATGGCGCAGGCGATGGCCGCTTCCAGCAGCGGAAACGCGCCGTCGTCGGCCTGACCGGCCTCCATCAGCAAGAATTCGGCTTCGTCGCGAGTCACGCCCGCCCCCTCCCGAACGGCTCCACCCCCCGACGATGGCGCGGAAGCCGGCCCGGAGCCAGCGCCACCATATCGATTCTGAGCAGATGTCCGGCCAAGCTGGGTCTTTGACGCAACACCGCGCGGCCCGCGGCCAGCAGCCGATCATACTGCTTTCCGGACAGGGCGGCGAGGGCGAGGTCCAGAGTGGCCCGGCGCTTGACCTCGACCACCGCCAGCGTCCGTCCGCGCCGGGCGAGGATGTCGATCTCTCCGGCGCGCGTCTTGAGGCGGAATCCGAGCAGCTGATAGCCGCGGCTCATCAGCAGCAGCGCCGCCAGCCATTCGGAACGATGCCCCTCCCGGTGCGACAGCGCCCCGAGCGCCACGCGCCAGCCGCGCTTCGTCGTAACGACCCTCGGCGCCTTGAGGCGAACCGGGGGCCGGGCGCCGCTCACCGGCCCTGCAACTCCAGCGCCCGCCGGTAGAGCGGCTTGCGCGGCAGGTTGAGCGCCCTCGACACCTCGGCGGCGGCCTCGCCGGGCGGCAGCCGGGTCATGGCCTCGGCCAGGGCCGCGTCCGCGTCGGCTTCCGAAGCGGCTTCCGTCTCCCCCGGGCCGATGACGATGACGATTTCGCCCTTGGGCGACTGGCAGCGCGGGTCGGCGGCCAGGTCCGGCAGCGAGCCGCGGACGCAGTCCTCGTAGAGCTTGGTGAGCTCGCGCGCCACGGCCGCCGGTCGGGGGCCCAGCACGGCGGCCATGTCGGCGAGGCTGTCGGCGAGGCGGGGGCCGCTCTCGAAGAAGACCAGCGTCTGCCGCCCGGTGCGCAGTTCCTCCAGCACCGTCCGTCGGGCGCCCGATTTCGGCGGCAGGAAGCCGGCGAACAGCACCCGATCGGCCGGCTGGCCGGCGATGCACAGGGCGGCCAGCAGGCTGGAGGCGCCCGGGACCGGATGCACCGGCAGGCCTTCGGCGATCACCGCCCGGGCCACGACGAAGCCCGGGTCGCTGACCAGCGGCGTGCCCGCGTCGGAAACCAGGGCCACCACCGCCCCGTCGCGCAAGCGCCCGATCGCCAGTTCCGCCGCGCGGGCCGAGGCGTGGTCGTCACACCGCTCCAGCTTCGCCTTCAGCCCGTAGGCGGACAGCAGCTTGCCGGTCACCCGCGTATCCTCGGCCAGCACGAGATCGGCCGCGGCCAGCACGTCCAGCGCGCGCAGCGTCATGTCGCGCAGGTTCCCGATCGGCGTGGCGACCAGATACAGGCCCGGCGCCACGGGGCGCGGCGGCGGAGCGGTCGGGGGAAAGGGCGAGGGATCAGGCATCGGCGGGACCGTGACAGCCGGGGCGGTCCGGCTCAAGGGCGGCGGCGATGACGGGAGGGGGCCGAGCCGGGCGCATGGCGGTCCTCTGGCGGGTCATCCTGGCGGGCATGGGTCTGCGTCTTCCGGGGCGGGAGCCGCGGAAGGGTGGGGAGGGCGCGGGACAGCCGGGCCTCGCCCGGATGCGTTGTTGTTTTACCGTTTCGACGAGACAGGCTGCCCCGCGCAGTCGTTTTCCACACGCCCTCCGACTGGCGGCCCTGCGTCCGGGCCTCTGACGGATCGCC
>NZ_DASWTO010000170.1:0-10719 GCF_036402095.1 Brevundimonas sp. | reverse complement strand
ACTGGCCGCGGTCAGCGGGCTGACGGATGAACAGCGCGAGTCCCGCATCGACTTCCTGTTCTCCGACTTCAACATCAACCCGACCACGATCGAGCTGCGCCAGGTTTCGGGCACCAACGGCGCGGGCGCCTATGACGCCGGGCTCGAGGTCGCCGCCGTCTACGCCCAGGTGGACGCCGAGATCATTCCCCTCCTGCGCACCACCGTCGGTGTCCGATTCGAGGACAGCCGTCAGACGGTGACGCCGCGCGACCTGTTCGGCGGTACGTCGACCTTCGCCGCCAGCGAACTCGAGGAGCAGTATTATCTGCCCTCCGGCACCGCGACGTGGAATTTCGCCGAGGATCAGCAACTCCGGCTGGGCGCCTCGAAGACCATTGGCCGGCCCCAGTTCCGCGAGCTGGCGCCCCAGTCCTATATCGACCCGGAAAGCGACCGCGAGTTCACCGGCAACCCGTTCCTGGTGGACACCGAAATCCTCAACCTCGACGCCCGGTACGAGTGGTATTTCGCCCGGCAGCAGTATCTGACCGCCGGCGTCTTCTACAAGGACCTGGACAAGCCGGTGGAGTCGGTCGTGGTGCTGACCGGAGACCAGCGCCAGCAGTCCTTCCTCAATGCGCCCAAAGCCACGGTCTACGGGGCCGAGGTCGAGGTGAAGAAGTATTTCGAGTTCCCCGACGCCCGCTCGCCGTTCATCGCCAACAAGCGGTGGCTGATCCAGGCCAACTACACCTGGTCGACCTCGGAGGTGCAGGTCGGCGCCGATGACGTGGTCTTCACCCAGGGCGGCGGCGGCGCGCCGGAACAGGCGTCCTTCTTCATCGAGGATGGCAGCCGTCTGCAGGGCCAGTCCGATCACGTCGCCAACCTGCAGCTTGGCTGGGAAGACGACACCGCCCGGTCGCAGGCGACGATGATCGTCAACTACGTCAGCGAGCGTATCACCGCCCGGGGCGCGGGCGCGGCCGGCGCGCGGGAGCCCGACTACATCCAGGACCCCGGCGTGTTCCTCGACTTCGTGTTCCGCAAGGACTTCGACTATGCGGGTCGCGAGTACGGCTTCGCCCTCGAGCTGCGCAACCTGCTGAACACCGACTACGACGAGTTCCAGGAGCTCGGAAACAAGATCCGGATCAACAACTACGATCTCGGGTCCTCGGCCACGGTCAGCCTGACCGCCCGCTTCTGACGCCCGCGAGGCCGCCGCTCGCGGGCGGCGGCCGCGCCATCGCTGATTGCAGAAATGCGGCAGTTGCTCCGCATCCGACCTAACCGTCACGGCAAGTTCTCGTCACCGTCATGGGCCCGTGAAGCCCGGACACGGACGATTGGTCTACGACGCTTTCGGGCCGTCGGGGCCCATCGGGGCCTGCGATCGTGATCGGCGCAATTCGCAACTGGAGCACGGGAGCCCGCGAAGCGCTGGCCGCCCGCCCGGACCGGGTCCGGACCGCCGTAGAGGCGGCCCTGGCCCTGTTGCTGATCGTGCAGCTCGGCCGGCTGGTCTGGATCGCCGTAGAGCCGGTCGACGTGCCTGTGGTCCCGGCGACGCGAGCCGAGGTCAAACCCGTCGACTATTCCGTCTTCCAGCGCTTCGACGCCTTCTTCCGCACCGGCGGTCAGAGCAGCCTGGCCGAAGACACCGCCGCGGGCAGCAGCCAGATGCGGCTGTTCGGTCTGCGGTCAGACGGCGCCGGCGGCGGGTCGGCCATCATCGGCCTGGCGGACGGCCGGCAGTTGTCGGTCGCGGTCGGCGAGACCATTGAGCCGGGGCTCGTTCTGCGGTCGGTGGGGCCGGACCATGTCGTGCTGGCCCGGGGCAACGCCCTGAGCCGCCTGATCTTCAGCGAGCTTCCAGTCGGTGCGGCGACCCCGCCTCCGCCGCCGCCCGCGCCGCAGACCGTGACGCCGACGCCGCCCCCGCAAGCCGCCGCGACCGTCGATCCCGCCAGCCTGGTCGCCGAGGCCTCGCTGCGTCCCCGGATGCAGGGCCTCCGGATCAACGGCTTCACCGTGACCTCGAACGGCGAGGCTCCGGCCCTGACCGCCGCCGGACTGAAGTCGGGCGATGTCATCCTGGCGGTCAATGGCCAGCCGCTCGACCGGCCCGACCGGATGGCCGCCCTGCGGGGCCAGCTGGCCGACGCGGCCAGCGCCGAAATCCGTTTCGAGCGGAACGGCGCGGTTCAGACCACCACCATAAGGACAGGCCGTTGAAGCGATCGACCCGCAGCCTCCCCGGCATCGCCCTGGCGGCCGTCCTCGCCCTGCAGGGACCGCTCGCCGCCGCGCCGGCGCTGGCCCAGACCGGCGGCCAGACCCTCAATGTTCAGGGCGCCGATATCCGCGCCTTCATCGAGGACATCGCCCGTTCGACCGGCCGCACCTTCATCGTCGATCCGGCCGTGACCGGCACGGTGACGGTGACCAGCGACCGGCCCCTGTCGCGGGCCCAGCTGTTCGAGGTCTTCCTGTCGACCCTGCGCGCGAACGGCCTGGTGGTCACGCCGACCGGCTCGGGCGCCTACCGGATCAGCCCGGCGCAGGGCGCGGCCCAGGGACCGGCGACCGTCGGGGCCGAGCGGTTCGCCACCGAAGTCTTCCAACTGCGCAACATCGACGCCGCCTCGGCCGCCGAGACGATCCGGCCGTTGGTCGGGCCACAGGGGCAGGTGCTGCCCAACGCCGGCGCCAACAGCGTGGTGGTCGCCGACTTCGCCGACAACCTCGCGCGCATCCGGACCCTGATCGGCCGGATCGACGTCGACCGCAGCGGTTTCGAGGTGGTGACGCTGGAGAACTCGTCGGCGCGGGAGATCGCCGCGGTGCTCCAGACGGTGCTGGCCCCTCCGGGCGGACAGCCGGGACAGGGCATGGTTTCAGTGACGCCGGTCGAGAGCTCGAACTCCGTCGTCCTGCGCGGTGACCCGTCGGCCGTGGCGCGCGTGCGTCCGCTGATCGAGGATCTCGACCGGCGCGCCGAGTCCGCCGACGACGTCAAGGTGGTCTTCCTGCAGCATGCCAACGCCGAGGCCCTGCTGCCCGTGCTGCAGCAGATCGTCGGCCAGCCGGTGGCGGCGGCCAGCGCCAATGCGACGCCGGCCGGCGGGCGGGGCGGGGTCGGAAGCGCCGTCGAGGCCGATGCGGCGCCCGCGTCCGCCGCCGCCGCTCCGGTCCCTGGCCAGCGCGCCACCATCGCCCGCTTCCCGGGCGCGAACGCCCTGGTGATTTCCGGCTCCGCCGATACCCAGCGGATGCTGGCCGAGGTCATCCGCCAGCTGGACCAGCGCCGCCAGCAGGTGCTGATCGAGGCCATCGTGGTGGAACTGTCCGACAACGCCGTGCGCGAACTGGGCGTGCAGTGGCTGCTGGCCGGCGAGGACGGCAACCCCATCGGCCTGACCAACTACTCCGACACGGCGACGCCGCTGGTCCCCATCGCCGGCGGCGCGGCGGCGGGCCAGCTCGACGAGGACGACCCCCTGCGCGAGCGACTTCAGAACCTCGCCATCAACAGCCTGCTGGGCGCCAACGGCTTCATCGGCGGCGGCGGCGGTCGTGTCGGCGACGGCCTGTTCGGCTTCATCATCAATGCCGCCAAGACCGACGACGGCTCCAACCTGCTGCAGACCCCGTCACTGATGACGCTGGACAATGAGGAGGCGACCATCCTCGTCGGTCAGGAGGTGCCGATCACCACCGGCGAGACCCTGCTGGACGGCAATTCCAACCCGTTCCGCACGACCCAGCGGCAGGATATCGGCGTCAAACTGATTGTCCGGCCCCAGATCAACGCGGGCGGCTCGATCACCCTGTTCCTGCGCCAGGAGGTGTCGAGCATCAACGGCGTCCTCAGCAACTCGGCCAGCGATCTCGTGCTGAACAAGCGCGAGCTGGAGACGACGCTGGTGGTCGACGACGGCGACATCGCTGTGGCCGGCGGCCTGCTGGACCAGAACGACCGGCTGTCGGTCGACAAGGTGCCGGGCCTTGGCGACATCCCCGGGATCGGCGCCCTGTTTCGCTCGACCAGCCGGCAGCGCGGCCGGACCAACCTGATGGTCTTCATCCGCCCGACCATCATCCGCTCGCAGACGGACGCGCAGAGCCTCGCCGCCGACCGCTGGGGCTATATGCGGCGGCAGCAGCTGGACAACGCCCCGGGCGTCGAACCCAGCCTCGACGAGATGCTGCGCGACTACATGCGGACCCAGGCGCCGGCCGCCCCGGTCTACGGGGTCGCGGCGCCGGCGGGAGAGGTGACGGCCTCGCCCCTGCCGCCGGCGCAGGCCGCGCCGGAGCAGTGAGGGCGGCATGATCACCCTCGTCAATCCGACCCTGCCCTACGGTTTCGCCAAGCGGCACGGCGTCATCCTTCTCGACGCCGGGGACATCGCCCTGGTCGGCCTGCGCGAGGGCGCCGATCCCACAGCCCTGGTCGAGACGCGCCGCGCCCTCGGCCGGCCGCTGCGCATCGAACGGCTAAGCCAGGCCGAGTTCGACCGGCGGCTGTCGCAGGTCTATGCCGGCGACCATCTGAAGGCGGCCGATGGCGACGATCTCGACATGCCCTCGGGCCTCGGCAGCCTGATCGATGACATGCCGGCCGCCGCCGACCTGCTCGACACCGCCGACGACGCCCCGGTCATCCGCCTGATCAACGGCATCATCGCCGAGGCGGTGCGGGCAGGCGCCTCCGACATCCATCTGGAGCCGTTCGAAACGGCCCTGACGGTGCGCATGCGGGTCGACGGGGTGCTGCGCGAGACGCTGTCGCTGAACCCGCGCATCACGCCCCTGCTGGTGTCGCGGATCAAGGTCATGGCGCGGCTCGACATCGCCGAGAAGCGGGTGCCGCAGGACGGGCGCATCCCGCTGGCGCTGGGCGGCAAGACCCTGGACGTGCGGGTCTCTACCCTGCCGTCGCGCGCCGGCGAACGGGTGGTGCTGCGCATCCTCGACAAGGACCAGGCCGAACTGAGGCTGGATCAACTGGGCATGACCGGCGAGACGCTGGACGCCTTCCGCGCGGCGCTGCGCGAGCCCAACGGCATCATCCTCGTTACCGGGCCCACGGGGTCGGGCAAGACCACCTCGCTCTACGCGGGTCTGTCGCTGCTGAACGACTCGAGGCGCAACATCCTGACGGTCGAGGATCCGGTCGAATACGCCATCGACGGCGTCGGCCAGACCCAGGTCAACACCAAGGTCGGCATGACCTTCGCGGCCGGCCTGCGCGCCATCCTGCGTCAGGATCCGGACGTGGTCATGGTCGGCGAGATCCGCGACGTGGAGACCGCGGGGATCGCGGTGCAAGCCTCCCTGACCGGGCATCTGGTTCTGTCGACGGTGCATACCAACGACGCAGCCGGAGCCATAACCCGCCTCCGCGACATGGGCGTCGAGCCCTTCCTCCTGGCCTCGACCCTGCGCCTGATCGTGGCTCAGCGGCTGGTGCGCCGCCTGTGCCCGGCGTGCCGCCGGTCCGAGCCGGCGGATCCAGCGACGGCGCGGCTGATCGGCGTCCGGACCGGCCAGCCGGTGTGGCGCGCCCAGGGCTGCGACCGTTGCCGTCAGACCGGCTACGTCGGACGGGTCGGCCTCTATGAGGTCATCGCCGTGGACGACCGCGTCCGCCGCCTGATCGCCGCGGGGGCCGACGAGGAGGCCATCAACGCCGTGGCCTTCGAGCGGATGGACACCCTGGCGCGGCGCGCCCGCGCCTTCGTCCTGAGCGGCCTGACCTCCGTCGAGGAGGCCGTGCGGGTGACGCGGCAGGATGTCGGGGCGCTGCAGGACGATGCGTCCGCGGCCGGGGCGGCGGCCTGATGGCCGCGTTCGACTATGTGGCGCTGGACGCCGGCGGACGCATGGTGTCGGGAGTGCTGGCCGCCGCCGACGAGGCCGCGGCGCGCGCCCTGCTTGAGCGCCGCCGGCTGATGCCGCTCGAGATTACGGCCGGGCTCGGGCCCCTGCAGAAGGTCGACCGCCTCAAACAGACCCGGGGCGGCAGGCTGAACGCCAAGACCCTGGCCCTGACGACGCGCCAGCTGGCCACCCTCGTTTCCGTCGCCCCGCTGGAGGAGGCGCTGCGGACCATCGCCCTGCAGGCCGATCGGCCCGCCGTGCGGCGGACTCTCGAAGGCGTGCACGCCGGGGTCATGGAGGGTCGCCGCCTGTCCGACGCCATGGCCCTGCAGGGGCAGGCCTTCCCGCCGCTGTACCGGGCCATGGTCTCGGCCGGTGAGACGTCGGGCGCCCTGGAGCCGATCCTCGAACGCCTCGCCGACGGCCTCGAACGCGATCAGACGGTGCGCGGCAAGGTGGTCACGGCCCTGGTCTATCCGGCCGTGCTGGCCGTGGTGGCGCTGGGCGTCATCGGCGCGCTGATGGCCTTCGTGGTGCCGAAGGTGGTCGACCAGTTCGACAGCATGAACCAGACCCTGCCGCTGCTCACCCGGCTGGTCATCGGCGTCTCCAGCCTGATGCGCGACTGGGGCTGGCTGGCAGGGCTGCTGCTCGCGGCGACCCTGGCCGCGGGCGCCGTCGCCCTGCGCAGTCCGGCGATCCGGCTCAAGGCGGACACGGCCCTGCTGCGCCTGCCGCTGGTCGGCCGCCTGATCCGCGACCTGCACGGAGCGAAGATGGCGCGCACCCTGTCGACCATGATCGCCGCCGGCCTGCCGGTGCTGGAAGGGCTGACCATCACCGCCCGCACCGTCTCCAACCGGGCTCTGCGCGCCGCCACCGAAACCATGGCCGACGCCGTGCGCGAAGGGGGCGGCTTGTCCGCCGCCATGCGCCGCGCCGACGTCTTCCCGCCGATCCTCGTCTACATGACCGCCTCGGGCGAGAGCGGCGGCCGGCTGGAGCCGATGCTGGAGCGCGCCGCGGACTATCTCGAGCGCGAATTCTCGACCTTCACCGCCGTCATGCTGAGCCTGCTCGAGCCCGCCATCATCGTCGTCATGGGCGGCGTCGTGGCCCTCATCGTGCTCTCGATCCTCCTGCCCATCCTTCAGATCAACACCCTGGCCATGGGGTGATGGAGCCGCCTGTCATGACCGCACACGAACGCAAAAAGACCGAGGCCCGTCGCAAACGCGCGGGGTTTACGCTCGTTGAGCTGATGGTGGTGATCGTCATCATCGGCCTGCTCGCCACCGTCGTCGCTATCAACGTCCTGCCCAGCCAGGACAAGGCCATGGTCGGCAAGGCGCGGGCCGACATCTCGGTGCTGGAGCAGGCCATCGAGACCTACCGCCTCGACAACCTGACCTTCCCCGACGATCTGCAGGCTCTGGTCGCCGCTCCCGCCGGCCTCGCCCGGCCCGAGCGCTATCGTCAGGGCGGCTACGTCCGCCGCCTGCCCGAGGATCCGTGGGGCAATCCCTACCAGTACCGCCGCCCGAGCGTGCACGGCGGCCAGTTCGACGTCTTCTCCTTGGGGGCGGACGGCCGGGAAGGGGGCGAGGGCAATGACGCCGACCTCGGTAACTGGCAGGGCTAGGGGCGCTGGCGCTCGCCCCCCGGTCCGCTCTTCGATCAGGCCGGGGACAGGCCCTGCGGTCGTTCCCTGCTTGAGCAAGCGCCAGGTCGGCCGCGCCGGCTTCACCCTGGTCGAGCTGCTCATGACGGTGGCGATCATCGGTCTGGCGGCCGGCGCGGTGGTGCTGTCCGTGCCCGATCCCCGGCCGTCCGTGGGGCAGGACGCCGAGCGCTTCGCCGCGCGCCTGTCGCGGGCGCGGGAAGAGGCCGTCCTGACCAACCGGCCGGTGGCGGTGGAGGCGACAACAGCAGGCTACGCCTTCTCCGCCTTCGACGGCAGGGAATGGTCGGCCCTGACGGACGGACCGTTCGGGCCTGAAGCGTGGAGCGCGGGCGTGTCGGTGTCGCCGGCCGGGCCGGTCAGGATCGTGTTCGATCCCACTGGCGTCGCCGAGCCCGCGATCGTCACCCTCAGCCGCGACGGCCGCGCCTCACGCATCGCCGTCGACGGGGCCGGGGAGGTCGCCATCGATGGCTGACCGAAGCGGCTTCACCCTGATCGAGCTGTTGGTCGCTCTGGCCGTGTTCAGTCTCGCGGCCATGGCAATGCTGAATCTGTCGGGCGAGAACACCCGTTCCGCCGCCCGGGTCGAGACGCGCACCCTTGGCGGCGTCGTGGCCGAGAACCTGGCCGTCGAGGCCATGATCGACCCCCGCCTCGCTGAAGGGGAGACTGGCGGCGCGCTTCCGCTGGCGGGCCGCCAGTGGCGCTGGAACCGCTCGGTCAGGGCCGTCGAGGCCGGCATGCTGCGCGTCGACATCCGCGTCACGACGGACGAGGGCCAGGCGGCCGACCGCGTGCTGTTCCGGGCGCGGTCATGACCGGCCCCCGTCCCGGCTTCACCCTCGTCGAGGTGCTCGTCTCCCTGCTTGTCTTCGCGCTGATCGCCGCGGCGGGTGCGGCGGTGCTCAGGCTGTCGATCGACAACCGCTTCGCCATCAAGGCCGCGACGGACAGGACCGCCGACCTGCAGCGCATGCGCAGCCTGCTGAAGGCCGATCTCGGGCAGGCCAGCGGCCGCCGCTCCCGCGGCCCCACGGGTCGGCCCATGCCTCAACCGATGAGCGGCCCGGCCGCGCCCGGCGATCCCGTTCTGGTCCTGACCCGGGCCGGCTGGACCAATCCCGGGGGCCGGCCCCGCCCCTCGCTGCAGCGCGTCGAATACCGGTTGGTCGAGAACCGGCTGGAGCGCCGGATCGCCACCCATCTGGACGGCGCCCGTCCCGGGCCGCCGCAGGTGCTGTATCGCGGCGTCCGCAACGTGACGGTCGCCTTTGTCAGGGACGGGCAGGAGGCCCCCGCCTATATCGTCACCGCCGAGCGACCGCTGCCGGACGCGGTGCGCCTGCGAATGACGCTCGATGGCTATGGTCCGGTCGAGCAGATGTTCCTCGTGGGCGGCGGCTGATGCGGCCGGGCTCCGACAATCGCGAGGGCATGGCCCTGCTGACCGTCCTGCTGCTGGTGGCGGTGATGTCGGTGGTCGCCGTCGTCGTGCTGGACGACGTGCGCTTCTCGGTGCGCCGGGCGACCAATGCCGAGACCCAGGCCCAGGCCCAGTGGTACGCCTCGGGCGCTGAGGCTCTCGCCCGGGCGCAGGTCGCGCGTCTGCTTGCGGCCGACCCCGCCCGGACCCCTCTGGAGCCGGACTGGAACGGCCGCCGCCTCGACTTTCCCGTCGAGGCCGGAACGATCAGCGCCGTGGTCACCGACGGCCAGGCCTGTTTCAACCTCAACAGCCTTGTGGAGGGTTTCGGCGAGGACCTGATCGAGCGGCCGCTCGGCCGGGCCCAGTTCCTCGCCTTGGGCCGGGCCGTCGGCGCGCCCGACAGCCGCATGCGCGCCGTCGCGGACGCCCTGACCGACTGGCTTGACGCCGACGGCGTATCCCGGCCTCTGGGCGCCGAGGACGGGGCCTACGCCGGCCTGGCCACGCCCTACCGGACCGGCGGCGTCATGCTGGCCGAGGTCAGCGAATTGCGGGCGGTCAAGGGCGTAGACGCCGACCTGTACCGCCGCCTGCGCCCGTACGCCTGCGCCCTGCCGACCACCCGGCTGTCGCCGCTCAACGTCAATACCTTGGCGCCGGAACAGGCTCCGCTGTTGATGATGCTCGCCGGCGACGCCCTCGGCCCGCAAGCCGCCCGGGCCGTCATCGCAGGGCGGCCGCGCGCCGGATGGCCGGACGCCGCCGCCTTCTGGGCCCAACCGGCCCTCGCCACCGTGGAGGTTCCGGCCGAGGTTCGTGACCAGGTCACCGTCCTGACCCGCTACTTCAACCTCCGCATCGACGTCGACCACGGCGGCGGCCGGGCCGTCCGCACCGCCCTTCTCCATGCACAGCCCGACGGCGCCGTGCGCACCGTCATCCAGCGCTGGACTCCCGAAGAATGAAACCGACCCGCCTGATCCTTATCCCGACGCTCCCCGGTCAGCCCGCGCCCTATATGATCGTCGCGCCCGACGGCGGCGTCCTCCAGCGCGGCGCGCTGGCCCTGGACGCCGTGGAGCGGCCGGAACCGATGCGCACCGTCGCCATCTGCCCGGGCGCCGAAGTCTCGATCCGCTGGCTCGATCTGCCGCCGGGCGGCGCCGCCCAATTGCGCGCCGCCGCCGCCTGGAGGCTGCGCGAGAATCTGGCCGCCACACCGGATCGGGTGGCCACCGTGGTGGGTCCGCCTGCCGGACCGGGCCAACCTCGCCTCGTCGCCGTGGTCAGCCGTTCGCTGCTGCAGGCGTGGGCAGACTATCTTGAGGCCCTGGGGGTCCGCGCCGACGTCATCACCCCGGACATGCTGACCATCGCCCAGCCCGAGGATGACGACGTCGTGTCGGCGGTGACCTTCGGAGAGAACACCGCCCTGCGCGGCCGCTTCCTCGCCGCTACGGTGCAGCCCGACCTTGTGGACCTGGTCGTCGGCGACCGTCGCGTCGTCCCGCTCCAGAACGAGGGCGTGATGGAACGGGCCCTTGTGCAGGCGGCGCGATCGCCCGCGATCAACCTGCTCGACAACGGCCTGCGGGACCGTGCGGCGCGCGTCGGCTGGCGCAGGGCGGCGGGACTGGCCGCCGCCCTGGCGGCCTCGCCTCTGCTGCTGATCGCGGCCGCCGCCGCCCGTGACGACAGGGCGGCTCGGCGGTTCGATGCGGAGGCCATCGCAGCCATC
>NZ_DASWTO010000169.1:0-1555 GCF_036402095.1 Brevundimonas sp. | reverse complement strand
TTCGCCGCCAGGATGACGCCGGAGGTGTCGCGGTCCAGCCGGTGCACCAGCTCCGGCCGCTTGCCGTTGGAGCGCATGAAGGCCCACAGCAGGTCGTCCAGGGTGTGCGCCCTGATCCGCCCGCCCTGGCTGGACAGGCCGGCGGGCTTGTTGAGCACGAGCAGGTGCGGGTCCTCGTGCAGCACCCACGAGCGGACGGCGGCGATCTCTTCGGCGGACAGGGAGACGGGGGCGCGGTCGGTCACCGCGCGTGCTTACGCGAACCGCCCTCCCCCGTCAGCCCTCAGCGCAGGACGCCCCTCTTCGACATCATCCAGGCGTACCAGAGGAACCCGGCGGCCGCGCCGGCGTGGACCAGATGAATGGGCCACCAGGGGCCCATGACCTCCAGGCCGTTCGACAGGGCGAAGACGTAGACAGCGCCCGCGGCCCAGCCGAGAAGCGACAGCGCGAACAGCGGCGCCGCCCATCTGCGTCGCATCAGCAGCAGCAGGCCGCCGAGCAGCCCGCCCCAGACGAAGATCGCCCAGGTCGCATCGTACCAGGCCGGCAAGGCATGGAACCAGTCGATCTGGATCTGCGTGGGCTCCATCCTGGCCAGCCAGGCCTCGCCCTGCGTCTGCATCATGACGTAGTCGAGGCAGCCGAGGCCGCTCTTGAGCACGGCGAGGGCGCCCACCAGCCAGAGGTGCCAAGGCGCACGCGTCCGGCCGGCGGCGTCCCCCGGGGTCAACGCAGCACGCCCTTCTTCGACATGGTCCAGGCGTACCAGGCGAGGAAGGCCGCGATCAGGGTGATCACATACGGCATGTATTTCATCATCGCCATCGCCGGCGGCAGCTCCGGCATCGGGTTCATGAACTGGCCGTAGACGAGGCTGACGAGCGCGCCCAGCAGCGACAGGGCGAAGGCGGGAACCGCGAACCGGCTGCGCATCAGCAGCAGGATCGAGCCGGCCACCGCGCCCCAGACGCCGAGAATCCACGGGGCATACATCCACGCCGGCATGGCGTTGTAATAGTCGATCATCGCCTGGTCGAAGCCGGAGGCGCGGAAATAGGCCTCGCCCTGCGTCGTGGTCATGATGAAGTCGTAGCCGCCGAACCCGTTCCACAGCAGGCTCAGCACACCGACCACCCAGAGGTGCCACGGCGTGCGGGTCGTCATCGAAGTGTCGGTCATGGTCCCCTCCCAAGGATTCCGATGGGCGGAGGATGATCCGAAAACGCGGTTACGGCAACGGTTACCCTGACGGCTCGTCGCCGCCCGCCTGCATCGCGGCGCGCAAGGCCGTCCAGCGCTCCAGCCGCTCCTTCACCTTCGCCTCGTGCCCCTCGCCCTTCGGGGCGTAGAAGCTGCGGCGCTCCATGCCGTCGGGAAAGAAGTTCGCGCCGGAGAAGCCCTCGGGCGTCGACGGGTCGTACTGGTAGCCCTTGCCGTAGCCGAGCGACTTCATGAGCTTCGTCGGGGCGTTGCGGATGTGGGCGGGGGGCATCAGCGAGCCGGTTTCCGCCGCCGCGCGCTTCGCCGCCTTGAAGGCCTCGTAGACCCCGAC
>NZ_DASWTO010000168.1:0-4622 GCF_036402095.1 Brevundimonas sp. | reverse complement strand
GCACGTCCCGTCCGTCGATCCGCGCCCGCGCCGGAGCAATCTCGCCCGCCGGCCACTGCAGAACGAAGCCGCCCGGCGGCGACGCCCGCCCGTCCAGCGTCAGCACATACCCGCCCTCGTCCCCGCGTAGATTGTAGGTCAGCGGCCCGTAGGGCGTGGGCAGGTTCGTCACTCCGACCCCCTCGCCGTCAAGCCAGGCCAGCGGAGCCCCCGCCGCCAGCACCAGGGCGTGGTCCCGGTCGCGCTCGTAGACCAGCAGGTCCAGGGCTGAGCGGATGTAGTCCGAACTGACCCAGGCATGGGGCATGTCGCCGATGAAGCGCGGTTCGCGCCTGTCGCGACCGACCACCTCGGCCCAGCCGTTCCACGCCCGCGGCCGGATGTCGGCGAAGTAGAAGTCCAGCGCCCGCAGAGCCTCGTCGCGCCGTCCCAGCCGCACCAGGGCCCCGACGTTGCGCAGTTCGTACGGGGTGTAGTCCCGCCACCCCTGCCGGTTCTCCTGCCGCGCCGTGAAATTCTCCCACCACTTGTCGAACGTGCCCTGCAGCAGATCCTGCGGCAGGTCGTCGATCAGCCCGGCCGGCGACAGGGCGATGGTGGTCGAGGTGGCGTCGAAGTCGCCCCGGTCGGCCGCACCGGCGATCCAGTCGATCCCATGCGCCCGCGCCGTCGCCTCGATGGAGGCCATCACATCGGCCCTGAATTCCGCCTCCGACGCGCGGAACCGCGCCGCCGCCGCCTCGTCGCCCAGCGTCCCCGCAATGAACGCGGCGTCCCGATAGCCCAGCAGGCCCCAGAAGTCGTCCCAGTAGGAATAGGCCGGCCGGTCCGAATAGCCCTCGTGACTGATGGTCGGCGGCAGCAGGCCGAACAGGTGCCGCTTGTCGGCATTCTGGAACTCCGCCGTCCGGGTCGAGGCGCGCAGTTCGTCCATGTAGCGGATCGCGCCCTGCACCTGCGGCCACACCTCGCGCAGCAGGGCCGCGTCGCCGGTGTAGCGGTAGGTCTCGGCGGCCAGGAAGATGAACTCGCCGTGGCTGTCGTTCTCGGGCACCGGATCGGCGCCCCGCGCGTCGGCGCAGCACGGCACCTTGCCGTTGTCGAACACCAGCGGCGCGAACCAGCGCAGATAGTCCGCCGACAGATCGGCATGGCCCAGCCGGTTCAGCCCCTCGGCCATCATCGCCCCGTCGCGGATCCAGCTGCGATTGTAGCTGCGCGTGCCCGGCTGCAGGATCGGCCCCTGCCGTGACATCAGCATGTGAGCCAGCGAGGTGCGCATCACGTCCTCGATGTGCTGCTGGCTCCCGGGCAGGGTCAGGTCGAAGCGGTCCAGCTTCTCGCGCCACGACAGCGCCACCGCGGACTGCACCTCATCCAGCATCGCCTCGACGAAGCCGGACCCCGCCGGAAGCGGCGCCAGGGGACTGCTCAGCGGAGCGACCCACGCGACCTGCCGCGTCTGTCCGGGCTGAAGCTCGAGCTCGTAGATCAGGGCGCCGGCCGCCAGTCCGGCGTCGGCTTCCACCAGACGCGCCCCGGCCGGGCGCCGCCGCGCCGCGTCGGCCAGCAGGCTCTGCGGGTCGGCGCCGGCCGCGAATGTCGAGGCCGCCACGGCGTCGACGGGCATCAGCGGGCGGAGGCGAATGGCGTCGTTGAGCACCAGCTCCTGCCCGGTCCAGTCGACCTGCTGGATCGGTCCAACCCCGCCCGGCGTGGTCAGGAACTGCACCGGTCCGTTGACCTGAAAGGGCCGCGCCATCAGCCCCAGCGTGATCACGCGACGCTCGTCGGACAGGTTGGTCAGGTAATAGCGTCCGAACAGCCGCGCGCTCCCGGGCGCGCCGTCCGCGAACGCCTCGACCTTCAGGCTCCAGCCATCCCCGGTCCAGGTCACCTCCGGCATGGGCAGGTCGTCGCCCAGCAGGCCTTGGGTGATGTTCACGTCCGCCCAGGTCACCACCCGCCCGTTGTCGATCACGAACGGCTCGATCGACGGCCCGCCCCGGCGCAGCTCTAACGCGCCGTCCTCGCCCATCAGACCGCTCTCGCCGCCGCCGTCGACCCCGACCAGGGTCCAGTACGGCTGCTCGCCATGGAAGCCGCGCGGATACAGTCCCCGGCGGCTCTCGCTCGCCACTGCCAGCATGAAGCTGGTCGGTGTCTCGCCGACCGACAGCGGCTCGATCTCCAGCGCGTTGAGCGCATAGGCGTCAGCCGCCGCCTGCCCCAGCCGCTGCCCGGCCCCGGCCTGCCCCACCACGCCCGCCTCTTCCCGCGGGGCCAGCAGGTCCAGCCGCAGCCAGCGCGCCGAGGCCTCCGGCGTGCGCAGCCAGTCGACGCTGCCGTCGCCGTCCGACACCGCCGCCAGCTCGCGCCATTCCCTTCCGTCCGATGAGGCCGTGAGCCGGTAGCGCGACGCGGCCATCCGCTCTGCCCAGCGCAGGGTCACCCCGCCGAACTCCCGCTCGTAGCCGAGGTCCAGTGTCAGGCTCTGCGCCCCGCCGCCCGTTGTGCGCCACGCCGTCGCGGGATCGTCGTCCACGGCCCGGGCGGCGACGTTCAGCCCGTCCTCGCTCGTGGCGCTCGCCAGCGGGCGCGGCGGCACGCCCGGCTCGGGCGGCAGTTCGCGCAGCTCCAGCTGGTCGATCTCGATCCAGCCCTTGCCGCCCTCCCCGGCCGTGACCACGAACTCGATCCGCTCGGCGCCGCGGAAGGTTCGATCCGGGTTGGGGCCCCAGGCCCAGGCGATCTGGCGCTTCTTGATGGTGTAGCGCGTCCACGCCGCATTGGCCTTGAAGCCGCGGACCTGGCGCCAGTGGACATTGTCGCCCGAGCCGTCGACGAATTTGATCTCCAGCGTGTTCGGCTGCATCTCGCCGCGCAGCCAGAAGCTGATCTCGTAGTTGTCGGGGACCTGCAGGTCGATCGCCCGCGCCGCGAAGGCGTAGCCGGACACCCCGTTGAAGTCGTAGTCCAGCCGCATGGCTCGTCCGTCGCGCCCGGCCACGGAACTGATCGCCGACGACACGTCGGTCGAGGCGTCGGCCGACCACGGCGCGAGCGTCTCGAACGGGTCGAGCACACGGCCGGTCTGGGCGTGGACGGGAGCACCCCACACGAGAGCCAGACCGAAGAACAACGCGACACGAAGGAGCATCGAACCCTAGCCCTTCACGCTGCCAGCCAGCATGCCGCGGATGTAGTAGCGCTGCAGGGCGAGGAAGAGGATTAGCACCGGCGCGACCGTGATCACCGCGCCGGCCATCATCATCTCGATGTCCTGCACGTGCTCGCGCGACAGCGCCGCGAGCGCCACCGGCAGCGTATAGTTCGACTGGTCGGTGAGGATGATCAGCGGCCACAGGAAGTCGTTCCAGCTGCCGAGGAAGACGAACAGCGCCAGGGTCACGATGATCGGCTGCAGCGTCGGCAGCACCACGCGGCGGAAGATCTGCCCCTCGCTCGCCCCGTCGATCCGCGCCGCCTCCAGCATCTCGTCGGGGATCGACATCGAATACTGCCGCACCAGGAACAGGCCGTAGATCGAGGCCAGCCACGGCACCAGCGCCCCGGCGTAGGTGTTCACCAGCCCCATCCCCTTCAGCATCAGGAACAGCGGCAGGGTGCCGATCTGGGCCGGCACCACCAGCGCCGCCACCAACAGCTGGAAAGTCCGCTCGCGTCCGCGGAAGCGCAGTTTGGCGAAGGCGTAGCCGGCCGGCACGGTGAACAGCAGCGCCAATCCCGTCGCCAGCGTCGCCAGCGCGAAGCTGTTCCACAGATAACGGCCCATGCCCTGCGTCACGAACAGGTCGCGGTAGTGCTCCAGCGTCCACGTTTTCGGCAGCAGCGGCGGCGGAAAGGTCGCCGCCTCGCCGGTCGCCATGAAGCTGACCGACAGCATCCACAGCAGCGGGAACAGCACCAGCAGGGCGATGAACGCCACGCCCACGTTGAGCAGCACCATCCTGACGCGGCGGGCGTTCATTCGTAGGCCCCCATCCGCTTCGCCACCGCCAGCTGCACCAGCGTCACCGCCAGGATGCACAGGAACAGGATGAAGGCCACGGCGCTGGCGGAGCCGAGGTTCCACCATTTGAAGCCCTCTTCGTACATGAAGTAGAGCACCGTGACCGTGCTCTGCGCCGGTCCGCCCTGGGTCATCACATAGGGCTCGGCGAACAGCTGGAAGAAGCCGGCCACCGAGATGATCGACACCAGAAGCAGGGTCGGGGCGATGGCCGGCAGGGTGACGTGCACGAACCGCTTCCACACCCCGGCCCCGTCGATGCGCGCCGCCTCGTACAGGTCATCCGGGACCGTCTGAAGAACGGCCAGGAAGATCAGCATGTTGTAGCCGAAGATCTTCCACACCACGAACATCAGGATGGCGGGGATGGAAGTCGACGGCTGGCCCAGCCAGTCGACCGGCGGCAGGCCGACGCTGGAGATGGCCCAGTTGATGACCCCGTAGCGGGTGTGCAGCAGGTAGTTCCACAGCACCGCGGTGGCGACCAGCGTGGTCACATACGGCGCGAAGAACATCACCCGCCACAGCGGCCGCCATTTCACCACCCGCGCATTCAGGATCACCGCCGCCGCCAGCGACGCGGCGATCG
>NZ_DASWTO010000167.1:0-4990 GCF_036402095.1 Brevundimonas sp. | reverse complement strand
GCGACGGCGGCGTGGCGCACCACGACCCGGCGCAGCCCGGTCGGATTTGCCCAGCTGAGGCCCGCCTGGCGCGCCAGCGCCTGTAGCGATCCGGCCTCGAACACCACCGAGGGCCCCGACCGGTCGCCGATCACGATCCCGGCGGCCGATCCCGCGCCGTCGAACACGTCGCCGAAGGTGACCTGGCCGTCCACGTCGACGGGGTTGGCCTTGAGCGTCACCGGGCCGGCGAGGGCGGGCCCGGCCACGAGCAGGGCCGCGGCGGCGAGGATCAGGGTTCTCATGACTTCACCTGCCCGGCGACCGACAGCATCTGGTCGGCGGTGGTGATGACCTTGGAGTTCATCTCATAGGCCCGCTGGGCGATGATCAGGGCGCTGATCTCGGCCACGGCGTCGACGTTGGACGCCTCGGTATAGCCCTGCAGCAGATCGCCGAAGCCGACCTCGCCGGGCGTGCCGACGTTGGCCGGGCCGGAGGCCGCGGTCTCCAGCAGCAGGTTGTCGCCAATGGCTTCCAGCCCCGCCTCGTTGAAGAAGGTGGCCAGTTCGATCTGCCCGACGACCTGGGGCTCGGTTTCACCCTGGGTGATGACCTGGACCTGGCCCGACTTGGAAATCGAGACGTCGATGGCGTCCTGGGGGATCGAGATGTTCGGCTGCACCGCATAGCCGTCGTCGGTGACCAGCTGACCCTCGCCGTTCAGGGAGAAGTTGCCGGCGCGGGTGAAGGCGGTCTCGCCCGACGGCATCAGGATCTGGAAATAGCCGCGCCCGTCGACCGCGACGTCGTAGCGATTGCCGGTCTGCGACGGGCTGCCCTGTTCGGTGACCCGGTAGACCGAGCCGGCCTTGACGCCCGCGCCGATCTGGATGCCGGTCGGCACCACCGTGCCCTGGCTGGACGACTGCGCGCCCATCCGCTCGACGTTCTGGTACAGCAGGTCCTGGAACTCGGCCCGCTGCCGCTTGAAGCCGACCGTGTTCATGTTGGCGATGTTGTTGGAGATGACCTCCACGTTCAGCTGCTGGGCGGCCATGCCCGAGGCGGCGGTTCTGAGCGCTCTCATGTCCCGTTCTCCTTACGCGGCCCGCCCGAGGCGCTCGACGGCGCGGCGGGACAGGTCGTTGGTGTTCTCGATCATCCGCGTCACGCTCTCGTAGGCGCGCTGGATCTCGATCAGATTGGTGATCTCGAGGATCGGATTGACGTTGGAGCCCTCCAGCATCGCCTGGCGCACCTGCACGTCGTTGGCCGCGACCGGGGCGGCGTTGGAGGCGTTGCGGTAAAGGCCGTCGCCGCCCTTCTCGAGCACCGCGAGGGTCTCGAACCGGACCACGCTGAGGCGTCCCACCGGCTGGCCGTTCTGGCTGATCGTGCCGTCGGCGGCCACGGCGGGCTGGCCGAGCAGGGGGTCGAGGATGATGTCGCCGCCGTCGCCCTGGACCGCCGCGCCGCCCTGGG
Source organism: Brevundimonas sp. (assembly GCF_036402095.1). Lineage (GTDB taxonomy): Bacteria > Pseudomonadota > Alphaproteobacteria > Caulobacterales > Caulobacteraceae > Brevundimonas. Next base: position 3,526 of record NZ_DASWTO010000167.1, on the reverse strand, counting down.
TGGTCAGCCGGCCCTCCGGGTCGAGGGTGAAGGCTCCGTCGCGGGTGTAGGCGTCGCCGTTCCCGTCCTTCAGGGCGAAGAAGGCGCCTTCGCCCTCGATGGCGAAGTCGAGGGTGCGGCCGGTCTGCTCCAGCGCGCCCTGGCCGTAGTCGCGGCCGACGCCGTCATCCATGACGAAACTGACGCCGGGGCGGACGAAGGCGTTGCGGGCCCGCTCGCCGACCTCCTCGCCGAGCAGCAGCTGTTCGACCTTGAAGCCGGTCGTGTCCGCATTGGCGATGTTGTTGGCCACGATGTCGAGCTCGCGGCGCAGCGTCATCTGGCGTGACAGTCCGACATAGGCGGCGTTTTCCACGGGCGGCTCCTTTCGCCCCGGTCCTTCGCAACGGTCGTGCCAGCAGGGCTAATTCAGGCGGGGCGGGGGTTTCAGCCGCAAAGCTCCTGTCGGAACCCGGCAGGATTTGCCGGTTCTTAGCGCCTCGTTAACCAAAAACGTCTCGAATGGATCGAGAGATTCTCGGGGCGCGTGGCATGTTCAAGTTCGGCAAGAAGAAGGGTGCGGCGGCGAGCGATGACGCCAACCTTCCGGCGGTCACCGACGGGGAAACCGTCGACGGCGAGCCGGCCGCGCCGAAGAAGAAGAAGCTGCCGCTGCTGTTCATCGTCATTCCCGCCGCCCTGCTGGTCGTGGGCGGGGGCGGGGGCGCGGCCTTCTTCCTGATGCAGCCCAAGGCCGAGGCGGCCGACGGCGGTCATGCGCCGGAGAAGAAGGGCGGCCACGGCAAGGCGGAGAAGAAGGGCGGGGGCCACGGCGCCGCCTCCGGCGAGGCCGACCCGGCCCTGGGCGTGATCGCCGAGGGGCCCGACGGCGTCACCTTCTACACCCTGCCGGACATGGTGGTGAACATCCAGGCGGCCGACGGGCGGCCCACCTTCCTCAAGCTCAAGCTGACGCTGGAGATGCACGACGCCGCCCTGGCCGAGCACCTGCAGGCCGAGATGCCGCGGATGCAGGACATGTTCCAGAGCTTCCTGCGCGAGTTGCGGCCCGAGGACCTCGCCGGCTCGGCCGGCAGCTTCCAGCTGCGCGCCGAGATCCTCCGCCGGGTCAACCTGATCGCCGCGCCCGGCAAGGTCGACGCCGTGCTGATCGAAGAAATGCTGGTGAACTAGCATGACCGACGCGGCCTTCGCCGACAGTCCGGATCCGCTGGCCGAAATGGACCCGCTCGCCGACGCCGAGGCGGCCGTCCTGTCCGAGCGCGTGCTGAACCAGGACGAGATCGACAGCCTGCTGGGCTTCGATCTCGGCGACGACGACGGTTCTGAGCGCTCCGGCATCCGCGCCATCATCAATTCGGCCCTCGTCTCGTACGAGCGCCTGCCGATGCTCGAGATCGTCTTCGACCGCCTCGTGCGGCTGATGACCACCTCGCTGCGCAACTTCACCTCGGACAACGTCGAGGTCAGCCTCGACAATATCTCGTCGATCCGCTTCGGCGACTATCTGAACTCCATCCCCCTGCCGGCCATCCTCGCCGTGTTCCGGGCCGAGGAGCTGGACAACTACGGCCTGCTGACGGTCGACTCCAACCTGATCTACTCCATCGTCGACGTGCTGCTGGGCGGACGTCGGGGCACGGCCGCCCTGCGCATCGAGGGCCGGCCCTACACCACCATCGAGCGGGTGCTGGTGCAGCGCATGGTCGAGGTCGTGCTGGCCGACGCCCGCGCCGCCTTCGAGCCGCTGACCCCGGTCCACTTCAACCTCGACCGCCTCGAGACCAATCCGCGCTTCGCCGCCATCGCGCGTCCCGCCAATGCGGCGATCCTGGTCAAGCTGCGCATCGACATGGAGGATCGCGGCGGGCGCATCGAACTGCTGCTGCCCTACGCCACCCTGGAGCCCATCCGGAAGATGCTGCTGCAGCAGTTCATGGGCGAGACATTCGGCCGCGACAACATCTGGGAAGGCCACCTGGCCACCGAGCTCTGGACCACCGGCACCGAGGTCCGCGCCGTGCTCGACGAGCAGCAGCTGCCCCTGTCGCAGGTGCTCAACTTCAAGGTCGGCGACACCCTGATGCTCAACGCCACCCCGGACTCGGACATCTCGATCCGCGCCGGCTCGATCCCGCTGACCACCGGCCGCATGGGCCGCAAGGGCCAGCATATCGCCGTGCGGGTCGAGGCGCCGATCGACGTCGAGACCGCCTCCAGCCTCGCGAAGGGAAGACGCTGATGACCGGTATGATCCTGGACGGCGTGCTGATGCTGCTGCTGGTCGCCGCCCTCGGCTACGGCGTGCGGCTGGAGCGCAAGCTGACCGCCCTGCGCGAGGGCCAGCAGGCCTTCGCCTCGGCCGTCACCGACCTCAACGCCGCGGCCGGCCGGGCCGAGGCCGCCCTGGCCTCGCTGCGCGCCTCGGGGCAGGAGACGGACCTGTTGCACGACCGCATCGTCAAGGCGCGCGAGGTCAAGGCCCAGCTGGAGACGCTGATCACCCGCGGCTCCGTCGCCGCCCCCGTTCCCGCCGCGGAGCCGGTCCGGGAGGCGCCGCCCGTCCGCGCCGCCGCCCCGGCCCCCGCCCCGGCGGTTCCGCAGGACGACGAACGCGCCGCCCGCATGGCCGCCCTCGCCGAGCGCATCCAGGGCCTCGCCGCCCCCTCGAAGGCGCGGGCGCCCGGCGGCGGCAATGTCGCCGCCATCCTCGGGGCCATGACCGCTAACCAATCCGCGAAGCAAAGCCTCAACCGCGCCCGCCGCAGTCTCGACGAAGACCTGTTCGCCGCCTGATCCGGGCCGCCCCCATCCCTCCGAGTAGCCGATCATGAGCAAGATCCCCCGCCTGCTGCCTCTGATCGCCGTCGCCATCGGCGGGGTGGTCGCCGTCCGCGCCGTGGGCGTCGCCCCGGGCCTGTTCGAGGGCGCCCGCGCCTGGGCCGAGGAGGCCGTGCCCGCGGCCGCCGCCCCGGCCGCCCCCGCCGCCGCCATCTGCGCCCTGACGCCGGAACAGCTCGCCCAGCAGGCGGGCATCTCGCCGGCCGAGCTGCGCATCATCCAGTCGCTGTCCGCCCGCCGCACCGAGCTGGACGCCCGCGACGCCGACCTCGCCTCGATGCTGCCGCTGATGACCGCCGCCGAGCAGAAACTGGACGCCAAGGTCGCCGCCCTGGCCGCCGTCAAGGCCGAGGTCCAGGCCCTGCTGGGCCAGGTCGGCGAGCGCGAGAAGGCCGAGGTCGACCGTCTGGTCGCCGTCTATTCCGCCATGCGCCCGCGCGAGGCGGCCCGGGTCTTCGCCACCCTCGACGACGACGTGCGCCTGCCGGTCGCCGCCGCCATGCGCCCGCGCTCCCTGGCCGCCGTCATGGCCCAGATGGAGCCCGCGGCCGCCCGTGAGCTGACCGAGAAGCTGGCCGGCCGCTTTGCGGCCCAGCGCCAGCTCGCCGCCCGCGCCGCGGCCGCCGCCGAAGGTCCCGCCGTGGCCGCGCCGGCGCCGGTCCAGACCGCCGAAGCGGCCGCCCCG
>NZ_DASWTO010000166.1:0-28192 GCF_036402095.1 Brevundimonas sp. | reverse complement strand
TTGCTGCACAACCTGACGATTCTGTCGAAACACGCGGATATCGCCGAGGAATATCGGCGGCGGTTCCGCTACATCCTGGTCGACGAATACCAGGACACCAACGTCGCCCAGTATCTGTGGCTGCGCCTGCTGACCTCCTCGACCGGCAATGTCTGCTGCGTCGGTGACGACGACCAGTCGATCTATGGCTGGCGCGGCGCCGAGGTGGACAACATCCTGCGCTTCGAGCGGGACTTCCCGGGAGCGAAAGTGATCCGGCTCGAGCGCAATTATCGCTCGACGCAGCATATCCTCGGCGCCGCGTCCGGCCTGATCGCGGCCAACAAGGGGCGGCTGGGCAAGACGCTGTGGACCGAGGATCTGAGCGGCGACAAGGTCCGCGTGCGCGGGGTCTGGGACGGCGAGGCCGAGGCTCGGCTGATCGCCGACGAGATCGAGACGGCGCGGCGGGCGGGCATGGCCTACAAGGACATGGCGGTGCTGGTCCGGGCCTCGTTCCAGATGCGGGCGTTCGAGGAGCGGTTCGTGCTGCTGGCCATCCCGTATGTGGTGATCGGGGGACCGCGCTTCTTCGAACGGGCCGAAATCCGCGACGCCCACGCCTATCTGCGGCTGATCCTCAGCGAGGACGACGATCTGGCCTTCGAGCGCATCGTCAACACGCCCAAGCGCGGCGTCGGCGACACCTCGGTGCAGAAGGTGCTGCAGATCGCGCGGCTGTCGGGCGTGTCGGCGATGGCGGCGGTGCGCGACCTGATCGTCTCGGACGAACTGCAGGCGCGGACCCGGACGGCGCTCTCCAACTTCGTGCGCGACATCGACCGCTGGCGGGCGCTGGCCCAGACCACGACGCACTGGGAGCTGACCGAGACGGTGCTGGAGGAGAGCGGCTACACCGACATGCAGAAGGCCGACCGGGCGACCGGCCAGACGAGGCTCGACAACCTCAAGGAGCTGGCCCAGTCGATGCAGGCCTTCGACAGCCTGCCCGCCTATCTGGAGCACGTCTCGCTCGTCATGGACCTCGACCGCGGCGGGGCCGAGGACGCGGTGCAGGTGATGACACTGCACGGCGCCAAGGGGCTGGAGTTCCCGCTGGTCTTCCTGCCGGGCTGGGAGGAAGGCGTCTTCCCGAGCCAGCGCAGTATCGACGAGAAGGGCGAAAAGGGGCTCGAGGAGGAGCGCCGGCTGGCCTACGTCGGCGTTACCCGGGCCAAGCAGGACGCGCGCATCTCGTTCGCCGCCAACCGGCTGGTCTACGGGCGCTGGACCTCGCAGCTGCCGAGCCGGTTCGTCGATGAGCTGCCGATCGACCACGTCGAGGCGGAGAGCGACACGGGCTACTATGGCGTCACCCCCGGCATGAAGGAGGCCAAGAGCCGCTGGGACGAGATGCCGACCTTCGGCTCAGGCTATTCCTCGCCGGGCTGGAAACGGGCGCAGTCGTTCACGGCGGCGAGGGCCCCGGCGGCCAAGCCGGCGCGGCATGCGCTGATCGAGGGCGACGGCCGGCTTGTGGCGACGGCCGATCCCGGAGCCGGGAGCGGGTGGTCGAAGGGCGAACGGGTCTTCCACCAGAAGTTCGGCTACGGCCGCATCATCGGCATCGAGGGCAACAAGCTGTCGGTGGCCTTCGACAAGGCGGGGGAGAAGAAGGTTATCGACACGTTCGTGGAGAAGGCCTGATGCGGATGCTGGTTCTGGCGGGCGCCGCAGCGGCGCTTTCGGGGTGCGCCGATGCGGACTGGAGCGACGACGCGGTGACCCGCTTCGTCGAGCGGGCGGAGATGTGCGAGCACTGGATGGGCGAGGAGCCCTACGATGACAGCCGGCGGGCGGAGATCGAGCGGAACCTGAACAATCTGCGCTGCACCACGATCCGCCGCGACGGCGAGGCGCTGAAGGTGAGCCGGAAGGACCGGCCCGGGGACGTGGTCCGGATCGACGCGGCGCTGGCAGGGTTCTGACGCTATCCGGCCGGTCGCAGGCCGGTCAGGAGTTCAGGGTTCTTGCGCAGATACTTCACCGCCTGCCGCCGCAGCCCCTCGATCCCGGGTTTGAGATACGTCTCCATCCCGCGGTCGTCGCCGCGGAGCTCGCCGAACACCGCCAGGGCGAAAGCCCAGCTGCGGGGCGAGAGATAGCCTGACGAACGGCTGCGCCATCCCTGGCTGAAGGCGTCGCCATGCTGTTCGAAACTGAAGGCGGCGTTGGCGCCGAACACGCCGAGACCCGCGTAGGCGACAGCCAGATCGGTCATCAGCTCGTGGGTCTCGTCCTCGACGAGATCGCTCTCGGCGGCCAGCAGATAGTGGGCCATCTCGTGCGCCAGCGTCGCGACGAGACTCATCGGGTCGTCGAGCAGGTCGGGCGCGTAGGTGATCACCGCCTCCCCGGCTTCGATCCTGAACGTGCCGTCGGGGTCGGACCCGCCTCCGATCGCCACGAACTCCGAAACCCGCTCGCCGGTCATCCGCCGCGGTTGCGCCTCCAGCCGGCAGGGCCAGTCCGCCTCGGTCATCTTCAGGATCGACCGGACGCAGCCGAAGACGTGCAGAGCCTTGCCGTGACCCGTCTGGTCCGTCGGGGGAAAGAAGTCACGGGTCGGCAGGGCCAGAGGCGTCTCCGCCAGCGATAGCTCGGCGCCGAACCGCTCGGTCAGGACACCCCAGGTCCCGAGGTGCCATTCCTCGATATCGGGGTCGAGAAAGGTACGGCTCCCGAAGAGTCCAGCCAGCATCGTCCCCCAACCCTTCGTTAAGCCCGTTGGCCGACCCTGCACGCGTGCGCGAATCCCGTCCAGACGCGGTCCTGATCGAAACCCCGCCCAGCCTGTGGGAGCGGGCGATTTGCGTCGCCATCATCGCCATGATGACCGGGGCTCTGATCGGGCCGGTGTTCGCGCCGCTGCAGGAAGAGACGCCGGTGCTGCGGCTGGTCTGGCTGCCGGCCTATGCGGCCATCTTCGGCATGGCGCTGTACCGGATCGACCGGCTGTGGCGGGCGTGGCCGGCGGCGATCGCCGTGGTCCTGCTGGTCGGGTTGGCCTTCGCCTCGCGCTACTGGTCGATCGACTACGAGACGACCACCCGGCGGGTCATCGCCCTGACCATCAGCGGCGTGTTCGCCCTGTATCTCGGCGCCGTGTTCCGGGGACCGCACCTGCCCAGGCTGCTGATGCACGCGGCGCTGCTGATGGCGGTGGGCAGTCTGGTCATGGTCTTCGCCTTCCCCGAGATCGGCGTGCACCAGTACGACAACGCCGGCCTGTGGCGCGGCCTCTGGTACGAGAAGAACCAGATGGGGGCGGTGATGGTGATCGGGGCCACCGCCTCGGCCGCCTGCCTCGCCTCGCCCGACCCGCGGCGGCTGCTGACCGCTCTCGCCCTGATCCTGTCCAGCGGTCTGGTGCTGGCGACCCAGTCAAAGACCTCGCTGCTGTGCCTGGTGATCGGCCTGGCCCTCGTGGGCGGCTTTTGGGCCCTGCGGCGCGGCGGGCCGGCGTTCAGCGTGGCCGCGATCTGGATCGCGGTGGTGCTGGCCGGCGTCGGCCTGTGGACCTGGCAGACCCACTCGGTGGCCGTGCTGGAGGCGCTGGGCAAGGATCCGTCGCTGACCGGACGCACCGAGATCTGGGACGCCCTGATGCGCAAGGTCGCCGACGAGCCCTGGACCGGCTACGGCTACGGCGCCTTCTGGGGGCGGGCCGGCGAGTCCGTGCCGGCCGACTGGGTGCGCAAGGAGACCCAGTGGCCGGTGCCGAACGCCCACAACGGCTGGATCGACCTGCTGGTGCAGCTGGGCTGGCCGGGCGCGGTGCTGGTCGGGACGCTGATGGCCGTCACAGTCGTCATCACGGTCTTCCGGTCGATGGGCCAGGGCGTGCGCGAAGGCTGGTGGGCCTTGGGCTTCCTCGCCGCCTTCTTCGTGCTGAGCCTGTCGGAAAGCATCCTGCTCGCGCACCAGGGCCTGCCCTGGGTGCTGTTCATGGCGGTGATGACCCGGGCGATCCTGCCGGCCCCGGCGCGGTGTCCCGTCCCGCTTGTGGAGAAGCGCCGCCGGGCCTACCAGACCGGCTCCCGAATCGCCGCACAGTATCCGCATGGCCCAGTCCGCCGACCTCCTTTCGCTGTTTGACGACGAACCGACGCAGCCGCGCCCGGGCGATCCCGCGGTCGCGCCGGAACCCGCGCTGACTCCGCAGGCGGCCGCGCCGCGGCCCGAGCCCGCCGCGCGGCTGGCCGACCACCCCTCGCCCGCCCCGCTGGCCGCGGCGACCGGCTATTCCGCCTCGTCGATCGAGGTGCTGGAGGGGCTGGAGCCGGTCCGCAAACGCCCCGGCATGTACATCGGCGGCACCGACGAGCGGGCCCTGCACCACCTGTTCGCCGAAGTCCTCGACAACGCCATGGACGAGGCGGTCGCCAAGCACGCGAAGCTGATCACCGTCGACCTCGACGCCGATGGCTGGCTGTCGGTGCGCGACGACGGCCGCGGCATCCCGGTCGATCCGCACCCGAAACACCCCGGCAAGTCGGCGCTGGAAGTCGTGATGACCGTGCTGCACTCGGGCGGCAAATTCTCGGGCAAGGCCTATGAGACCTCGGGCGGCCTGCACGGCGTCGGCGTCTCGGTGGTCAACGCCCTGTCTGAGCATCTGGACGTCACCGTCTGGCGCGACGGTTTCGAGTGGAAACAATCCTTCAGCCGCGGCCTGCCGCTGGAGCCGATCCAGCAGGCGGGACCGTCGCGCAAGAAGGGCACCCTGATCCGGTTCAGGCCCGACGAGGAAATCTTCGGTGTCGGCGCGGCGTTCAAGCCGGCGCGGCTGTTCCGAATGGCGCGGTCCAAGGCCTATCTGTTCCGCGGCGTCGAGATCCGCTGGACCTGCGCGCCCGAGCGGATCACGGACCACACGCCCGCCGAGGCGGTGTTCCACTTCCCCAACGGTCTGGCCGACGCCCTGGCCGAGCGGATCGGCCAGATCGAGACGGTCACCCCGGCCTTCGCTGGACGGGTCGAGCGCAAGGGCGAGGCCGGCGCGGTCGAATGGGCGGTGACCTGGTCGCCGATCGGCTTCGGCGAGGCCGACGGCTTCGTCAGCTCCTACTGCAACACCGTGTCGACGCCGGACGGCGGCACGCACGAGGCGGGCTTCCGGGCGGCGCTGGTCAAGGGGCTCAAGGCCTATGGCGAGCTGGTCAACGAGAAGCGGGCGGGGCTGATCACCGCCGAGGACGTCATCGCCAACGCCGGGGCGCTGATCTCGGTGTTCATCCGCAATCCCGAGTTCCAGGGTCAGACCAAGGACCGGCTGTCGTCGCCGGAGGGCGCGCGGCTGGTCGAACAGCTGATGCGCGATCCGCTCGATCACTGGCTGACCGAGAGCCCGAAACAGGCCAACACCCTGCTCGGCTTCGTCATCGACCGGGCCGAGGACCGCCTGCGCCGCCGCAAGGACAAGGAGGTCCAGCGCGCCGCCGCCACCCGCAAGCTGCGCCTGCCGGGCAAGCTGTCGGACTGCTCGCGCCAGTCGGCCGAGGGCACGGAGCTGTTCATCGTCGAGGGCGACTCGGCCGGCGGCTCGGCCAAGCAGGCGCGGGACCGGACCACCCAGGCCATCCTGCCCCTGCGCGGCAAGATCCTGAACGTGGCCTCGGCGACCGCGGACAAGCTGCGCGCCAATATCGAATTGTCGGACCTGGCGCTGGCGCTGGGCGTGCAGCCGGGAAGCCGGTTCAACATCGAGGACCTGCGCTACGAACGCATCGTCATCATGACCGACGCCGACGTGGACGGAGCGCACATCGCCGCCCTGCTGATCACCTTCTTCTATCGCTCGATGCCCGAGACGATCCGCCAGGGCCGGCTGTTCATGGCCCTGCCCCCGCTCTACCGGATCTCGGCCGGGCCGCTGTCGGAATACGCCCGCGACGACGCCCACCGCGACGAGCTGCTGGCCACGGTGTTCAAGGGCAAGAAGGTCGAGATCGGGCGGTTCAAGGGTCTCGGCGAGATGATGGCCTCCCAGCTCAAGGAGACCACCATGGACCCGAAGAAGCGCACCCTCGCGCGGGTCACGGTTCCGGCGTCCGAGGACGACATCGAGGACCTTGTCGAGCGGCTGATGGGCAAGAAGGCCGAGGCCCGCTACCAGTTCATCCAGGACAACGCCCGCTTCGTGGTGGATGAACTGGACGTGTGATGTCAGGATGGCTCCCGTTTCGGGGGAACTCATCCATGCGCATCGCCGCTCTCGTCGCCGCCGCCCTGCTGGGCGCCCTCGCGGCTCCAGCCCTCGCCCAGCGCGCGCCCGACCCGGTTCCGATCGAGGAATGGCCGCTCGAGAAGATCAGCGCCATGGGCCAGGCCATCTACCGTCAGGACGTGGCCGCCTGGGTCGCCACGGACGCCGTGATGGCGCTCTGGGCGAGCACGCCTCCGCCGGCGGACATGGCGGGCTGGATCGTGGTCGACGAGGGCGAGGCGCAGCGGGTGCGCTTCGTCCGGCAGCACGGCGGAACGCTGAAGTCGGCCTTCGACGTGGTGGTCCGGGACGGGCGGGCCGGGCCGGTCGAGGTCGTCTCCGACGGGACGCTCTCGGCGGAGGAAAAGGCCGGCTTCCTCGCCCGCCAGACGGCCATCTCGAACATCGGACACCTGCGCTGCTCGCAGAACCTGAACACGGTCGTGCTGGACGATCCGGACAGTGACGGATGGCTCGTCTGGCTGCTGACCTCGACTACCGACGCCAACATCGTGCCGATGGGCGGCCACTACCGTTTCCGCATCAGCGCCGACGGCTCGACGGTGCTGCGGCGGGACATGCTCAGCAACAGCTGTCTGAACATGCCGCGCCGGCAATCGGACGATCAGGGGCGGCCCGTCGCCCTCGCGGTCTCCCAGATCGTCTCGCAGGGGCCGGTCGAGACCCATGTGTTCCTGTCGCTGCAGAACCGCATGCCGATCTATGTGATCGCCGGAGAGGGCCGCATCTTCGAGGTGAACGGCCCGGAGATCACGAAGGTCGAGCAGTGAACCGCCGTCAGCAGGTCGTCGGTTCGCCGTAACGGCTGACGATCGCGTGGGCGCGGCCCCCGCCCAGCAGGTGCAGGGTGGTCATCCGGTCGTATTCGCATTCCGGCATGTCGGCGGCGTCGGGGTAGCCGAGCGCGCGCGCTATCAGCGGGACGGTGTTGCTGTGTCCGACGATCAGGATGGTGGCATCCTCTGGCTGGGCCTGCACCCTGGCGACGATCTCGGCCAGATGGGCCTGGACGCCGCCGTTCAATGCGATCGCCTCCGGGGTCACAGAGTGATGCTCGGCCGTCGGCGCGGCGGTCAGGCGGGTGCGCTGCAGCGGGCTGGTCAGGATGATGACGGGGTGGTCGTCAGCCAGTTCCGCGGCGAGCGCCTGCGCCCTCGCCTGCCCGGCCTCTGACAATACCGGATCGGCGCTGGCGTCGGCCTTTTCGGCGTGGCGGACGATGACGACCGTTTGCGCCATGGCCGGAAGCGCGGTGGCGAGCGATAGCGCGGCGGCAAGTAGAAGGCGTTTCATGGTGATCTCCCCCGGGGTTCGTCCACGGCTAGGGCCGATGGCGGGACCAGGCAAGATAACTTCCTGTCATCATCTGTCCCCCGATCATCCGGGGCGGCTCAGTGCTCGGCCGACACGCCCCGCGGTTCGACGAAGGCGCGTTCGCCGCTGACGTCGGCGTAGGTCATGCACAGGTCCTCGAACACCCGGCCCCAAGAGAAGCGCTCGACGGCCTTGATGCGGGCTGCGGCGCCCACGGCCTCGATGTCGCGGGCGAACAGGGCCTCGACAGCGGCGGCGTAGTGGACGGGATCCGCGCTCTTCGCCAGCTGCCCGACCGTCTCGTCGACCGTCTCCTTGACCCCCCCGGCGTTGACCCCGACCACCGGACGGCCGCAGGCCATGGCCTCGAGCACGATGAGGCCGAACGGCTCCTTGTCGTTGGCGTGCACGAAGGCGTCGCACGAGGCGATGATCCGGGCCACGGCCTTGGGATTGGCCTCGTACGGGAGGGAGATGACGCGGTCCTCGGCGGGCAGGCCGGCCCCGGCGCCGACCAGCACCAGATGATAGGGGTCGCCGAGGCGCTGAACCGCCTCGATCAGCACGTCGATGTTCTTCTCGCGGGCCGGGCGGCCGGCGAAGCACAGCAGGCGTGCCGACGCCGGCAGGCCGAGCTTTTTCAGCAGCCAGTCGCGATCGCGCCGGTCAGGCCGGAAGGTGTCGACCTCGACGCCGAGCGGCTGGATGACGATGTCCTTGATGCCGGCCTCTTCCAGGCGGCGGGCGATGTAGCGGCTGGGCGACACGACGCGGTCGAACTGGCCGAACAGGCGGGCCCAGCGCTTCTCGACCGGCTTCTTGGCCCATTCGCCGAAGTGAAGCGCGGCGAGGCCGGCGGGGTCGGAATGACAGAAGCCGACGACCGGACAGCCCGCGCGCTGGCCGGCCTCGAGGGCGCCCTGGCCCGGCGTATACGGGTCGCCGGCCTCGATGAGCGAGGGGTTCAGCGAGGCGACCCACGCGCCCCAGCGGCGCACCGATGTCGGCCAGCGGTAGCCGTCGCCGAACGGCAGCTTGGTGGCGTGCAGCTGGACGATGCCGTCCTCGCCGGCCTTGTGGTGCGCGCCCGGCACCACCAGCGAGTGGGCGACGCCGGGGCGTTCGGCCTCCAGCCAGGCCTTCTTCGACAGCAGGTAGCGTTTGACCCCGCCGGAGCGCGGCGCATACAGCATGGTGGTGTCGACCAGCCGCGGCCGCCCATCCTCGCCGGCGGCCTTGGTCGCCCTCAGGGTCTCGGAAACCTCCTCGTCCCAGCCGGGGATGAGACGCAGCTCCCCTTCCTGGACCTCCAGTCCCGCCAGATTCATCAGTTCCCTCTCAGCGGCGCTGACACCGAGCGGGCCAACGCGCCGGACGCGCTTCTGGATGCGGCGGGCCTTGCGAACCTTGGACATGTGCGACTTGACCATCCGCGCGCCCTAGCGCCCGCGACGGCGAAGCTCAAGCGTCATCCGTCGGCGTCATCGTCGCGCCGTCCGCCGACGGGCTGTCTTCAGAGGGGACGATGCCCCGCCGCGCCAGCGCCTCGCGCAGCAGGACCTCCAACTGGGCGTTGATCGAGCGCAGTTCGGCGGCGGCCAATCGTTCGACCGCCGCCATCACGCCCGAGGACGCACGCATCAGGAACGGCTTCCTGTTACGCGCCATGTCAACCGTACAGGGTGCCGGTATTAACGACCGGCTGGGCCTCGCGGTCGGCGCACAGCACGACCAGCAGGTTGGAGACCATGGCCGCCTTGCGGTCCTCGTCCAGTTCGACCACGCCCCGCTCGTTGAGGTCCGCCAGGGCGTTCTCGACCATGCCGACCGCACCCCTGACGATCAGGCGGCGGGCCGACAGGATGGCCTCCGCCTGCTGGCGCCTCAGCATGGCCCCGGCGATCTCGGGCGCATAGGCGAGGTGGGCCAGCCGTGCCTCGTCGACCGCGACACCGGCGACGCTGACCCGGCCGACCAGTTCGTCCCTCAGCCGGCCGGCGACATCCTCGGCGTCGGCGCGCAGCGTCAGTTCTGGAACGTCGGTCTCGTCGCCGTGGTCGTAGGCGTAGTGCGAGGCGATGTCGCGAAGGGCCGTGTCGACCTGGATGTTCACAAAGGCCTGATAGTCGTCGACGTCGAACAGCGCCTGGGCCGAGTCCTGTACGCGCCAGACGACGTTGGCGGCGATCTCGATCGGGCTGCCGCGCCTGTCGTTCACCTTCAGCTTGTCGCTGGTGAGGTTGCGGACCCGCAGGCTGATCTTCTTGCGGCTGTACCACGGCAGAACCCAGCGCAGGCCGGTCTTGCGGTCGGTGCCGCGATAATCGCCGAACAGCAGGATCGCCATGCTCTCGTTGGGCTGCAGCGAGTAGAGGCCGCAGACGAGCAGCAGGCCGATCACGGCCGTGACGACGCCGCCTGCCACCAGCAGCACATTGTCGGGATCCTGCGCCACGGCGACGGGACCGCCGACAATCAGGGCCAGGCCCAGGAGCAGCATGAGCACCCCGTTGGCGGTGGACGCCGGGCGCTCGGTGGATTTCGAGTGGGTCGTGGTCATCAGTCCCTCCTGAATCGATATGAAAATGATATCATATCGATAGCGATATCGGCAATAGCCTCGCTTGGCTTCGTCGGCGGAGGGACGCCTTCGGCCTTGCATTCGCCTCAAATTCGAGAAACTTGAGGCAGGCTGGCGTGGTCCCTGTTAGAGGATCGCCGGCGTCTCTGCGCGTGTCGTCCACAGGGGTTCTTTCCGAATGCGTATTATGCTCGCGACCGCGGTGGCGATCGCTCCCCTGATGGCCGCTTCCGGCGCCATGGCGGAGGTCGTGATCTCGACGGCCCGCACCACGCCGATCACCACGGCGAACGCGACCGGCAGCGGGGCGGACAGCATCCGCATCACCTCGGGCGGCACGATCACCGTCAACACCGGCGTCGCCGTGAAGGTGAACTCGAGCCACAATTTCACGATGGAAGCCGGCGGGATCACGGTCAATAACGCCCCGGCGGGCGCCACCGGCGTGCTGATCGAGGGCGGCAACACCGCCAACATCAATATCGCCGGGGCGATCGCCGTCTCGGACGACATCAGCGCCGAGACCGACACCGACACCGACAACGACGGCGACATCGACGGGGCGTTCGCGCACGGCTCGGACCGCTACGGCGTCCGGCTGGCCGGGGCTGCGCCGCTCGTCGGCAACATCGTCATCGCCAGCGGCGCCCAGATCGGCGTCGACGGCAACAATTCGTACGGCATCCTGCTGGAAGCGCCGCTGACCGGCAATTTCGACATGTTGGGCGCCGTGAACGTCACGGGCGACAACAGCTATGGCGTGCGCGTGGTCGGCGACGTCAGCGGCAATGTGCGGACGGCGGGCAGCATCATCGCTCGCGGGCCCGGTTCGACGGGCCTCTCCGTCGAGGGCGACGTCGGCGGCGCCATGGTTGTCCACTCGAACATCACCGCCTCGGGCTACCGCTACACCACCCGGCCCGCCGAACGCCCGGAAGGCTACGAGGAAACCACCGCCAACGACGAGAGCGTCCTGTTCCTCGACGAACTGGATCCTGACGACCTGATGCAGGGCGGGCCCGCCCTCAGCATCCAGAGCAATATCGCCGGCGGCGTGATCCTCGACCGCGGCCCGGCCTACTCGGCCCTCGGCATCGAGGGCGACGACGATGGCGACGGCGTCAAGAACGGCGACGAGGACGACGACGGCGACGGCACCGTCAACCGGACGGACGCCGACCGCGACGGCGACGGCCTGACCGACTCCACCGAGAACACCGCCACGGTCAATGTCTACGGATCGGCTCCGGCCGTGGAGATCGGCTCGGCGACCCAGTCGATCACCCTTGGGAACGTCGGCACGGGCGACCGCGCCTACGGCTTCATCAACCGGGGCACCGTCGCGGCGCAGGGCGTCTATGACACGATCGCCGCGAACGGCGTCGTCATCGGCGGCAACGCGGGGCAGACGGTCGACCTCTCCGGCGGCTTCCGCAACGAGGGCACGATCGTGGCCCTGGCGTTCGACGCCGACGCCACCGCCATCCGCTTCGGCGACGGGGCCATCGCGCCCACCGTGATCAATGCCAACGCGGTCACCGCCGGTTCGAACAGCGAGCTCGCCACGACGAACGTCGGCATCCGCATCGACGCCGGGGCCACGGTCAACACCCTGATCAACAGCGGGACGATCCTGGCGACCACCGGCGGGGGCACCGCGAACACCTTCGCCATCCAGGATCTCAGCGGCACCCTGACGTCGGTCACCAATACCCGGGCCATCCAGGCCACGGTCAACGCCAACGACGCGGGCGACCCGATCACCGGGGTCGGCACGGCCATCGACGTCAGCGCCAACACCACCGGCTTCACCCTGATCCAGGACGGCGTCGCCTCGACGCCGACGGAAGGCAATCCCGACACCGACGGCGATGGCGTGCCTGACGCCACGGAGCCGAACATCTTCGGCGCCATCAACCTGGGCAGCGGCGGCGACACGCTGGATATCCGCAACGGCATCGTCAGCGGCGACATTTCGTTCGGCGCCGGCGCCGACACCCTGCTGATCACGGGCGGCGCCCTGGTGCGCGGCTCCCTGTCGGACAGCGACGGCGCGCTCGACATCGACGTCGCCGACGGAACGCTCGAGGGGCGTCAGGCGACCGCGCTCAACGTCTCGAGCCTGAACGTCGGCGCCGATGGCGACCTGATCGTGACGCTCGACCCGGCGAACAGCACCTCGGGCTATTTCAACGTCTCGGGCACGGCCACCCTGGCTGACGGCGCGGGCCTCGGCGTGCGGTTCAACTCGCTGCTGGCGGCGCCCGGGCGCTTCACCCTGATCGACGCCACGACGTTGAATTTCGGCGATATCGACCTGTCCTCCCTCGAGGAGAACTCGCCCTTCCTGTACGTGGTCGAGGCCGGGGCCGACGTGCCTGCCGGCCAGGTGTTCGCCGACGTTCGCCGCCGGACCGCGGACGAGGCGGGCCTGATCGACATCGAAGCCCAGATGTTCGACGCCTTCTACGGCGCGATCGGCGGGGCCGGCGCCGGCGACGTACGCGACGCCTTCCTCGCCCAGACCGGCCGCGAGGAGTTCATCGAACTGTACGAACAGCTGCTGCCCGACCACTCGGGCGGACCCCTGCTCTCGCTCGCATCGGGCGTCGACGCGGTCACCCGCGCCCTGACCGGTCGCAACGCCGCGGCGAAACCGGGCGAGACCAGCGCATGGGTGCAGGAAATCAATTTCTACGCCGACAAGGACAAGACCGACACCTACGGCTTCCGCTCGGAGGGCTTCGGCGTCGCCGGCGGCATCGAGCGCGGCACCGGCCTCGGCGCCGTCGGCCTGTCCGCGGCCTTCACCTCGTCGGACCTTGAGGATCCCGAGGCGGAAGCCGAGGAAGTCCTCTCGGCCAGCCTGCTCGAACTTGGCCTCTACTGGCGCGCGCAAGGCCAGTACTGGACGACCTGGGCCCGGGCCGCGGCGGGCTACGCCTCGTTCACGTCCGAGCGCCGCTTCGTCGGAGCCGGCCTGAACCTGGCCAATGAGTCCGACTGGAACGGCTTCACCCTGGCCGCGGCCGGCGGCCTGTCCTACGAACGCGAGTTCGGCCGGTTCACCATCCGTCCCGAGGCCTACGCCGAATTCTTCTCACTCAGCGAGGACGGCCACGTCGAGGAAGGCGGGGGCGACGGCTTCGACCTTGAGATCGACGACCGTGACGGCCATCTGTTCTCGGCCACCGCGGCGATCAACCTCGGCATGAGGATGGGCCAGAACGACTGGCTGCGCCCGGAGATCCGGGTCGGCTGGCGTCAGAACATCTCGGTCGATCCGGGCGAGACCATCGCCCGCTTCCGCTCGGGCGGCGGGGACTTCACCCTGACCCCGGAGACCATCGAGGGCGGCGGCCCGATCCTCGGCTTCCGCCTCAACGTGGGCAACGAGCTGGGCATGCTGTCGGTCAGCGCCGATGCGGAAATGATCGACGATTACGTGCGTTACATGCTGTTCCTGCGGGCCAGCTTCCGGTTCTAGGGTCTGCGGACGGGCGGCTAGCTCAGCTGGTCAGAGCACCTCGTTTACACCGAGGGGGTCGGGGGTTCGAACCCCTCGCCGCCCACCATCCGCCTGTGGTCAGGCTCCGTTCACCCTACCTGCGGCAGGATGCGGCGTCGGGAGAGATTGAATGAAGACCATCGTCACACGCAGCGCCGCCCTCGCCGCCGTTCTCGGCGGGGCCCTGATGCTCCAGGGCTGCCTCGTAGGGGCGGCGGTGGGCGCCGGGGCCGCCGTCGTCGGCGGAGCGGCCAAGGCCACCGGAGCGGTGGTCGGGGCGGGCGTCGACGCCGTCACTACCTCCGACGAAGAGACCCGGGCCAGGCGCGAGCGCGAACAGCGCGACTGGGAACGCGAGCAACGCCGCTGCGAACAGCGCCAGCGCCAGGGCCGCGACTGCTAGGCTAGAGCGTCAGCACGCAGCGTTCGTGGATGGTCGGGCGCGAGACCGTGATGCGGCTGAGGCCGGGCCACTCGGGCTTGAGCCGGTTGGCGAACCACAGGCACAGATTCTCCAGCGACGGCAGTTCCAGCCCCGGCTTCTCGTTGAGCAGCCCGTGGTCCAGTTCTTCGGCGGCCGCCCGCAGGGCCCGGTCCAGCGCCCCAAGGTCCGCGACCCAGCCGTGCTCGGTGTCCAGCACCTCGGAGCGCACCGTCGCCTCGACCTGGAACGAGTGGCCGTGCAGGCGGCGGTAGATGCTGCCCTCCGGCTCGTTCGGAAAGTGGTGCGCGGCGTCGAAGGTGGCCGCCTTGGTGATCTCGAAAACGTTCATCTGACGCCGATGTATTTGTGGGTCTGGATGCTGAGCCGCCATTTCGGGTGGCGCAGGCAATAGTCGATCGCCGCGGCCGTGTTGGCCTCGCGGTCGGGGCCGTCCATGGGCTGGAGCCAGAAGCGCTCGAAATCCATGTGCTCGAACCGTTCGGGCATGGCGGCGGGCTGCGGATAGACCAGCTTCAGCTCCTGGCCCGAGGTCTGGACCACCGGGGCGTCCGCCTTGGGGCTGACGCAGATCCAGTCGATTCCGTCCGGCGCCGCCAGCGTGCCGTTGGACTCAATGGCGATCTCGAAGCCGCGGGCGTGCAGGGCCTCGATCAGCGTGGCGTCCAGTTGCAGCAGCGGTTCGCCGCCGGTGCAGACGACCAGTTTCGGATCCCCTGCCCGCCCCCGCCACATGGCGGCGACATGGTCGGCCAGCGCATCGGCCGTGGCGAACTTTCCGCCGCCGTCGCCATCCGTGCCGACGAAATCGGTATCGCAGAAGGTGCAAACCGCCGCGGCCCGGTCGCGCTCGAGCCCGTTCCACAGGTTGCAGCCGGCGAAGCGCAGGAAGACGGCCGGCCGGCCGGCCTGCCCGCCCTCGCCCTGCACGGTCAGGAAGACCTCTTTCGCGGACCAGGTCATGTCCGCGCCACCCATTCGGCATGGCCGGCGGCCCGCAGTTCGCAGGCCGGGCAGTCGCCGCAACCGTAGCCCCAGGCCTCGCGGTGGTCGCGGTCGCCGCGGTAGCAGGTGTGGGAAGCCTCGACGATCAGATCGACCAGCGGCTGCCCGCCGAGATCCCGGGCCAACGCCCAGGTGTCGGCCTTGGTCAGCGCCATCAGCGGCGTCTCGATCACCACCGGCTTGTCCAGTCCGAGGCTGAGGGCATGGGCCATGGCGTCGATCGTATCGCGCCGGCAGTCGGGATAGCCGGAGAAGTCAGTCTCGCACATGCCGCCCACCAGGGCCCCCAGCCCGCGCCGGTCCGCCAGGGCGGCCGCGACCGTCAGGAAGACGAGATTGCGGCCCGGCACGAAGGTCGTCGGCAGGCCGCGGGCGTCCAGTTCGATGGCCCGGTCGGCGGTCAGGGCGCTTTCCGCGATCCTGCCGTAGCCGGTCAGGTCGACGACGTGATCCGGCCCCAGCCGATCCGCCAGCCCGGGCAGCACCCGCGCCATGCCGTCGCGCACGTTCAGCCGCGCCTGCATCTCGACGAGGTGGCGCTGGCCGTAGTCGAATCCGACCGTCTCCACCCGCTCGAACCCCGTCAGCGCCCACGCCAGGCAGGTGGCGCTGTCCTGCCCGCCCGAAAACAGGACCAGGGCGGATTTTGCAGGATTTTGCAGGGAAGCGCTCATGACAAACCTGCGGTCGGCCGATCGGCCGCGCGCATGGACAAGGTGACAGGGCCGCTCCAGCGCTGGGCGGGAACGGGGCCGGCCTTCTACACCAGCGAGCGGGCCGGCGCAAAAGCGGCGCGAAAACGGCGGCGCCGGCCTTTAACGCTTCCGCAAACCGTTTCCTTGCAGTGTCCACCGGTCGCAGTGGAGTGCCGGTGAGTATGCCGACCATTGAAGTTCTCACCGAGCGCGCCGAGGCGGTGTCGCCTCAGACGCTGGGAAGCGAGGTGTTCGCCCGCTTCGAGAGCGAGCCCGACACGCTCGTGATCGCAGTGGTCGACGGTCGCCGCCCGATCGGCCTGATCGAACGCAACAGCTTCCTGCTGAAAATCGCCGGCGCTTTCGGCCACGCCCTTTACGCCCAGCGACCGGTTATCCACGTGATGGATCCGGAACCCGCCGTGGTCGAGGCCGGCGTGGCCGTCGACACCTTCTGCGACGCCCTGCTGAAGAGCGGCCCCGGCGCCCTGATGCGCGGCTTCATCGTCACGCGCAACGGGCGCTATCACGGCGTCGGCACGGCCGTTTCCCTGCTGCAGGCGGTCAACGAAACCCAGCGCCGCCAGAACGAGGAACTGGCCGAGCAGGCGCGGGTGCTGACGGACACCCGCACCCAGGCCCTCATGTCGGCCCGGGCCAAGAGCCAGTTCCTGGCCATCATGAGCCACGAGCTGCGGACACCGATGAACGGCGTCCTCGCTGTGGCCGAGCTGCTGCGCCGGCAACCGCTGAACGCCCAGGCCCATGCCCATGTGACGACGATCGTGGAATCGTCCGAGACCCTGCTGCGCATCCTCCAGGACGCGCTCGACCTGTCGCGGGCCGAGGCGGGCGAACTCGAGCTGAACGCCGAGCCTACGCCGCTCCGCAGCCTGATGGACGACATCCAGGCGATGTGGGCGCCGCGCGCCTCGCAGGACAACGTCACCCTGATGATCGGCTACGAGGGCGACACCGAACTGGCCGCCGTCGTCGATGGCACGCGCCTGAAGCAGGTGTTTAACAACCTGATCGGCAACGCCCTGAAATTCGCCCGGAACGGGGTGGTCGAAGCCAGCCTCAAGGCCGTGGCCGCCGGCGATCGCATCGTGCTGGAGGCCCGCGTCCGCGACGACGGCCCCGGAATAGACGCCGACCGGGTGGACCAGATCTTCGAACCCTTCGTCCATGGTTCCAGCCAGGACGGCGCCGGTCTGGGCCTGTCGATCTGCCGCCAGATCATCGCCCGGATGGGCGGTCGCATCTGGGCCGAGAACAATCCCGGTCGAGGCGCGACGTTCGCCTTCGACCTCGAGGTCGACCGCACCCGGGTGGAGGTCGCGCCGGCCTCGAACATCCAGTCGCTGTCGAACCACGAGATGACCAGCACGCCGCACATCCTGATCGTGGACGACAACGCCACCAACCGCGTCGTCGCCCAGGCCCTGTGCGAGATGTTCGGATGCACGTCCGAGACCGCCGAGGACGGCGTCGAGGCGCTGGAAGCCGTGCAGGAGCGCAAGTTCGACCTGGTGCTGATGGACATCAAGATGCCGCGCATGGACGGCGTGCAGGCGACCCAGGCCATCCGCGCCCTGGACGGCCCGGTCAGCGCCATCCCGATCGTGGCCCTGACCGCCAACGCCGATCCGGACGATGCCCGCAACTACCTCGCCAGCGGCATGGCCGCGGTGGTGGAGAAGCCGATCAAGCCCGAGCGGCTGCGCATGGCGATGAACGCGGCGCTTGAGCAGATCGCCGCCGCTGACGGCGCGGCGCCGGCCAAGGGCCGCTCCTCACGCTCGGCGGCCTAGGCCGGCTCCACCAGCCCGGCCTCCTCATCCTCCTCGTCGTAGCCGATCAGCCGCAGGGCGCGGGCCTTCTGGCCGTTCAGCTCGCACCAGCGCAGCAGGCCCTCCTCGCGCCCATGGGTGATCCACACCTCCTCGGGCCGGAGCTCGGCGAAGGTGGCGGTCAGCTCGGGCCAGTCGGCATGGTCCGACAGCACCAGCGGCAGCTCCACCCCCCTCTGCCGGGCCCGCGCCCGCACGCCCATCCAGCCCGAGGCGAACGCCAGCACCGGATCGGCGAAGCGGCGCGACCAGCGATCCTGGGTGGCGGACGGCGGGGCGATCACCACCTCGCCGCCCAGCGCATTCGGCTTCAGGCCGGTGGCCGGCGACAGCGGACCGAGATCGACGCCCTCGCGCTCATACAGGCGGTTCAGCCGGTCCAGCGCGCCGTGGACGTAGATCGGCCGCTCCCAGCCGGCCTCGCGCAGTAGGCGGATCACGCGCTGCGCCTTGCCCAGGGCATAGGCCCCGACCAGGTGGGCGCGTTCGGGAAATTGCCGCAGCGAATGGATCAGTCGCCCGATCTCCTCCCCGTCCGGCGGATGGATGAAGACCGGCAGGCCGAAGGTGGCCTCGGAGATAAACACCTCGCAGGGTACGGGCTCGAAGGGGGCGCAGGTCGAATCGCGCCGGCGCTTGTAATCGCCCGAAACCACCATGGTGACGCCCTTCCAGCGGATCGCCGCCTGGGCCGAGCCCAGCACGTGACCGGCCGGAACGAGCGTGACCTCCACTCCGTGGTGCGACGCCGTCTCTCCATAGGCGACCGGCTGTTCCCGCGCGGCGAACCCCTCGCCGTAGCGCTCGGCCATGATGGCGAGGGTCTGGGGCGTGGCCAGCACCGCGCCGTGACCCGCCCGGGCGTGATCCGAGTGGCCGTGGGTGATCACCGCCCGATCGACCGGCCGCACCGGATCGACGTAGAAATCCCCCGGCGGGCAGTACAGGCCGGCCGGAGTCGGCCTCAGCAGGTCCTCGAAGCGGATCATGGGTCGGATATGGGTCCTCGCAGCGGCAACGGAACGCGCGAGCCGCGCTTGCGTCCACGCCCGCCCCGGGTTGATAGCAGGACATGGCGTCCCCGACCCTCGTCTCCCTCCTGCCCCAGCTCGCCTCCGGCGCCGCCCACACCCATGCGCTGGGCTTCGCCTATGACGGCCTCGAAGGCGACCGGGTGCGCATCCGCGTGCCGTGGCGCGAGGATCTGGTCGGCGACCCGGACACGGGCGTGCTGGCCGGCGGCCTCGTCACCGCCCTGCTGGACCATGTCGGCGGGCTGGCCGTGTGGATAGCCCTCGACCGGTTCGAGCCGATCGCCACCCTCGACCTGCGTGTGGACTACATGCGGGCGGCCGAACCGCGGCGGGCGCTGATCGCAGAGGCCCGCTGCTATCGCCTGACCCATTCGATCGCCTTTGTCCGGGCCTGGGCCTTCGAGGACGGGCCGGACGACCCGGTCGCGGCGGCGCAGTCGACCTATGTGCTCAGCGCCCGCGCCCGCCGGGAGGCGGCGAAATGAGCGAACTGCTGGACCGCCTGCCCTACGCCCGCTTCCTTCGCCTGAGGTCCGGGCAGGACGGCGAGGTTCTCACCGTCACCATGCCGTTCGCCGACAGCCTGATCGGCAATCCGATGCTGCCGGCGTTGCACGGCGGAGCCACCGCCGCCCTGCTGGAGCTGACGGCGGTGGCCCAGGTGGCGCTGGCCTGGCCCCGGTTGCGCCTGCCCCGGCCGATCAACGTCACCGTGGCCTATCTGCGCACGGGACGGCCCGTCGACGTCCATGCCCGGGCCCGCATCAGCAAGGCCGGCCGCCGCGTGGCGCACGTGCTGGCGGAGGCCTGGCAGGAGGACGAGGCGCTGCCGATCGCCTCGCTCACCGCCCACTTCCTTGTATCGGATTACGATCTCTAGTTGTAGTTCATTGTAACGCCTGATTGCTTCCTCTACGTGATGGTTAATCACGGAGGAAGATCATGATGAGACAAAGCATCGGCCAAGCCCTCGCCGCCCGCCTTTACTCGGCGGAGACGGCCATCGACCGGGCCATGGCGGAAACCGCCGCCTTCACCGCCGCCCTGCCGGCCGCCCGCGCCGACGCCTGGCTGTCCGCGGTGACCGGCCAGCGCGCCTTCAGTGGTGCGGCAGCCGCGGTCGGGGCACTGGCGGAAGCCCGCGGCCATCTGGTCCAGACCCACGCCACCCTGGCCGCCATCGCCCGAAAACTGGGCCTCGAGGCGCTCGCCGTCGGTCCTGTCGACAAGCCGGGCGACACGCCGCCCATCGGCGGAGGGGTGTGTCCGCAAGGCGACACAGGGCCGGTCATGGTGAACAAATCCCTACCAAATATAGAGCGAGCATGTTAAGGCTTCGTTTACCTGTTCTGCTTGATTCAGTTTGGAGACTTCCATGGACAAGGCCCAAGTGATCGCCAGCGTCGCCGGCGATCTGAATGCGACGGAGAAATCCGTCGACGCCGCGATCACCCGCGCCACGACGCTGGTGCAGTCGATGATCGGGGGGCGTTCGGCTCTGAACCTGTCGCCGGTCGCCGGCGCGGAAGCCCAAGCCAAGGCCCTTGAGGCCATCGCCGCCCTGGGCGCTGCGCGCCAGGCTGTGGTCGCGTGCCATGAGGAACTGGCGAGGGATCACCGCCGTCTCGGCTACGGCGTCTACATCGGCAACGAGCCCAAGCCAGAAGGTTCGCGGCCGCCGACCACCGGCGAGCACCGTCTCCGGGCGGTCTAAATTCGAGGTAATGTCGGCTGGCGGTCATTTCCGCTGGCGCTGACTTGAGGCATGATCGCCCCCGCGCATCGAGCACGGGGGCGATTCTGTGATAGACGATATCTACGCCCAAGCAGTGCTTGCGGTCGCCGTGCTCACCGTCGCATTTGCGTTCTGGAAAGGCGATGAGCCGGAGCGGCTGGGCGCTGCGGCCTATGCAATGGCCTTTCTCGCGACGAGTATGATCAGGGGAGACGCTACCCCAAATGTCCCGCGCTGGGGGATGATGGGAATTGAGATTGTACTGCTGGTCGTATTCATCGGGCTCGCATTGCACAGCCGCCGGGCCTGGCCGGTCTGGGCGGCCAGCTTTCAGGCTCTGGTCGTCACCAATCATGTCCTGATAGCAGCCAGCTTGAGACCCCCTGTTGTCGCCGCCGCCACCGTCATCAACATGTCCAACTACGGCCTGCTGGTCGCATTGGCCGTCGGCACCTTCTGGGCCTGGCAGGAGCGGCGGGCCGCCGCCATGAGCTCGACCGGCAGGTTGTAGGCGGATCCGGGCCCCACCGGGCCCAGGAAGGGGCAAGCCGTGTTCGACACTCTCTACTCCCAGATCGGCGCGGCGATCGGCGTCATCGTCGTGGCCTTCGCCTTCCTCAAGGGCGACGAGCCCGAGCGGGTCGGCGGCGGGGTCTATGGCATCGGCAGCCTGGCCGCCCTTCTGGTGCAGCAGGACGCCCAGCTTTTCGGCACACAATGGGGGCTGATGACCGTCGACGTGGTCCTGCTCGCGGCCTGGGCCGCCGTGGCGTGGAAAAGCCGCCGGTCATGGCCCGTCTGGGCCGCCGCCCTCCAATCGCTGATCGTCATGACGCATGTCCTCACCATGGTCGACGTCCGGCCGCCGCTGGTCGCCTTCTACGCAGTGATCAACCTGGCCAGCTACGGCATCCTGCTGGCCCTGATGCTGGGCGTCGTGCAGGCGTGGCGCGACCGTCGCGCCCTCGGGCTGGAATAGGCGCCGTCATCCTAGGTGGATATTCCTAGACGCCTGCGGTATCCTGCGCCCGACTCGCGAACACCCTGACCTCATGCCCCTCACCCACGGCCAGATCTGGAAGGCGATCGACGGGCTGGCCCGGCGGGAGGGCATCAGCGCCTCCGCCCTTGCGCGCCGGGCCGGGCTGGACGCCACCAGCTTCAATCCCTCCAAACGGTTCGGACCGGGCGATCCGCCGCGCCCGCGCTGGCCCTCGACCGAGAGTCTGACGCAGGTGTTGCGCGCCACCGGCCTGTCGCTCGGCGAATTCGCCGCCTTGGCCCAGGACGCGCCCGAGCGGGCGGCCACCGTGCCGATGCTCGGCATGGCCCAGGCGGGACAGGACGGCTTCTTCGACGACGCCGGCCTGCCGGTCGGCGAGGGTTGGGAGCAGACCGAACTGCCGCGCCCGAAGGAGACGCTGCTGAGCCTGCGCGTAACCGGCGACTCGATGGCGCCGGTGTACCGCGAGGGTGATCGCATCATCGTCGACCGCGAGGCGTCCGACGTGCGCAAGGGCGATCGGGTCGTGGTGCGCACCACCGGCGGCGAAACCCTGGCCAAGGAGGTGACCGGGCTGACGGCGCGGGCGGTCACCCTGGCCTCGATCAACCCCGCCTATGAGCCGCGGGTCGTGCCGCGCAAGGACATCGTCTGGATGGGCCGCATTCTCTGGGTCAGCCAGTAGCGCCCACGAAAAAGGCCGCCCCGGACGGGGCGGCCTTTCCATGTCTCTGGGCCGTATCAGCGGCTGACGTAGTGAGCGTTGACCCAGCCGCCGCCGGCGATCTGGACCCATTCGCCCTGCGAGCTCACCGCCGTGAACGGCTGGCCGGCCGACAGGCTGCCGACCTGACGGTAGCCGGTGCCCGGACCCGAGCGGATGCGCAGGTTCGAGGTGGCGCGGTAGGTGTCGCCGTCGCTGTACCGGTAGGTCGAGTTGTAGGACCGGGCGCGCTGCTGGTTGCAGCCGATGTAGGAGCCGGCGGCGGCGCCGGCGCCCGCGCCGACCACGGCGCCGAGGGTGCGCTCGTTATCCGAGATCTGGCTGCCGGCGAGGCCGCCGATGACCGCGCCGATCAGGGCGCCGGCGCGCTGACGGCCACCGGGGGCGTCGCAGTTGGTGATGCCGTTGGCCTGCTGGGCCATGGCGGCTGTGGGCAGGGCCGCGGGGGCCAGCGAGGCCAGCACGGCGGCCGAGGCCAGAGCGACGGTGATCTTGTTTTTCGACATGGCTCATCTCCTGTCATCGAGTTGGTCGATGGCAGGCACAATGCGCGGCCGGACATGAAGGCTCCCGGAGGCCCCCCGTTATGTTCGGTTCATGTACGTTACCGGACGAACGCCGATCGTCAGGACGCCAGCTCTCCGCGAGCGCCGTCCTCGATCAGCCGGATGGTCTGCGGCAGGCCGTAGATGGCGGCGAACGAGCCGAAGCGCGGCCCCTGCGACGCGCCCAGCAGGACCTCGTACAGCGCCGCGAACCAGGTCCGCAGCGGCTCGAAGGCATGCTCCTTGCCCACGGCGTAGACCTCGGCCTGGATCAGTTCGCCATCCGTCGTGTCGGCCGGCAGCGCCTTCAGGCGCGCCGCGAGGTCGAGCAGCGCCGCCTTCTCCTTTTCGCCCGGCAGGCGGTAGGCCTTGGTCGGTTTGACGAAGTCCTCGTAATAATTCAGCGCGCGGTCCATCAGCTGGTCCAGCAGCGGCTCGTTCTCCGGCGTCGCCTGAGGCAGGTATTTGGCGAAGTAGGCCCATAGCTGCGCCTTGGACGAGGCGTTTGCCACGCCGACCAGATTGAGCAGCAGGGCGAAGGACACCGGCGAGGTGTGGTCCGGCGGCGATCCGGCGTGGATCGACCAGACGGCGTTGTCGATCCGCTTGGCCGGTTCCTGGGTCTTGTAGGCCTCTATGAAGGCCAGATAGTCGTCGATCGCCCGCGGAATGACGTTGAAATGCAGCGACTTGGCCGATTTCGGCGACTGGAACATGTACCAGCTCAGCGACTCCGGCGTGCCGTAGCGCAGCCACTCCTCCATGGTCAGGCCATTGCCCTTGGACTTGGAGATCTTCTTGCCCTCGACGTCGAGGAAGAGCTCGTAGTTGAACCCTTCCGGCGGCACACCGCCCAAGGCCCGGCAGACCTTGGAGCTTTCGCGGACGCTCTCGATCAGATCCTTGCCCGACATCTCGTAGTCGACGTCCAGCGCCGTCCAGCGCATGGCCCAGTCGGGCTTCCACTGCAGCTTCACATGGCCGCCGGTGACGGGAACCTCGGTGCGCCCGCCGGCGGGATCGTCGAACACAATCGTGCCCTTGACGACGTTCCGCTCCAGCGTCGGGACCTGCAACACATGGCCGGTGACGGGGCTGATCGGCAGGAAGGGCGAATAGGTCGCGCGGCGTTCCTCGCCCAGCGTCGGCAGCATGATCGCCTGCACGGCGTCGAACCGCTCCAGCAGGCGCAGCAGCACTTCGTCGAACCGGCCTGAGCGGTACTGCTCGGTCGAGGACAGGAACTCGTAGTCGAAGCCGAAGCCGTCGAGGAAGGCGCGCAGGCGGGCGTTGTTGTGGGCCCCGAAGCTGTCGTGCGTCCCGAACGGGTCGCGCACCACGGTCAGTGGCTTGTGCAGATCCTCGATCAGCATCTCCGGGTTGGGAATGCCCTCCGGGACCTTCCTGAGCCCGTCCATGTCGTCGCTGAAGGCCACCAGCCGCGTCGGCCAGTGGTCGCCGGTCAGGGCCCGGAAGGCGTTGCGCACCATGGTCGTGCGCGCCACCTCGCCGAAGGTGCCCATGTGCGGCAGGCCGGACGGGCCGTAGCCGGTCTCGAGCACCACAGGCCTTTGCAGGGCCTCGAACGTAGCCAGCGCCTCGTCCGCCTTGCCGGCGTCGATCAGCAGCTTCGCCGCGTCCCGCTCGGCATCCGACAGCCGCTTCTTCAGCACATGGGCCAGAAGGTTGCGGGCCTGTTCGAACGGCCACGACCTAGCGTCGCGAGCGAGGGTTTCGAGGTTCTGCAGCATGGGCGGGGTTTGCAGCGGATGGGGCGGCGGGTCAACGACCTCCGACCACCCAGCGGACCAGCAACAGGCCGACGCCAACGGCCATCATCGGTCCGAACACCCGCAGGGTATGGCGGGTGCATCGCTCCGGAAAGAAGGTGTCGTAGTCTCCATCCGGCGTCGCGCCGTATCGGATCGCAACGGCCGTCAGGGGACATTTCATGCCGCTGCCGATGAATACGGCGGCCTCGACCAGCACCAGAAGCAACGAGGCCCAGAGCCAGCGGCCTGTGACTCCGGTCAGGCCCCCGAACAGAAGCAGGACGGTGGCGGAGGCCATCATCACGTAGATCGCGGTATGAACCGCACGCACCGTGAAGAGTCGCCAGTCTCCGCCCATGGCCCTGTCTCCCATGGCGCCCGTCGGCCGGCCATTCCGGAATTCTACCGAGCGGATCGGGTTGACGGTCCGCGCTCCCCATGGCCTCTGCGCCGCCTGATGAAGACCGCCGACTTCGACTTCGACCTGCCGGAAGACCGGATCGCCCTGCGCCCGGCGGAGCCGCGGGATTCCGCGCGCCTGCTGGTGGTGCGGGACGGGGGTCTGGCGGACCGGATCGTCCGCGATCTGCCGGACTTCCTGCGCCCCGGCGACGCCCTGGTGTTCAATGACACGCGGGTGATCCCGGCGCGGCTGTCGGGCGTGCGCGAGCGGGTCGGGCCGGACGCCGGGACCCTGACGGTCGGGGTCGAGGCGACGCTGCATCATCGCGACGCGCCGGATGTCTGGTCGGCCTTCATGAAGCCGGGCAAGCGGATCAAGGTCGGGGATCGCATCCGCTTCGGCGCGGAGGCGGACGGCGCCTGCCAGCTCGGCCGGCTCGACGCCACGGTCGAGGCCAAGGGCGAGGACGGGCTGGTGACGCTGCGTTTCGACCTGTCGGGGCCGTTCCTGGACGAGGCCATCCGCGATGTCGGGGTCATGCCCCTGCCCCCCTATATCGCGGCGAAGCGGGCCGAGGACGACCGCGACCGGTCCGACTACCAGACCCTGTTTGCCAAATGGGACGGCTCGGTCGCCGCGCCGACGGCCGGACTGCATTTCACCCCGGCGCTGATGGCGGCGATCGAGTCGAAGGGCGTTTCGACCCATGCCGTTACCCTGCATGTCGGGGCCGGCACCTTCCTGCCGGTCAAGGCCGACGACACCGCCGACCACAAGATGCATTCCGAATGGGGCGAGGTTTCTGCGGACACCGCCGCCGCCCTGAACGCAGTCCGGGCCGCCGGTGGCCGCATCGTCTGCGTCGGCACCACCAGCCTGCGCCTGCTGGAAAGCGCCACGACGCCGGCAGGCGTGGTCCAGCCGTTCCACGGCGACACGTCCATCTTCATCACCCCCGGCTACCGCTTCCGCGCCGCCGACGTGCTGATGACCAATTTCCATCTGCCCAAGTCGACGCTGTTCATGCTGGTCAGCGCCTTCGCCGGGCTGGAAACGATGAAGGCCGCCTATGCCCATGCGGTGGCCGAGGGATACCGGTTCTATTCCTACGGGGACGGCAGCCTGCTATTCCGCGCGGCCCCATGACCTTCCCCTTCGACATTTCCGCCACCGACGGCCGCGCGCGCACCGGCGTGCTCAGAACCCCGCGCGGCGACATCCGCACGCCCGCCTTCATGCCCGTCGGCACCGCCGCCACGGTCAAGGCCCTGACGGTGGATCAGGTGGCGCAAACGGGCGCCGACATCCTGCTGGGCAACACCTACCACCTGATGCTGCGGCCCGGGCCCGAGCGGATGGAGCGCCTCGGCGGACTCCACCAGTTCATGCGCTGGGACAAACCGATCCTGACCGACTCGGGCGGCTTCCAGGTCATGTCCCTCTCGGGCATTTCGAAGCTGACAGAGGAGGCGGTGACCTTCTCCAGCCATATCGACGGCTCGAAGCACGTGCTGACGCCGGAACGCTCGATCGAGATACAGGCCGATCGTCTGGGCTCGGACATCGTCATGCAACTGGACGAATGTGTCGCCTGGCCGGCCGAGGAACCCCGCGCCCGCTCCGGCATGGAATTGTCGGCGCGCTGGGCCAAACGCTCGAAGGACGCCTTCGGGACGCGGGATGCGCAGGCCCTGTTCGGCATCCAGCAGGGCTCGACGTTCGAACACCTGCGCCGCGAGTCGTCCGAGCGGCTGCAGGAGACCGGCTTCGACGGATACGCCATCGGCGGTCTGGCCGTGGGCGAGGGTCACGCCGCCATGTGCGAGGTCCTGGACTATGCGCCGGAGATGCTGCCCGCCGACCGACCCCGCTATCTGATGGGTGTCGGCAAGCCGGTCGACCTGGTCGAGGCGGTGTATCGGGGCGTCGACATGTTCGACTGCGTCCTGCCGACCCGGGCCGGGCGGCACGGTCAGGCGTGGACCTGGAACGGGCCGATCAACCTGAAGAACGCCCGCTTCGCGGAGGATCAGGACCCGCTGGACCCCGCCGTCCCCTGCCCCGCTTCCACTGACTATTCAAAGGCCTACCTGCACCACCTGATCCGCACCGACGAGATTCTCGGCAAGGTGCTGCTGAGCTGGCACAACATCGCCTTCTTCCAGGCCCTGACGGCGGCGATGCGGTCGGCGATCGCCGAGGGCCGGTTCGAGGCCTTCCGCCGCGACTTCCACGCCCGGCACGTCTCGAACGGCGGCTAGCCGACCCCGGTCAGCGCTGACTGCGGCCCCGTGGCCGGAACCAGGCGGGGGCGGCCGGCGGCGCGCAGTTGCGGTTCATGCCGACGCCCTTCAGGAACGCCCGCCGCATGCGGCCGGCCTGAATGGCCGCCTGGACATGGCGGCTGTGCTGCTCGGCTCCGGACAGCCGCCGGATCCAGCTGCGGCCGGGGATGAAGTCGGTCGCCGCGTCGCGGATGGCGCCCAGCGCGGCCTCCGACGCCGCGTCGCCGGCGCGCTCGCCCAGGGTCGAGCCGTCCGGCGCCGGCGGCTCGTCGGTATCGGGGCCCAGCGCCTCGTCCAGCCGGGCGATCTCGGCGCCGATGGTCGAACATTGGTCGAGGTTGCGCAGGTCGTAGGGATTGGCCTCGGCCTGGAGCAGCACCGTCGGGATATGCTCGCGGCGCAGGTTCAGGTCGTCGAGCGGGGCCGTGGCCGCCGCTCCCACGCCGGATCCGAACGCGCCCATCCCGCCGCAGCCGGACAGCAGCATGGCGAGGACGGGGATGAGCACGAGCGGACGCATGGTGTCTTGAAGCATGGCCGCGGCCGGACCGGAAGGGCGCTCCCTCCCTGCGCGCGTCTAGCGCCCGTCGGCCGAGCCGCCCTTCACCCGGTTCCGGTTGCCGGCGCGGGTCTTGGGCCCCTGCTGGTCCATCTTCTCGGTGCGATCCGGCCGGTTCCGGTTGGTGCTCCCCAGCTGCACGTCGTCCGCGCCAAGGGCGTCGCCCTCGTCCATGTAGTCGGCCACCTCACCCGCGGCGGGCGGCGCCAGGGGCGAATCGGCGACGTCGGACGCCGCGGAGCTGCGCGCCTCCGGCCGCCGGCTCTCGCCGCCGGCCTGCGTCTGGTCGCCGGGCCCGACCGGGTCGGTGGCGGCGTTCTGGGCCGTGGCCTTGGAGGAATGGACGTTCTGATGCGGCATGGGCGGCCTCCTTCGCTGTCTCTCGACAACGGGACCGCCGGGGGCTTGTTCCGGAAAGGGAGGTGGTACGTCCTCTCGGGCTCGAACCGAGGACCCTCTGATTAAA
>NZ_DASWTO010000165.1:0-7001 GCF_036402095.1 Brevundimonas sp. | reverse complement strand
GGCGGAGACGGAGGGATTCGAACCCTCGGTACCCCTTACAGGGTACGACGATTTAGCAAACCGTTGCCTTCAGCCACTCGGCCACGTCTCCGGCAGGCGGCGTGGATAGCGGAGCGCGCGGGCGGGCGCAACGGGTCTTGGACAGCGGCCGCAGGGCAGACCACCGTTAACGCGGCAGTGAGGGGGGCTGTGCAAGGTGACGGCGAACCCGCCAGTGCGAGCCGAGATTGACCGACGCCGCGAGCCGCCTTTCGTTCGACGCCGACCCGGCCGTGGCCGGCGGCCTCGACATGCCCGCCCTGCAGGCCCTCGCCGGGGCGATCACGGCCGACCGGACCGCGCCGGCCGACGGCGCCGCCCGCCGCGGCCCGTTCCGGCCTGAAGTCTGGCTCAACGCCCGGCAGCGGCACGCATCGCGGCTGGCGGCGCACTATTTCCGGGCCTTCGACGTCCTGGCGGTGACGGCCGTGACCCTGCTCTGCGCCTGGGCCTCGACACCCGGGCCGCTGCTGCACGCGGACGTCTCCCTGCTGGTCCCGTTCGGCCTCGGCGCGCTGACCGTGCTGACCCTGATGCGCTCGCTCGGCCGCTACCGGTTCGCGCGCGGACAGACGACGTCGCTGCATCTGGCCTCGGTGGCGGGGATCGTCGCGGCGGGCGCGCTCGTCGCCATGATATCGGGCTGGGCGCTTCAGGGGGCGACGGCGCAATGGACCGCGTGGCTGGTCTGGAGCGCGCTTGTGCTGATCAGCCTGTACGCCCTGCACATGGGCTGGAGCGACATGGTCGGACGCTGGCGGGCGTCCGGAGCCCTGACACCGAACATCGTGCTGGTGGGAGCTACGCGGCGGGCGGAGAGCCTGATCCGCGAGGCCCTGAAGCGGCGCGACCTGAACGTGCTCGGCATCTTCGACGACCGCCTGGCGCGTGCGCCGCGGTCCATCGAGGGCGTGCCGGTGCTGGGTACGGCGGACGACCTGCTGAGCCACAAGATGACGCCCTATGTCGACCGGGTGGTCCTCGCCATCGATCCGAAGGCCGAGGCGAGGGTCCGCGAGCTGACGGCCCGGCTGCGCATCCTGCCCAACGAGGTCACCCTGCTGGTCGAGCCGGCCGGCGAGGCCGAGACACGCTCGGCGCTGAATCGTCTGGCCGCGGCGCCGCTGGCCGACGTTCAGGGCCCCGTCGACCACGACCGTCGCGCCTTCAACAAGCGGCTTCAGGATATGGTGATCGGGCTGGTCGCCCTGCTGCTGCTGGCGCCGCTGATGGCCCTGATCGCCGTGGCGATCCGGCTGGATAGCCCCGGCCCGATCTTCTTCCGGCAGCGCCGCCACGGCTTCAATCACGAGGAAATCGTGGTGTGGAAGTTTCGCTCGATGAAGCAGGAGGCCGCCGACGCCACGGCCAGCCGCCAGGTGACCCACGACGACGACCGCATCACCCGCGTCGGCCGTTTCATCCGCAAGACCAGCCTCGACGAGCTGCCGCAGCTGCTCAATGTCATCACCGGCGAGATGTCGCTGGTCGGGCCCCGGCCGCACGCCATCGGCATGAAGACCGGCCACGTCGAGAGCGCCCGCCTCGTCGCCGAGTACGCCCATCGCCACCGCATCAAGCCCGGCATGACCGGCTGGGCCGCCGTCAACGGATCGCGCGGCCCTCTGCATACGGCGCAGGACGTGCGAGCCCGCGTGCGCCTCGACATCGAATACGTCGAGCGCCAGTCTCTGTGGCTCGACCTGTGGATCATGGCGATCACCGTGCCGGTTCTGCTCGGCGATCGTTCGGCGGTTCGCTGATGTTCTGGCGCGGCGTCTGGGGCTACCTGCCCGCCAACATCGTCCAGGGCGTGGTCGGCTTCGCGTCGATCGTGCTGTTCACGCGCCTGCTCAGCCCCGAGGATTTCGGGCGCTACGCCCTCGCCTTCTCGGTCATGACCCTGGCCCACGTGGCCGTGTTCAGCTGGCTGGAGGCGGCGATGGCCCGGTTCTGGGCGGCGCAGGGACCGGGCGCCGCGACACGGGGACATTTCGCCAGCCTTTACCGGACGGCCTTCGGGCTCAGCCTGGCCTTCCTGGCGATGACGGTTTTGACGGCGTGGATCTGGCCGGGCGACCCGCTGTTCCGGATTGCGCTGGTCGCGGGTCTGGCGGGCGTGCCGGCCCGCAGCCTCGTCAAGCTGGGCCAGGAGCGCTATCGCGCCGCCGGTGAAGTTGGCAAGGCCGCGGGGCTCGACATCGCCGTGACCATCGGCGGCCTGGCGGTCGGCATCGCCTTCGCCGTCGCCGGATGGGGCGCCGCCGCGCCGCTGCTGGGTGTCGGACTGGCCCCCCTGGCGGCCCTGCCCTTCGTCCTGCCGGGCGAACTGAGGCAGGCGCGCGGCGGGGCCTTCGAACCGGCCCGGGTGCGGGGCTATGCCGTGTACGGCTATCCGATCGCGGCCTCGCTGGCGCTGACCGTCGTGCTGTCGTCGACCGACCGCTTCCTGCTGGCGGCCTTCATGGACGAGGCGGCCGTGGGCGCCTATCACGCCGGCTATTCGATCGCCAACCGGACCCTGGACGTGCTGTTCCTGTGGCTGGGCTCGGCCGGGCAGCCGGCGCTGGTCATGGCGCTGGAGCGCGGCGGCCCGGAGCGGTTGAAGACGGCCGCCCGCGAGCAGCTGTCGACCTTCCTGCTGATCGGCCTGCCGGCGGCGGCGGGCGTGGCGCTGGTCGCGCGCCCCCTGTCCGAGGTGCTGATCGGCGAGGACCTGCGCATCGCAGCCGCCAGCGTGACGCCCTGGATCGCTCTTTCGGCCCTGCTTTACGGCCTCACCGCCTACTATTTCGGCCAGGCCTTCACCCTGGGCAAGAAGACGAAACTGCTGCTCGTCGCCATGGCGGTTCCGGCGGCGATGAACGTGCTGCTCAACCTGATCCTGGTGCCGCGGTTCGGCCTGATGGGCGCGGCCTGGGCGACGGCCGCGAGCTTCGGCCTCGGCCTGCTGGCGACGCAGATGATTGGGCGGCGGGTCATGACCTTGCCGATCCCGTGGGAGAATTTGATCCGCTGCACCGTCGCGACTGCGGTGATGGCCTTGGTGGTGGCGCGACTTCCGGCCATCGGCGGCCTCGCCGAACTGGCGCTGGACGCCACGGCCGGCGGAGCGGTCTACGCCGCCGCAGCCCTGACGCTGAACGCGGCCGGCGTCCGGGATGTGGCCGCGCGGCTGCTGGCGCGGCGACGGAAGGCGACGGCATGACCGCCCGCGCGAAGATCACCGACAACGCCGCCTGGAAGCGCGCCAGACCCGCTCTGTCGGTGCTGACCCCGTTCCTGCGCGACGACCCGTCGGACCTCCTGGCCCTGCTCGACGAGGAGGCCGCGTCCGTCGGCGGCGCGGTCGAGGTGATCGTGCTGGATGACGGCACGCGGGACCCCGCGCTGACGGCGCGGCTGACGGCGCAGATCCGGGCCATGGCCCTGCCCGCCCGGCTGATCACCCTGCCCGCCAACGAAGGCCGTTCCATCGGCCGCAACCGGCTGGCGGCGGCGGCGCGCGGCGGCAGCCTGCTGTTCCTCGACAGCGACATGCGGCCGGATCATCGGCGCTTTCTACGCGACTGGGCCGAGTTGGTGGCGCGCGAGGACCCGGCCGTGGCCTTCGGCGGCTTCTCGCTGCTGCAGGCTCCGACCGACGCCCGTTTCGCCGTGCACCGCGCCATGGCGGCGAAGTCGGAGTGCGTGCCCTATACCAAGCGGGCGAAGCAGCCCGAGAAATACGTCTACACCTCCAATCTGCTGGTTCGGCGCGACGTGTTCGAGGCCGAGGCGTTCGACGCCGGCTTCACCGGCTGGGGCTGGGAGGATGTGGAGTGGGCCATGCGGGTGTCGCGCCGCTTCCGCGTCGTTCACCTCGACAACGCCGCCACCCACATGGGCCTGGACACCGTGGCCTCGCTGGCTGGCAAGTACGAGCAGTCGGCGCCCAATTTCGCCCGCATGGCCAGCCGTCACCCGGAGATCGTCGCCGCCTATCCGAGCTACAGGGCGGCCAGGCTGCTGAAGCGCCTGCCGGGATTGTCGTGGCTACGGCGGCGAATGCGCGGGGCGGCCGAGGCCGGCTGGCTG
This sequence comes from Brevundimonas sp., assembly GCF_036402095.1. Lineage (GTDB taxonomy): Bacteria > Pseudomonadota > Alphaproteobacteria > Caulobacterales > Caulobacteraceae > Brevundimonas. Next base: position 2,885 of record NZ_DASWTO010000165.1, on the reverse strand, counting down.
CCGGTCTCGGCGCGGGCCTTCTCGCTGCGCCTGTACCGCGCGGCTCTCTATGCGGAGGCGGTGTGATGGCCGACGTTGCGATCATTATTCCGACCCTGCGGCGGCCGGAAAGCCTGGAGCGGGCCTTGCGTTCGCTGTTCAGCCAGACGGGCGTCGGCGACCGGATTGCGGAGATCGTGGTCGTCGACAACGATCCCTCGGGATCGGCCATGGCCGGAATCGAGGCCTTGCGGCGGCTGGCGCCATGGCCGCTGCTCTATGTTCACGCGCCGCGGCCCGGGGTGGCGACGGCCCGTAACGCCGGGCTCGCCGCCACCCGTGCGCCGCTGATCGCCTTTCTCGACGACGACGAAGCCGCCTCGCCCCGCTGGCTGGCCGCGTTGATCGAGGCCCGGGAGACCACCGGCGCGGACGCGGTGTTCGGCCCCATCACCGGCCGCGCCCCCGAGGCCGCCTCCTGGTTGAAGCCGTATCTGGAGCGGTTCTTCGGGCGCGAGGGGCCGGACCGCACCGGCCTGATCGACAGCCCTTACGGCTGCGGCAATTCGCTGATGGTGCGGGCCACCGCCCTCCCCGGCCCTGCCCCCTTCGACGCCGCCTCGGACCAGGCCGGCGGGGAAGACGACGCCCTGTTCGCGGCTCTGCGGGCCCGCGGAGGCCGCTTTGGTTGGGCCGCGGAGGCTGTGGTGGAGGAGTTCGCCCCCGCCCACCGGGCGACGCTGCGATACGCTCTCGCCCGCGCCTTCGCCTATGGCCAGGGCCCCAGTCAAACGGCGGCGGCCAGCCGCGACTGGCCGGCCGTGGCACGCTGGATGATCATCGGGGCCGGCCAGGCGGTGGTCTGGGGCTTCGGCGCCGCCGCCCTCACCCTGATCCGCAGTCCGAAGCGGGCGGACCTCTACGACCGCACGGCGCGGGGCGTCGGCAAGCTGTTCTGGATGAAGGGTTTCGAGCCGCATTTCTACGGCGCGCGCGAATTGGCGCGCCTGGAGCGCGCCACCGCGATCTGAGTCAGCCGCCGCGCAACGCGCGATCGACCGCGGCGTTTGACTGCGCCGCAGCCTGCGCCCGGGAGGCTCGCATCGCGGCGTCCGAGGCTTGCGGCTGCGCGGCGGTCGTGGCGGAGGCCTCGTCGACGGTGCCGCAGGCGGCGAGCGGTGACATGACGGCAAGGCAGAGGCAAACGATCATAAGGCGCATGGCGGCTCTCCCGGCAAGGTTCCAGTCTCGATGGTGCCGTGGAGCCGTCCACCCGTCAAGGTTGATGCCCCGACCGTCAACCCGTCAGCCGCTTCAAGAACGCCGGCGGTTTGTAGGTCGAACGGTTGACCACGACGCCGGCGATCTTGCCGCCGGCCGCCTCAATCTCGTCGCGCAGGATCAGGGGATCGCCCGCCGCCGTGCTCTCCGCGGCCACCACCAGCACGGTGGCGTCGACGAAGGGCGCCAGGGTGATGGCCATGTCGTTGCGGTCGGCGGCGGGACTGTCGATGACCACGGTGTCGGCGTGCCGGCGCAGCGCGTCCCAGTAGCGGGGATCCGCCAGACCCTCGGCCCGCTGGCCGGAGCGCAGGTGCTCGGTCGCGAACCGGGTCACCCACAGCCGCCCGCCGAGACAGGGCCGCGCCGTCATCAGCCGGGCCGGATGCACCGGCTTGCCCGCGCGGTCGGTGATCCGCGGTGTGACGGCGAAGAAGATCGAGCCGTCGGGCGTGGCCATCGCAGGTTTGCCAAGCGCGCCGAAGCGATCCGGCTCGGCCGCCACGGCCTCCATCTGTCCCTGCTGCGCCAGGTCCGCATCGATCAGCCAGACCGGGCGACGGGCGCGGACGGCGGCGAGCCGGGCGTACTCCCGCGCCACGGTCGAGACCCCCTCGCCCGAATTGGCCGCGGCGATCTGGATCACGCGTCCGCGGTGACCCGGCGCCGGGCCCAGCGCCGCCCAGAGAGCGGCCATTTCGGATGTCAGATCGACCATCGAATCGCTACGCGCCCGGCTACAGGCCCCTACGCTACCATGACGGGCGCGGAGGCGCGCATCAGCGGGCCTTCATCGGGGCCACGGCCAGCACCGGCATCTCGAGGGTCCGGCCGGTCGAGGCGGGCGTGACGTAGCCGCGGCGGGTGAACACCCGAAGGAGGCCGACGCACAGGGCGGTAAAGCCAGCGAACAGGAAGACCACGGCGAGCAGCGGGGCTTTCAGGCTGGAGCCCCGCGTCGGCGCCTCGGCGCGCTCAATGACGGTGACGTTGTCGGCTCCGGCGGCGACGAGGGCGTTGTCCGCGCGCGCCTGGGCCTCGCGCTGCTGAAACTCACGGATGCTGGCCGTCAGCACCTCGCGATTGCCGGCCAGATTGGCGTTGGTCGATTCCAGCCGCGTCAATTCGGCCAGCCGCGAACGCAGCGTGGCCAGTTGGCGCTCGGCCACGGCCAGGCGCGCGGCCAGACCGTCGCGATCGGCGGCGGCGGTGATGCGGGCCGTCTCGATGGCGGTGAAGACGGTGCTCGGCCCGGTGCGAACCTCCTTGGCGCCGACCGTCGTGCCGGTGGCGACATAGGCCTGCAGGTCGGCGATCTGCTGGTCGATGTCCTTCACGGGCTGGGCGTCCGGCGTGTAGCGCGACAGCAGGGCCTCGCGTTGGGTGCGCAGTTCGAGGATCTGGTTCTGGGCCGAGACATTGAGATCCTGCTGCAGCACCACCTCGGCCGGCTGCTGCGCCAGCTGCGCCTCGAGGGTGTTGAGGCGCTGCGTCGCCTGGTTCAGCTGGGCGCGCAGCGACAGGGCCTCGGCGGACTGGGCCTGGTAGTTCGCCGCCAGCGACGCCTTGGCGGTGGCGAAGTCGGCGATGTCGTTCGTGATCATGAAGGCCTGATAGGCGGCGTC
>NZ_DASWTO010000164.1:0-16216 GCF_036402095.1 Brevundimonas sp. | reverse complement strand
GTTCCGCGGCGCCGCAGTCGTCGGCCGGTGCCGGCGACGCGGGATCGCCGGGCGCGGCGGGCGGAGTCGGGACGGGTCCGGCCGGCACGGGCGCAGGCGCGGGGGCCGGCGGCTCATCGGCCGGAGCGGACGGTGGCGCCTGTTCGTTGCAGGCCGCCAGCGCGGTCACGGCCGCGACCGACGCGAGGGAAAGGATGATCAGCCGCAATCGACCCTCCTGATGATGCCGGTGGCTTGGTCGAAACGGACGTTGAGCCGATCCGGCCGGAAATCCTTGGTGGTCGGGCAGGTGGTGCAGACGATCCGGACGTTGGCCCCGGCCGGGAAGCTGACCGCCCCGACGTGCGTCCCGATCAGAGAGCGCGCCGCTTCCGCGTCGCAGCGCGAGGGCTCGGGCGCGGCGGCCGTCCCGGCCACCGGCGCGCACGACGCCAGCGCCTGCGCCAGCGCGCCGGCCATGGGGATCAGAAGCCTCATCCGCATCTGACCTCGCGAATGACGCCCGTCGACTGTTCGTAGAAGATGTTCAGCCGGCCCGGATTGTAGTCCATGGTCACCGGACAGGTCGTGCAGGTCACGCGCCACGTCTCGCCGGCGGGCTGCGCGGGCAGTTCGGAGCGGTTGCGGCCGACGTAGCGCTGATACTGCTCGGCCTTGCACTGCGACGGGCCGTCTTCGGGCGACGCGGCGGCGCCGGCGCTCTCCACCGGCGCGCAGGCGACCGTCAGCAGGCCGAGAACTACGAGGGCGGGCAGGTGGAACTTCATGGCGCGTCTCCTGTGGGACATCAGCCGCAGCGGACCTGTTCGACGATTCCGGTCTGATCGTTGAAGAAGATGTTCAGGCGGTGGGGGGAATAGTCCTCGGTGACCGGGCATGTGGTGCAGGTCACCCTGCGATTGACCACGTCGACCGGAACGGGGATGTCGGTCTTCGGTTTCCCGACCAGCCACTGCAGCTCGCCGGCGCGGCACAGGTCCGTCGTCGGATTGACAGGCCGGGCGCCGACCGGCTGGCTCATCTGGGCCTCCTCGACGGCGCGGACTGCGGGTGCATCCGACGCCGGGGTCGAACAGGCCGACAGCGCCGCCAGGGCCATCAGGGATGGCGCGATCAGGCCGCCTTTTCCCATCGCCCTTCGGGTGACTGTTTCCAGTAGGCGAGACTGGCTCCGGCGTCCTTCAGCGTCTTCCAGCGCACCCGGGCCGCGGCCAGCGCCGCCTCGTCCCTGCCGTCGAAGATGATGAAGCATCGATCGAACCCTTTCGTATCGCCAAGCTCTGCGTCGTCCACGATGAACAGCGCCTGAGCGCCGTTCGGGTTCTCGGACGCACCGGTGAGCAGGATCGGCTGGCGCGCCGCCCCGGGCTCCGAGGCGCGGCCGTGGGCCAGGAAGCTGTCGTCCCGGTAGGTCCACAGCCGCTCGTCGATATCGTCCAGGCGGCGCTCGTCCGCGGCGCGGACCAGCGCCCGCCAGCCCCGCTCGCGCGTCTTCTCCAGCAGGCCGGGCAGCACCTGGTCGAGCGTCGAGCGCTCCAGATGGTAGAACCAGATTTCGGGACCGGCGTCAGACACCCCGCCCTGCCCTTTCAGCCCGTCAGGCTTCGTAAGAATCCGCCACCATCCGGTCGAGGGTGCGGACGCCCCAGCCCACGGCGCCGTCCGGCACGGTCGGGTTCTTGCTGTCCTTGATCCAGGCCGTGGGGGCGATGTCGATATGGGCCCACGGCACGCCGTTGGTGAAGCGCTGCAGGAACAGGGCGGCGGTGATCGAGCCGCCGGCGCGGCCGTTGCCGGTGTTCTTGACGTCGGCGATGGGGCTGTCGATGTGACGCTCATAGGCGGCCGGGATCGGCATCCGCCAGGCGTTTTCGCCGACCTTGGGCGCGGCGGCCAGGAAGTTGTTCGCCAGTTCGTCCGAATTCGAGAACACCCCGGCGTATTCGAGGCCGAGCGCAACGATCATGGCGCCGGTCAGGGTCGCCAGGTCGAGCATGAATTTCGGCTTGAACCGCTCCTGGGTGTACCAGAGGCAGTCGGCCAGCACGAGGCGGCCTTCGGCGTCGGTGTTGAGCACCTCGACCGACTGTCCCGACAGCGACATGACCACATCGCCCGGACGCTGGGCCGCGCCGTCGGGCATGTTCTCGACCAGGCCGAGGACGCCGACGGCGTTGACCTTCGCCTTGCGGCCCGCCAGCGCGTGCATCAGGCCGGCCACGGCCGCGGCGCCGCCCATGTCCCATTTCATCTCTTCCATGCCGTCGGCCGGCTTGATCGAGATGCCGCCGGTGTCGAAACAGACGCCCTTGCCGACGAAGGCGATGGGCCGGTCGCCCTTGCCGCCGCCATTCCACTTCATGATGGCCACCTGGCTCTCGCGCACGCTGCCCTGGCCGACGGCCAGCAGGGTGCGGAAGCCGAGCTTTTCGAGCTCCTTCTCACCGAGGATCTCGACCTCGAGGCCGAGCTTCTCCAGCGCCTTGACCCGCCGGGCGAACTCTTCCGGATAGAGGATATTGGCCGGCTCGCTGACCAGATCGCGCGAGAATTCGACGGCCTCGGCCACGGGGGCGAGCCGGTCATAGGCCGCCTGGGCGGCCTTCACGTCGGCGGCGACGACCTTGATGGTCTCGATCGACGGCGTCTTCTCCGGCTTCAGCGTGGTGCGGTATTTGAGGAAGCGATAGGCGGCCAGGCGGGCGGCGAAGGCGGCCCGGGCGGCCTGGTCGGCTGACAGGGCATGGGCGTCGATGGTCAGAGCGGTCGCGCCCGAGAGTTTGACCGCGTGGTAGGCGGCCCCGGCGGCCGTCTCCAGCGCCAGATCGTCGAACTTGCCCGCCTCGCCCGCGCCGGTCAGGACGACCGTCCCCGCGTCGACGCCGGCAGGGGCGGCGACGACCAGGGTGCTGTTCGATGCGCCGGTGAACCGGCTGGCGTTCATCGCCCGGGTCAGGGCCCCGGAGGCCGCCGCGTCGAGCTGGGCGCCCGCTCCGTGGAAGGTCCGGCCGTCATGGACCAGGACGGCCAGCACTTCGGCTTCACTTGCGGACGCGACGAACTCGATCTTCATGGGCTACTCCAGCCGGAACTGGCGTCCCGGACGTGCTTACAAGGGTCGCGCGGCGCCTGTCGCCGATGCGCGGTGATGTGTATTAGAGGCGTTCCAGCCGCCGCCTGCAACGGGCGATTTCCTCCGTTTATGACGCTGATTCAAGGCTATCTTTTCCGGCAGATCGCCCGACCCGTCGTCGGAGCGTGCGCCGCGCTGGCCGGAATCGGCATCCTGAGCCAGAGCCTCGATCAACTCGAGGTTATCGTCGAGCGCGGGCAGAGCGTCTGGGTCATGGTCAAGCTGACGCTGCTCGCCGTTCCTCAACTTCTGGCGGTGATCGTGCCCATCGGCCTGTTCGTCGGCGCCCTGGTCGCCCTGACCCGCCTGCAGCGCGAACAGGAACTGACGGCGGTGTTCGCCTCCGGCGTTACGCGCTGGTCGGCGATTCGGCCCGCCGTGCGCATCGCCGGCATCGCCGCGGTCCTGACCCTGATCGTCACGACGGTGCTGCAGCCGTGGGCGCAGCGGCAGGCCCGGGCTGAGGCGTTCGCGGTCCGCACCGATCTCGCCGCCCTGCTGGTCGAGGAGGGCCGCTTCGTCCAGGGCCCCGAAGGCCTGACGGTCTATGTGCAGCAGATCGAGCAGAACGGCCTGCTCAAGAACATCTTCATCTACCAGGCCGAGGACGACCGGGTCACGACCTGGGACGCCGCCGAGGCCCGCTTCTCGCGCATCGACGGCGAACCCATCCTGACGCTGATCGACGGCTCGTGGCAGCGCTACTCCAGCCGGGGCGTGCTCGAGCACCTGTCCTTCGGGCGCCAGGACGTGCCCCTCGGCCAGTATTCCGAGGTGACCGACACCATTCGCTACAAGCCGTCGGACCTGTATCTGACCCAGCTTCTGAACCCCTCGCCGCAGGATCTGGACCGGGTCGGCTCCGCCGGCGAGCTGCGGGCCGAGGCGCACTCGCGACTGTCGGCGCCCCTCTACGCCCTGCTGGCCATGGCCATGGCCCTGTCGGCCATTCTCGGCGGGCAGTTCAGCCGCACCGGCTACAGTCTGCGCATCGCCCGCGTCGCCGGCGCCTTCCTGATCATCCGCATCGTCGGCTACGGCGTTGTGGCGGCGAGTGCGTGGAACGGCTGGCTCAACGTGTTCCAGTACCTGCTGCCCATGGCCGGAACGGCCATCGCCCTGCGCCTGCTGTTCCGGGCGTTGAAGCCGCGGCGGCGCCGTTCGTGGCCGGCCCTCGACCGCCTGAAGGCGAGGTTCGCATGAGCGCCGCCGACAGGACGCCGTCATGGCTGCGGCTGGGCCGGATCGAACGCTATGTGCTGGTCCAGCAGGCGCGCTCGCTGGCCATTGCGCTGGGCGTCATCGCCGCCCTCATCATGCTGATCGACTTCGTCGAGATTTCCCGCGGGATCGGCTCTGACGTCGACCTGTCTGGCGTGCGCATTCTCGGCCTGATGCTGCTGAAATCGCCGCAGGTCATCATCCAGCTTTTGCCGTTCGTGTTCCTGTTCGGCACCCTCGCCGCCTTCGTCGGGTTGAACCGCCGAAGCGAGCTGGTCGCCATGCGTGCGGCCGGCCTGTCGGCCTGGCGGTTCGTCCTGCCGGCCGCGGGCGCGGCCTTTCTGTTCGGCGTGGTCACGGTCACGGCGCTCGGCCCGCTGGCGGCCTCGGCCGATGGCCTGTTCCAGCGCGAGCGGACCCGCCTGTCGGGCTCGACCGACGCCGCCCAGGCCGTGTGGATACGCGAAGGCGACGATACCCGGCAGATGGTCATCCGCGCCGAGCGGCAGGACCGCACCAACGCCCGCCTGCTCGGCGTCACCTTCTTCATCTACGCCACCGACGGCGACGGCCACCGCACCTTCCGCGAGCGGATCGACGCGGCCTCGGCCTCGCTGAGCGCCGGGCGTTGGCGGCTGGTCGACGCGGTCGGAGCCCAGATCGGCCAGCGGGCGGTGCGATACGAGACGCTCGATCTGCTCTCCAGCCTCGCGGATGAGGAGGCGTTCGAGCGGTTCGCGCGGCCGCAATCGACGCCGTTCTGGTCCTTGCCGGCGCAGATCGCCCGCGTCGAGGCCGCCGGCTTCTCGAGCACGGCCTATCGCCTTCGGCTGCAGCAGTTGCTGGCGACTCCCCTGATGTTCGCGGCCATGTCCATCCTGGCGGCGGCGTTCTCGCTGCGGCTGATGCGGCTCGGCGATCTGGCGCGGATGAGCCTTGCGGCGGTGGTGCTGGGCTTCGGCTTCTTCTTCGTCAACCAGGCGGCCTCGGCCTTCGGCTCGGCCGAAGTGATACCGCCGTGGCTGGCCGCATGGCTTCCGCCCTTGCTGACGGCGCTCGCCGCCTTCACCTTGCTGTTCTATACCGAAGACGGCTAAGCGAAGCCCCCGCCGTCCCTCCGCCACCGAGTGAGCCTGAATGCCGCGTGACCGCCGCGTCGAAACAGGAGCCCTGCGCCTCCGGCTTCTCGCCGGCGCCGCCGCCGTGGCCCTGGCGTCGTGCGCGGGCGCTGCGCAGGCCCAGCAGACACCCGTGGCCGCTGCGGAGGCTCGCGGTCCCGACGGCCTGCCGCCCGGGGCGGTCTATCTGGAGGCCGACACCGCCGCGCGCGACGGCGATGTGATCTCCGCCACCGGCGGGACCGAGAGGGTCTTGGCCCGGTTCCGCAACACCACGCTGCGCGCCGGCCGGTTGACCTACGACCTGAACGCCGGCGTGGCGACGGCCGACGACCGTGTCGAGTTCGTCGATCCGGAAGGCAATATCGTCTTCGCCAGCCACCTGGAGCTCGACTCTGATCTGAAGGCCGGCGTCGCGGTGGATTTCGCCACCCGCTTCCGCAACGGCGCCAGCCTGATGGCGGCGACCGCTGTGCGGCGCAGCGAGAACGTCAACGAGCTAAACTACGCCCTCTTCACCCCCTGCCCGATCTGCGACGCTGAAGGGAATCCGAAGGAACCCAGCATCGCCATCCAGGCCGAGAAGGTGGTGCAGGACGAGAGCCTGCGTGCGGTGCTCTATCGGAACGCGGTGTTCAGGGTCGGCGGCGTGCCGGTCTTCTACCTGCCCTGGTTCGCCCATCCGGATCCCACCGTCGAAAGGGCCTCGGGCTTCCTGGTTCCCATTCCCAGTTACGACGAAGGCCGCGGCTTCAGCCTCGAGGTTCCGTATCTGCAGGTCGTCTCGCCGTCGGAGGACTGGCTGATCAGTCCGCAGATCAACAGCCGCGTCGCGCCGCTGCTGAACCTGCAGTGGCGGCGGCGGTTCGAGGATGGCGTCGTCGTCCTGCGCGGCGGCTATACCTACGAGCGCAATTTCGGCGACTTCGATCTGGACGGGGACGGCGACGCCGAGAGCAACGTCAAATTCGGCGACCGCACCAGCCGCAGCTACTTCCTCGGCCACGGTCGCTTTGATCCGCAGGGGCCGTGGCGCTGGGGATTCACGGCTGAACGGACGTCGGACAAGACACTGTTCGACCGGTACGACGTCCGCGACCCCTACCAGGACAAGGGCCTCTATTACGGCGATCAGCGCCGGCTGATCAGCCAGATCTACGCCGAACATCAGACCGACCGCTCCTATGTTTCGGTCGCGGCCTTCGCGCTGCAGAGCCTGCGCGTCGCGCGCTTCGACCCGGTTACGCCGGCGCTGAACGAATTCGAGGACGACGGCAGCCTGCCGGTCGTCGCGCCGCTGGTCGAGGCGCGATGGGAGCCTGACGGGCCGGTTCTCGGCGGCCGGCTGCGGCTTCGCGGTTCAGCGGTCTCGCTCTATCGCGACAACTACGTCGGCAGCCCGGTGCTGCGCCCCGAAGTCACGCCGCCGGCCCCGACGGCCGGCTTCCCGGGCGTGGACAGCCGCCGCGTCTCGGCCCAGGTCGACTGGCGCCGGACGATGATCTCGCCGATCGGCGTCCGCTGGGAGCCGTTCGTCGATCTGCGCGCCGATCTCTACTCCGTCGCCGACCTGCCGCCGGCCATGGGGCTTGAAGATGAGACGATCGGCCGGAGCCGGGCGACCGCGGGCGTGGACGTCAGCTACCCCCTGATCCGGCGGTTCGGCGCGGCCGACATGATCCTCGAACCGATGGCTCAGCTGTCGATCTCGACCGATCCGGACCTCGATCCCCGGATTCCGATCGAGGACAGCCAGACCGTCGAGCTTGACGAGAGTTCGCTGTTCCGCACTGACCGCTTCCCCGGCTACGACCTCTACGAAGGCGGTCTGCGGTTCACCACCGGGGTCCGGACCACATTGCGATGGGAAGAGGGCCGGCAGGCCAGCCTGTTCATCGGTCGCAGCCTGCGCGCCGACGAGGAACCCGCCTTCCTCGTCCCTGTGCCGGACGCCTCCACCCAGCTCTACGATCCTTCGGGCCTGGCGTCAGACACCTCCGACTGGGTGGTGCAGGGCGATTTCTCGCCGTCCGACCGCATCCGCGGCTGGGGTCACGCCACCATCGACTCCGGCGGCAATGTCCGGCGCGCGGAAATCGCGCTCGACGGCCGCTGGGGGCGCCGCAACCTGGCTACGGTCAGCTACATCCTCGACCGCTCCAACCCGCTGGCCGGGCCGAACAACCGCAACTACGAGTTCCTGCAGCTGGCGGGGCAGCAGTTCGTGTACGGCAACTGGGGCGTGGCCTTCTCCGGCATCGCCGACCTGGAGCGGACGCCGCGGCCGGGGCAGCCCGATCCGGGCTATCTGGTCCAGTCCGAAATCGGTCTCCTGTTCGATGACGACTGCTTCCGTTTCGAGCTGGGCTGGCGGCGGGATAACACAAGCGTGAGGCCGTCCGGGCCGTCGGAAGGCCCTTATGTGCGCCTAACCCTCGCCACTTTCGGCGGTACAGGATATTGACGGGGCGACGGGCGCCGGCCGGCGTGCGATTTCGGTTGCGCGCAGGTCGCCAGAACCGGTTCGAACCCACCGGCGCCGCTTGAGGAACCAGGACTGACATGCGTTTTCAGCGTTACTTGACGGGCGTGGCGATCGCCGCCCTCCTGGCCGGGACGGCCGTGGCCCAGACCTCGCCGCAGCAGCCGGCGGCGGCGGGCACGCTGAACCCGGCCGCGGAGCAGGCTCCCCCCGCTGCCCCCGCCGCCGCACCGCAGTTCCAGATGGCCGACGGCGTCCTTGCGACGGTCAACGACAGCGTGATCACCGGCTTCGATCTGCGCCAGCGCATGCTGCTCCTGATCGCCATGACGCAGGTCCAGCCGACGCCCGAGAACATTCCCGCCATCCAGCAGGAAGCCCTCAACGCCCTGATCGACGAGCGCCTCCAGGTCCAGGAACTGGCCAACTACGAAGAGCTCCGGATCAGCGACGAGGAAGTGGACCGCGAGATCGCCGCCATGGCCCAGGAAGCCGGCGCGACGCCCCAGGCCTATCTGTCCTACCTGCAGGCCGGCGGCATCCGCCCGCAGACCATCCGGGAACAGCTGCGCACCCAGATCGGCTGGCAGCAGCTGGTCGGCGGCCGCTTCCAGAGCCGCGCCCGGGTCAGCAAGGGCGCCGTCGACGCCGCCATGCGCCAGATCGCCGAGGCCGCCTCCAAGAAGCAGTACCTGATCGGCGAGATCTACATCGACGCCGCCCGGGTCGGCGGCATGCAGGCCGCGATGGACGGCGCCAACCAGCTGGTCCAGCAGATGGTTCAGGGCGCGCCCTTCCAGGCGGTGGCCCAGCAGTTCTCGTCCGCGCCCTCGGCGACGCGCGGCGGCGACGCCGGATGGGTGGTCGCGGGCACCGTCAATCCGACCCTGCAGATCGCGATGGATCAGCTCGGCGTGGGCCAGCTTTCCCGCCCGATCCCGGTCGAGGGGGGCGTCTACATCATCTATATGCGGGACAAGCGGGACGGGGCGGCGACCAGCCTGGTGCAGCTGAAGCAGGTCATGATCGAGCTGCCTGAAACGGCGAGCGAGGCCGAGGTCGCGGCGGCGGCGCAGCGGCTGGAGGCCATCCGGCCGCAGCTGACCTGCGATACGATGCTGCAGCGCGCCACGTCGGAGCAGGGCCTGCTCGGGGCCGACCTCGGCGAGGCTGACGTGCAGAACCTGGCCCCGCAGTTCCAGCAAGTGGCCCGGTCGGCGGCGGTCGGCACGGTCAGCACGCCGGTGCGCACCCCGCTGGGCCTGCACCTGATCGGCGTTTGCGGCCGCCGCGCGGGCGGGGCCGAGGCGCCGGACGTTCGCCAGGTCGAGAACCAGCTGTTCCGTCAGAACCTGGCCACCCTGGCGCGCCGCTACATGCGGGATCTGCGCGACGACGCCCTGATCGAGTTCAAACAGTGACGGCCGGCCCGCCGCTGGCCCTGACCATGGGCGAGCCGGCGGGCGTCGGACCCGAGATCATCGCCCGCGCCTGGGCCGCGCTGAAAAAGGAGGCGCAGCCCTTCGTCGTCATCGGCGACGCGGCCCTGATGCGCGCGCAGGGCGTTCCCGTGCAGACCCTCGCATCCGCCGGGGAGGCCGCCGGCGCCTTCGGCCGCGCCGTGCCGGTGCTCGACACCCCCCTGCCCGCGCCGGTCGCGCCGGGCCGGCCGGACGCCGCCAACGCCGGAACCGTGGCCGACTGGATCGAGCAGGCGGTCAACCTCGTCCTGGCCGGCGAGGCGGCGGGGCTCGTCACCGCCCCGATCGCCAAGGCGCCGCTGTACGCCGCGGGCTTCCGCTTTCCCGGACACACCGAGTTCATCGCCGAATTGACCGCCGACGCGCCGTTCAGCGGCACGCGCGGCCCGGTGATGATGCTGACGGCGAAGGACCTGCGCGCCTGCCTGGTCACCATCCATTCGCCGCTGGCCGAGGTCCCGGAACTTGTTACCGCCGAACGGGTGACCCGCACGGCCCGCGTGGTGCATGAGTCGATGCGGCGCGACTTCGGCATCGCCCGGCCGCGGCTGGCGCTGGCGGCGCTGAACCCCCACGCCGGCGAGGGCGGGGCCCTGGGACTGGAGGAGATCGAGGTGCTGGGCCCGGCGGCGGCGACGCTGCGCGGCGAAGGGATCGCCATCACCGACCCGCTGCCCGCCGACACCCTGTTCCATGACGAGGCCCGCGCCGGCTACGACGCCGTGCTGTGCCTGTACCACGACCAGGCGCTGATCCCGGTCAAGACGCTGGACTTCTGGGGCGGCGTCAATGCGACCCTTGGCCTGCCGGTGGTGCGCACCTCTCCCGACCACGGCACGGGCTTCGACATCGCCGGCAAGGGTCTGGCCCGGGCGGACAGCCTGATCGCGGCCCTGAGGCTGGCGGCGGACATGGCGGCGGCGCGCCGCGCGCGCTAAGCAGGCTCGTGACCGACCTTCCCTCCCTCCGCGAAACGCTCGACGCCCATGGGCTGCTGGCGAAGAAGAGCTTCGGCCAGCATTTCCTGCTGGACCTGAACGTGACGCGCAAGATCGTGCGGCTGGCGGGGCCGTTCGAGGGGCGCGCCGTGATCGAGGTCGGGCCGGGCCCCGGCGGGCTGACCCGGGCGCTGCTGGAAAGCGACGCCGGCAAGGTGGTGCTGGTCGAGAAGGACCCGCGGTTCCTGCCGCTGCTGGCCGAACTGGACGACCGTTCCGGACGGCTGGTCGTTGTCGAGGGCGATGCGCTGAAGGTGCGCGAGGCGGCGCTGGTCGAGGGCCCGGCGCACGTGGTCTCGAACCTGCCCTACAACGTCGGCACCGCCCTGCTGATCAAGTGGCTGACGGGGCCGTGGACGCCGCACGCCCTGACCCTGATGTTCCAGAAGGAGGTCGCCGAGCGCATCGTCGCCGGGCCGGGAGACGACGCCTACGGCCGGCTGGCGGTCATCGCCCAGGCCGTGTGCGAGGCGCGGCTGGTCATGCATCTGCCCGCCGCCGCCTTCACTCCGCCGCCCAAGGTGGCCAGCGCCGTGGTCCATCTGGTCCCGCGCGCCGACCGGCCCGACCCGGAGACCTTGAAGCGGCTGGAACGGGTCACGGCCGCGGCCTTCGGGCAGAGGCGCAAGATGCTGCGCTCGAGCCTGAAGACGCTGGGCGGCGCCGCCCTGTGCGAGGCGGCGGGGATCGCGCCCGACGATCGGGCCGAGGTCGTGGATCTGGCTGGGTTCCTGAGGCTGGCGACGGCCGTGGGCCAGGGCCGCTGAGAAGACCGGTGGAGGCCTGCAGCAAATGACGGAGCCCACGCCCTGGCAGGTCGGCGGCATGTTGCTGGGCATGGCGGCCTACGCCGTCGCCTGGATCTGGGGCGGACGCCCGGAACGGCTGGCCGCGGGCGTGTTGTTGGTCACGTGCCTGGTCTCGGGCCTGACGGTCCGGTGGGATGTGGGCGAATTCTATTGGTTCGCCATGGCGCTGGACGTCGTCCGTCTGCTGATGTTCGGCTGGCTGTGCCTGCGGTTCGACCGTTGGTGGCCGCTCGTCGTCGTCGCGGCGCTGGGGCAGATGATCTTCGTCTATGCCGCGCAGCTGCTGGTCCCGACGGTGACCCAGTATGCGATGGCCTCTGCCCTTGTCGGTCTCGGCTATCTGATCGACCTGACCCTGCTGCTCAGTGTTATCGAGCGCAGGCTGGCGGGCGAAGCGCCGTCGGCGTCCGCTGCGTGGGCGGCGGCGGTCAGGGCGACGGCGGCGAGGCGCAGCCGAAGAGCCAGGCGTCGATTGCTCGAGACCTGCATCCCGTGACGCTCTGGCAATCCGGGGGGTTGGCGTTCGGCTATCTGGTCTGCGCCGTCGCATGGTTCAGGGGTGGACGACCGGAACGGTTCGCTGCGGGCGTATTGGTGCTCGGCGGCCTTCTGGCCGGCCCGGCCAATGCCTGGAGGGTCGGAGGCGTCTTCCCGCTCTGGTTGGCGCTGGACGGGGGCAGCCTCCTGATCTTCGTCTGGCTTGCCTTCCGGTCAGATCGATGGTGGCCCATGGTCGCGGCCTCGAGCTACGGGCTGATCGTCCTCGCCCAGGCCATCAGGCTGACGGACCCGACGTTCTCGCACTACGCCATGGTGTCCGCCCATGTCGGCCTGGGGTATGTGACCGACCTCTCCCTGCTGTTCGGCGTCTGGGAGCGTTGGCTGGCGGGCGAACAGCCCCGAGGGCCGGCGGCGTGGGCGACGGCGCAGCGGCTGACGGCGGCCCGGAGGCAGAGGGAACCTTACGGGCCGGATCAGCCGGCAGGGAGACGCAACCCGTGACGCTCTGGCAGTCCGGCGGATTGGTGTTCGGCTATCTCGTCTACGCCATCGCCTGGTTCGCAGGCGGCCGCGCGGAGCGGTTCGGAGTCGGCGTATTTCTGCTCAGCAACCTGCTCGCCAGCCGTGCCGATGCCTGGGAGGTCAGCGGGTATTATCCCGGCTTCATGGTGCTGGACGCCCTCGGGTTCCTGATTTTCGGCTGGCTGTGCCTCCGGTCGAACCGATGGTGGCCAATGGGGTGCGCCGCGGCGCTCGGGCTGATCGTCCTTAGCGATGCCATCCGCCTGATTGAGCCGGGGTATTCCCATTACGCCATGGCCTCCGCGAAAATTGGCCTCTTTTACGTGAGCGACCTGACCCTGCTGCTCGGCGTCTGGGAGCGATGGCTGGCGGGAGAGCCGGCGGCCGGGCCGGCCGCGTGGGCGGACGCGGCTCGGATCACACGGACGCGGCGGCCAAGGGCCCGGTTCGGCGGGTAGCCCCCATCGACGCGGGTCCGGAGACGACGCGGTGAGGTCCGTCTAGCGCGCCCTCGCCTCAATCCCGGCCTTCCGCTCGATCACGATACGCAGCAGGGCGTCCACCGCGGCCTCCGGTGAAACCCGGCAGTCGTCGATCAGCCCCTTCAGCTGGGGACCGACGTCGGGGGTGACGCGGGCCGCGATCATCGACCAGTCGCGGAACAGCCGGCCGTTGACGGTGCGGCGCGAGAGGACGGTGAGCTCGGCGTGGCGGGGGTCGGCGTCGAGGCGGCGGAGCAGCCCGTCGAGCGCCGTCGCCGGCCCCTCGATCACCTGCAGGAACCATCCGTCGTTGATCGCCAGCGCCCCGGTCAGGCCGTCGCGGGCGTTGTTGCGCTGGGATACGCCCAGCAGTTCGGAGAGCGCCTGCAGCGAGGTGGTGTCGACGCAGGCGCGGCTGCAGTAGACCAGCCGCTCGAGCGAATGGGACTTCGGTCTGCCGAACATTGTTTTCTCCGCCCTCTCTCCGACGACAAACGGCGAACGGCCAGTTGGTTGCACCCCACGCGAGCATTCGGCGGCCACCCAGCGAAAAGGGCCGCCCCCGGAGGAGCGGCCCTTCCATTGTCAGCCGGCGAACGGCTTCGTCAGGCGAACGCCCCCGCCAGTGGGGAGGCCGGGCTCATCCGACGGGCCGCGCGCGGCGTGTGACAATGAGACATTCGACCACCTCCTTTCGTTGTTGAAACAGTGCGTTGGAGATGGGGAGGGTTGGGGCGGTGTCAACCCGCCCCTCCCTCGTCCCGCGAGAGAGCAGGGACCTCGGCCTCTCCGCCCCTCTCGCCGCGCCGACGCTAGGCCCAGGCGTCATGACCTGTGTCATGCCGGGCGAATTCGTCGGGCGCGGTCAGCATGGTGCGGTCATCCGTCCATCCGGCGAAGGCGAGGTCGGCCTTGCCATCCAGCATGAAGTCGTCTTCCAGGTCGGGCACGACCTGGGCGTCGAACAGGCTGGCGGAGGCGGCATCGCCGGCGGGCGGGAACAGGTCGGCGAGCACCAGGGTCTGGCCGTCCGCGAAGGTGATCCGCTCGACGTCCATCAACAGATCGACGCCGTCGCGGTCGGCCGTGTTGTCGGTGACGCGGTAGCCGTCGAGGGTGAGCTCGATGGTGTAGTCGGCACGATTGCCCCGGTAGACCGCGAGGTCGTCGCCGGCGTCGCCGACAAGGGTGTCGTTGCCGGCGAGCCCGCTCAGGGTGTCGTCGCTGGCGCCGCCCTGGATGACGTTGGCGGAGGCGTTGCCCGTGCCGCTGAAGGCACCTTCGCCGGTGAAGTCGAGATTCTCGATATTGGCGCCGAGGGTGTAGCTGCTGTTCGTGGTCAGCACCGCATCGAGGCCCTCGCCGGCCTGTTCGACGATCGTGTCATTGGCCGAGATGACATAGACGTCGTCGCCGAGACCGCCATAGAGTTCGTTGGCCTCGCCCGAACCGCCGACCAGAGTGTCAGCGCCGCCGAGGCCGATCAAGGTGTCGCGGCCTTCGCCGCCGGTGATCGTATTGTCCCCAGCGTTGCCGATGCCGGTGAACGCGCCCGTTCCGGTGAAGGTCAGGTTCTCGACGTTCGCGGTGAGACGCTGCCAGACCATGGTCGTCTCGACGGTGTCGACGCCTTCGCCGGCCGCTTCGATGATCGTGTCATTGGCGCTTACGACGTAGCGGTCGTTTCCACCGCCGCCCTGGAGGGTGTTGGCCGAGCCCGAACCGCCGATCAGCACGTCGTCACCGTTGAGACCGAGCAGATAGTCCGCGCCCGCCCCACCATTCAGGACATTGTCCGCGCCGTTGCCGACCATGGTGTCGTTGAAGGCGGTGCCGACCGCATTCTCGATGCCGAACAGGGTGTCCGTGCCGCCGAGGCCGTCGGTCGTGGCGCCCCCGTTCAGGCGGACGGTGACACCGGCCGTCGCGTCTTCGAAGGTGACGGTGTCGACGCCGACGCCGCCGTCGATGCGGTCGCTGCCCGCGCCGCCGATGAAGGTATCCGCCCCGGCGGCGCCGGTCAGAACATCATCGCCGGCGCCGCCGATGATGAAGTCGTCACCCAGACCGCCTTGCAGCAGATCGTCTCCGAGTCCGCCGTTCAGATAGTCGTTCAGGTCGCCGCCCAGAAGGTTGTCGATGCCGCTGGTCCCGAGGTGGACCGTGGAGAAGAGGGCCCCGCGCTCGGCCCCGGTCGCCAGGTCGCGAACATCGAAGAACGAGCCGTCGGCCGCGACCAGATGCAGCCCTTCGTCGCCGACCCGGATTTCGCTGCCGGTCAGGGCTCCGGTCTCGTCCATGTTCTGCAGCCGTACGGCGCCGCCGCCGTCCGTGTCGTTGTTGTCGCCATTTCCGACTTCAGCCGTCCTGAAGGTCACTCGAGTCGTCGTCATGGTTGAAAATCTCCCTCTGGGATGGCGACCGCCATCCGTGCTCCGGCATCAGTGCGCCGAGGGCCCTAACCACGTTCTCCGGCAAATCGGTTCAGCGTCGCCGCAAAAAAAGTTCAATAAAACCCGAGAGCTTTGCCTTAAAGCATCGAGCAGACACCATCCATGGTTGTACATGCGCACCCGCGTCGCCGCGTCGGGCTCCGGTCGCGTGGAACGGCATGGCGCGGATGAGGCCGCCAGACCGGTCAACCCGCACTGGTTGCGCAAGGTCGACCGGCAGCGTCGCCGTTTCGCCGCTGGACGCGGCTCAGACCGCCTCGTTCAGCAGGGCGGTCTTGTATTTCTCGATCCAGATGTTGCGGAAGCGCTTGCTGCGTTCGGCGTGGTAGATGTGGGCCAGCTCGGCGTAGGAGCGGTCGAAGTCGTCGTTGACGAAGACGTAGTCGAACTCGCCGCAGTGCTCGATCTCGCCCTTGGCGTTGGCGATGCGGCGGTCGATGACGGCCTCGGCGTCCTGGGAGCGGGTGACCAGGCGGCGGCGCAGTTCCTCAAGGCTGGGCGGCAGGATGAAGACCCGGACGGCGTCCTCGGGGCATTTGCGGGCGATGTCGCGCGCGCCCTGCCAGTCGATGTCGAACAGCACGTCGCGGCCCTCGGCCAGGGCGCGGTCGATCGGCGCGCGGGGGCTGCCATAACGGCTGCCGTGGACGTCAGCCCATTCGAGGAAGGCGTCGGCGTCGACCATGCGCTGGAACTCGGCGTCGTCGACGAAATGGTAGTCGCGGTCGGCCACCTCGCCCGGGCGGATGCCGCGGGTGGTCATGGAGACGGACAGCTCGAGGCCGCCATGGTCGGCCATCAGCCGGCGGCACAGGCTGGTCTTGCCGGCGCCCGACGGGCTGGCGACGATCAGGAGGACGCCGCGGCGGGGCGTACGTTCATTCGACATTCTGGACCTGTTCCCGCAGCTGCTCGATGACGGCTTTCAGCTCGAGGCCGATTCCGGTGAGCGCGGTGGTAGCCGATTTCGAGCAGAGGGTGTTCGCCTCCCTCATGAATTCCTGCATCAGGAAGTC
>NZ_DASWTO010000163.1:0-3310 GCF_036402095.1 Brevundimonas sp. | reverse complement strand
GATCTCGGAGTCGGCGTGGTCGGGCCCGGCGCTCTCCCGGAGGCGGCCCTGATCGTCAACGCCCTGAGCGTGGAGCCGGAGATCGAGGTCGACGCGCTGCGCCGCGACGCCGTCCTCATGGACATGACCTACCGCCCGCTGCTGACGCCCTTCCTCGCCGCCGGCAAGTCGCGGGGCCTGACGACGGTGGACGGCCTGGCCATGCTGATCGGTCAGGCCCGGCCCTCGTTCCGGGCCCTGTTCGACATGGAGCCGCCCGGCGTGGATGTCCGGGCGCTCGCCCTGGCGGCCCTGGGAGAGACGCCATGATCGTGCTCGGCCTGACGGGCTCTATCGGCATGGGCAAGACGACCACCACGGCGATGTTCGCCGCCGAGGGCGCGCTGGTGTGGAACGCCGACGAAGCCGTGCACCGGCTCTACGCCCGGGACGGCGCGGCGGTTGAGCCGGTCGGCGCGGCCTTTCCGGGCGTGGTGATCGACGGCGCCGTCGACCGAACCCGGCTGGCGGCGGCGCTGGGTCAGGACGAAGCGGCGTTCCGGCGGCTGGAGGCGATCGTTCATCCGCTTGTGCTGAAGGGGCGGCTGGAGGATCTGGAGGCGGCGGCGCGGCGCGGCGTGCGGCTTGCGGTGCTGGATATCCCCCTGCTGTTCGAGACTGGCGGCGACGCGGCGGTGGACGCGGTGGTCGTGGTCACGGCGGATCCGGAGGTGCAGGCGGCGCGGGTGCTGGCCCGGCCCGGCATGACCCGGAAGCGGTTCGAGGCCATTCTCGCGCGGCAGACGCCGGACGCCGAGAAACGGCGGCGGGCGGACTTCGTCGTCGACACCGGCCGCGGGCTGGAAGCGGCGCGGGTGCAGGTGCGCGAAATCGTGGGGACGGTTCTGGCCCCGGGCTGGACATCTCCGCGGCGCGGGCTTCCGCCGGGCGGCAAACCGATTCAATAAGGGGCATGGCCCGCGAAATCGTTCTCGACACCGAAACCACCGGCTTCGATCCGAAGACGGGCGACCGGCTGATCGAGGTCGGCTGCATCGAGATCGAGGACCTGCTGCCGACCGGCCGGACCTTCCACACCCTGGTGCATCCCGAGCGGCTGATCCCGCCGGACGCCATCCGGGTGCACGGCATCACCGACGAGAAGGTCCGGGACGCGCCGAAATTCCGTGAGGTGGTGCATGAGCTGATGGCCTTCATCGGCGACGCGCCGGTGATCGCCCACAACGCCGCCTTCGACCGCTCCTTCATCGACCACGAGTGCGGCCTGTGCAGTCATCCGCTGCTGGAGGAGACGCGCTGGATCGACACCCTGAAGCTGGCCCAGAGCCGGTTTCCGGGCATGGCCAATTCGCTGGACGCCCTGTGCAAGCGGTTCAAGATCAGCCTGGTTGAGCGCACCCTGCACGGGGCGCTGATCGACGCCCGGCTGCTGGCCGAAGTCTATCTGGAGCTGAAGGGCGGCAAGGAGCGGCGGCTGGACCTGTCGAGCGCGCGGACCGCCGCGGCCCAGGTGGCGGCGGGGTCGGCGGGCGGCTACGGGCCGCGTCCGCGGCCGCTGGCGCCGCGCTCGACGGAGGCCGAGCAGGCGGCGCACCGGGCCTTCCTGCGCGAGACCCTGAAGGACCAGTCGCTGTGGGCGGCCTACGGACTGGACGTCGAGGCGGCCTGAACCGGCCCCTGTCGGGTCAGGCGCGGGCGGGCTCGACGGGGCCGCGGGCGATCTGCTGCTGGCGCGACAGATAGATGCCGGCGAAGTCGATCGGATCGAGCATGAAGGGCGGATAGAAGCCGCCGTCGGCGGTGGCGCGGGCGATGATCTCGCGGGCGAACGGGAACAGGTAGCGCGGGCACTCGATCAGCAGCATCGGCTCGATGTCCTGTTCGGCCACGCCGGACAGGGCGAACAGGCCGCCGTAGACCAGTTCGACATTGAACACGGTCAGGGCGTCGGTGGTGGCCTTGACGGTCAGACGCAGCTCGACCTCGAACAGGCCGTCCTTGCGGCCCTGGGCGTTCATCTCGACGCCGAGATCGATGGCCGGCTTGCCCTCGACGCGCAGGGAGTCCGGAGCCTTGGGGTTCTCGAACGACAGATCGCGGACGAACTGGGCCAGGATGCGGAAGCCCGGGCCGGCCGGGGCCTCGCCGCCGTTCTGGGCGGGCGCGGGCGTGTTGGCGTCGGCGGGCGGGACGGCGTCGGTCATGGCGGGTCGGTCTTGTCTGGAATGGCGTGAGGGGCGCGGCGGTCCGGCCCGGAAGGCGCGGCGACTAGCACGCACGGCCCGTTGCGGCAACGACGCTCGCCGAAGGAGGGCGGGCGCCCGTTCCGGGGCCGGGCCGATCGGCCGCAGGGTCCGGGGGGCGCCGTTCGCCTTGCGCGCCCCTATATCAGTCCCTAATCGTCGTTTCGCCGCGCCCGGCGTTCATCGGGCGCCAATCAGGGAATGCCCGTGCCGGTCCAGGTCCAGATCGTCATCTTCGCCGTCGTCGCGGCCATCGTCCTGTTCCAGCTCTACAATGTGCTGGGCAAGAAGGTGGGCCGCCAGCCCGAGGACGATGTCCGGGCCCAGCCGCCGGTTCCCGCCGCGCCCGCGGATGCCGGTGGAACGCGGCCGAACGTGCTGGACGCGGCGACCCTGGCCTCGATCGCGGGGCTGAAGGCGCGCGATCCGAATTTCGACCCGGTGCGCTTCCTCGAGGGCGCCCGCCAGGCCCATGAGACCATCGTGCGGGCCTACGCCGCCGGCGACCGCGAGACGCTGAAGCCGCTGCTGACCGCGCGCGTGATGGAGTCGTTCGAGGCCGGCATCGCGGCGCGCGAAGCCCGCGGCGAGACCGAGGAGGCGGAATTCCTGCACCCGGCCCGGGCCGATCTGGAGCTGGCCACGGCGGAAGAGAATCGCGCCACGGCCAAGGTCCGCTTCCTGGCCGAGCTGCGCAACCGGGTGAAGTCGGCCGATCCGGCGGCCGAGGAACAGGTCGAGGAGCGCCGCGTCGCCGAGGTCTGGACCTTCGAACGCACCCTCGGCGCCAGCGATCCGAACTGGCTGCTGGCCCGCACCGAACCCGCCTCGGCATGAGGCCGGGGGGCCGCGGGATGCGACCCCGGAGGGCCGTGAGAGCCGCCGCCCTGGCCCTCGTCCTGGCGCTGGCCGCCTGCGCCACCCCGCCGCGGCCGGCCGGCCCGTCCGCGCCGACGACCCCGCCGACCGCGCCGGAGCCGCCCCGGCCCGCTCCCGGCCCCGTGGCGCCGGCCGGGGAGAGCCCGACGATCCTGCCGGGCTGGGCCGACGAGGACCAGCTGGCGGCC
>NZ_DASWTO010000162.1:0-2813 GCF_036402095.1 Brevundimonas sp. | reverse complement strand
ATCTCTCGCGCGCGCGCCGTGGCGGGCACCGACCTGGGGACCCCGTGGGCCGAGAACCCCACCGGCCGGTCGTCGGGGCAGTCGTCCAGCTCCTTGACGACCACCGCGCCCCTGGCCCGGAGCCGCTCGACCACGTGCCGGTTATGGACGATCTCGTGCCGGACGTAGACCGGAGCGCCATACTTCTCCAGCGCCCGTTCGACGATCTGGATGGCCCGGTCGACCCCGGCGCAGAAGCCGCGCGGGGTGGCCAGCCGCACGGTCAGCGGACGCTTTTCGGGGACCGGGATCGGCGCGTGCAGGGTCATGACCGGAACCTAGTCGTTCGCTCCCCGCGCCGCCACCATGCATTCCCGCCCGCCGGGCCCCAGCGCGCGTTTGCCGCGCCTCGCTTTAGCCGCTATCAGCAACGAGCGTTGCGCCCGGCGTCGGGCTGTCGCGCGCCTCCTCGTTCGTGGAAGAGCTTTCGATGCGTCGCGTCTTCAAGATTTCCCTGGCTCCGGCCCTCGCCGCGATGGCGCTCGCCTCGCTGACGGTTCCCATGGCGGCCGACGCCCAGGTGCGTCCCGGCCAGACGAACCGGCCCGGCTCCAGCACCGGCGAGAACGCCGACGGCTCGCAGCAGAACCAGCGCGCCCGGGCCCCGCGCATCGCGCCGCTGCGCCGCAACGCCGCCGCGGGCCCCTGCCCCTATGTGAAGATTCTCTACGACGCCGCCCGCTACGTCGAACTGACGGGCGACCGGGTGTCGTCGGCGAACGTCGGCTACACCGGAGAGATCGAGGGGCTGAGCTCCGACTGCGCCTATCAGGGCGACGATCCGATCACCGTGCATACCCGGGTCCTGTTCAACCTGGGCCGCGGGCCGCAGGCCGAGGGCGAGGGCCGCACCTATCGCTACTGGATCGCCGTCACCGAGCGGAACAAGGCCGTGCTGGCCAAGGAATATTTCGATCTCCCGGTCAATTTCGACGGAGCCCAGACGGCCACGGTGACTGAGGAACAGGTCGTCGTCATTCCGCGCGCCGACACCACGACGAGCGGCGACAATTTCGAGATCCTCGTCGGCTTCGACGTGACCCCGCAGATGGCCGAGTTCAACCGGACCGGCAGCCGCTTCCGCGTCAACGCGGGCACGGCCGCAACGCCGCCCGCCGCCCAGTAATGACCGACCTCAGGACTGTTCTGGGCGAAGCGGTCGGAGCCGCCTTCGCCGCCGAAGGCGTGGACCCCGCCCTCGCCCGCGTCACCCCGTCCGACCGGCCGGACCTGGCCGACTTCCAGTCGAACGGCGCCCTGGCCGCGGCCAAGGCGCTGAAGGCCAATCCGCGCGAGCTGGCGGCCCGCGTGGCCGGGCGGCTGGAGGGCGACGCCCGGCTGGCCTCGGTCGAGGTGGCCGGACCGGGCTTCATCAATCTGAAGCTCGCCGACGGCGCGCTGGCGGCCCGCGCGGCCGAGGTGGCGGCCGATCGCGCCCACGCCGGCGCCGCGCCCGTCGCCGCGCCCCGCAAGGTGGTGATCGACTACGCCGGCCCCAATGTGGCCAAGCCGATGCATGTGGGGCATCTGCGCTCCTCGATCATCGGCGAGAGCCTGAAGCGGCTGTTCCGGTTCCGGGGCGATCAGGTGTGGGGCGACGCCCATTTCGGCGACTGGGGCTTCCAGATGGGGCTGCTGATCGTCGCCGTGGCCGACGAGGGCGGGGCCGACGGCTTCCTGGCCGGGGGCGACGGGCCCTTCCCGGGCGAATCGCCGGTGACGCTGGACGATCTGGAGCGGCTGTATCCGGCCGCCGCCGCCCGGGCCAAGGAAGACCCGGACTTCCGCGACCGCGCCCGCAAGGCGACGGCGGAGCTGCAGGCGGGCCGCCCCGGCTACCGCGCCCTGTGGCGGCACATGCACGACGTGTCGATGAGCGGCCTGCAGCGCGAGTTCGGGGCGCTGGGCGTGACCTTCGACCTGTGGAACGGCGAGAGCGACGCCGATCCGCTGATGCCCGAGATGATCGCGCACCTCGAGAAGACCGGCCTGCTGGTCGAGGACGACGGGGCGCGGGTGGTGCACGTGGCGAAGCCGGGCGAGACGCGCAAGCGCAAGCTGGCCGACAGCAGCGTCATCGAGGCGCCGAGCCCGCCGCCGCTGCTGGTCATCTCGTCGGAGGGCTCGGCCATGTACGGCACGACCGATCTGGCGACCATTCTGGACCGGCGGAAGGCCATCGATCCGGACCTGATCCTTTACGTGGTCGACGAGCGGCAGGCGGAGCATTTCGAACAGGTGTTCCGGGCGGCCTATCTGGCCGGCTATGCGGCGGAAGGGTCGCTGGAGCATCTCGGCTTCGGCACCATGAACGGGCCGGACGGCAAGCCGTTCAAGACCCGCGCGGGCGGGGTGCTGAAGCTGCACGACCTGATCGGCATGGCCACCGACAAGGCGCGGGAGCGACTGCGCGAGGCGAAGCTGGGGGCGGACCTGCCCGGGGCCGAGTTCGAGGACATCGCCCGCAAGGTGGCGGTGGCGGCGCTGAAATTCGCCGACCTGTCGAACAGCCGGACCACCAGCTACATCTTCGACCTCGACCGGTTCATGAGCTTCGAGGGCAAGACCGGGCCGTATCTGCTGTACCAGGCGGTGCGGATCAAATCCCTGCTGCGCCGGGCGGCGGACCAGGGCGCGGCGGCGGGGCCGGTGGCGATCGGCGAGCCGGCCGAGCGCGATCTGGCCCTGACCCTGGACGCCTTCTCGCAGGCCGTGAGCGAAGCCTACGACAAGCGGATGCCGCACCTGATCTGCGAGCACGCGTACCGGCTGGC
>NZ_DASWTO010000161.1:0-8261 GCF_036402095.1 Brevundimonas sp. | reverse complement strand
GGCCGGCTTCAGCTGACCCCAGAAGTCGCGCAGCAGCTTCTTCCAGTCGAGATCGCCCGCCGACACCTCGTCGAGCTGGGTCTCCAGATCGGCGGTGAAGTCGTACTGCACCCACTTTGCGAAGAACTGTTCCAGGAAGGCGGTGACCAGCCGGCCCGTGTCCTCCGGGATGAACCGGTTCTTGTCCATCCGCACATAGCCGCGGTCGCGCAGCGTGGTCAGGATCGAGGCGTAGGTCGACGGGCGGCCGATGCCCAGTTCTTCCAGCTTCTTGACCAGGGTGGCTTCCGAAAAGCGCGGCGGCGGTTCGGTGAAATGCTGTTCGGTGCGGACGGCCTCGACCTTGACGCCCGCGCCTTCCTTCAGGGCCGGCAGGCGGGTGGTGTCGTCCTCGTCGTCCTCGCCCGACTTCGGCCGGTCGTCGCGGCCCTCCTCATACACCGCCATGAAGCCGTCGAAGGCGACCACCTGGCCGGTGGCGCGCAGGGCCGTCTGCCCCGTCGGCTCCTCGATCTCGACCGTGGTGCGGTCCAGCCGCGCCGATTCCATCTGGCTGGCGATGGTCCGCTTCCAGATCAGTTCGTACAGCCGCTGCAGGTCGCCCTCGAGGCGCAGCGTCTCCGGCGCCCTCGCCATATTGGTCGGGCGGATCGCCTCGTGCGCCTCCTGGGCGTTCTTGGCCTTGGTCTTGTAGAACCGGGGCTGTTCGGGGACGTAGGCCGGGCCGAAGCGGTCGCCGATCACCTGACGCGCCTGGGCGATGCCTTCCGGGCTGACCGACAGGCCGTCGGTCCGCATATAGGTGATCAGACCGCCCTGGTCGTCGACGCCCTCGTACAGCTTCTGCGCCGCCTGCATCGTCCGCTGCGCCGTGAAGCCCAGCTTGCGCGAGGCTTCCTGCTGCAGGGTCGAGGTCATGAACGGCGGGCTGGGCGCGCGCCTGACCGGCTTCTTCTCGATCGAGCGGATGGTGAACCGCCCGGCGTTGATCGCCTCGCGGGCCGCCGTCGCCATCGCTTCCGAGACGATGTCCAGCCGCTGCACGCGCTTGCCGTCGTGCTTGACCAGCCGGGTGGTGAAGGGCGGGCTGTCGGCGGTCAGATCGGCCTCGACCGACCAGTATTCCTGCGGCCGGAAGGCCTCGATCTCCAGCTCACGGTCGACGACGATGCGCAGGGCCACCGACTGGACGCGGCCGGCCGAGCGCGCGCCGGGCAGCTTGCGCCATAGCACCGGCGACAGGGTGAAGCCGACCAGATAGTCCAGCGCGCGCCGGGCCAGATAGGCCTCGACCAGCTCCATATCCAGCTGGCGCGGCGCGGCCATGGCCTCCAGCACCGCGGGCTTGGTGATGGCGTTGAAGGTGACCCGTTCGACCGGCGTATCCTTCAGCGCCTTCTTCTTCGTCAGGATGTCCAGCACGTGCCAGCTGATCGCCTCGCCCTCGCGGTCGGGGTCGGTGGCGAGGATGACCCGGTCGGCCTTCTTCGCCGCCTCGGCGATCTCGGACATCCGCTTCGAGGCCTTGGGATCGATCTCCCACGACATGGCGAAGTCGTCGTCGGGCAGAACGGACCCGTCCTTCGACGGCAGGTCGCGGACGTGACCGTAGGACGCCAGGACGTGGAAGTCCGGGCCGAGATATTTGTTGATGGTCTTGGCCTTTGCGGGGCTCTCGACGACGACGAGGTTCATGCGGGGAGGGGGCCTTGAAGGGGCTCGAAAGGGGGCGGAACGTGGTTGGCGCGGGCGTCGCTGTCAATCGGCGGTGAAATTCGGATCCCGCGTCAGAGGGAAACCAGTCCTCCCGGCAACAGGGTGGCGCGGCCGGCGAGGCTCAGTTCCAGCAAGGCCGCGGCCACCCGTCCGATCGGGGCCGACAGCGCCCGGGCCAGCTCGTCGCGCGGCGTCGGGGTCGGAGAGAGCAGGGCCGCGACCCGGTCGAGGAAGGCGGCGTCGACATCGTCAGGCGCGCCGTCGAACGGATTGTCCGGCGGCGGCTCGCGCAGGGTGCGCAGGGTCGAGAAGGCGCGCTCCACATCGTCCACGCCCTCGCACAGGATCGCGCCCTGCCGCAGCAGTTCGTTCGGACCGCGCGACCTCGGGTCCAGCGGCGAGCCCGGCACCGCGAACACGTCGCGGCCCTGTTCGCCGGCCAGCCGGGCGGTGATCAGCGAGCCCGAGCGGATTTCCGCCTCGACCACGATGACGCCGCGCGACAGGCCCGAGATGATGCGGTTGCGGCGCGGGAAATCCCTGGCCTGGGCGCGCGCGCCGATCGGACTCTCCGAAACGACGCAGCCCTGCTCGGCGATCTGGCGGTAGAGGTCGGCGTTGTCCGGGGGATAGACGTCGTCCACCCCGCCGCCCAGCACGGCCACGGTGCCGGTCGGCAGGGCCCCGAGGTGCGCCGCGCTGTCGATGCCCCGCGCCAGCCCCGAGACCACGACGTGACCGGCCTCTCCGAGCTGCTGCGACAAACCCCGCGCGATCCGCTGACCGCCGGCCGAGGCGATCCGGGCCCCGACCACGGCGATGCACGGCCGCCCCGTCAGGCCCGCGTCGCCCAGCGCCCAAAGCACCGGCGGCGGCGGGTCGACGGCCGCCAGCATCTGCGGATAGTCCTCGTCGCCCAGCACGATCAGCTGCGCCCCGATCCGTGCGCCCGCCTCGACCTCGGCCTCGATCTCTGCGATGGGCGGCAGGTCCTGCCCATGGCCGCTCCCGCGCCGCAGAAGGTCGGGCAGGGCTTCGATGGCCCGCTCCGCCGTGCCGAACCGGTCCAGCAACTGTTTGAAGGTGACGGGGCCGACGCGGTCGGTCCGGGCCAGTCGCAATCGGGCGAACCGCTCCGTCTCCGGCAGCGGCGCCCGGGCGGTCACGCCTTCCCGGCGCCGATACGGGGT
Organism: Brevundimonas sp.; assembly: GCF_036402095.1. GTDB lineage: Bacteria > Pseudomonadota > Alphaproteobacteria > Caulobacterales > Caulobacteraceae > Brevundimonas. The sequence continues at coordinate 5,355 of NZ_DASWTO010000161.1, read as the reverse complement.
TCGGACCCCTTCAGCAGACGGGCGATGTTCTGGTGGTGCCGCACCCAGATCAGGCCCGCCGTGAAGACTGCCAGCACGAAGATCGGCGCCGGCGCCGGCAGGCCCACCGCCGCCAGCGGGAGCAGGGCGTAGAGCGGAGCGGCGGCGGACGAGACCAGCGCCGCCAGCGAGGAAATACGGAATACGGCGGCGACGATCAGCCAGGTCGCTCCGGCCAGCAGGCCCAGCGGCCAGGCCGCCGCCAGCAGCAGGCCGAAGAAGGTCGCCACCCCCTTGCCGCCCTTGAACCCCAGCCAGACGGGGAACAGGTGGCCGAGGAAGGCCGCACCGCCCGCGATCGCCGCGATCGCCGGCACGCCGGGGAACAGGTAGCGCGCCAGCAGCAGGGCCGCTGCGCCCTTGCCGGCGTCCAGCAGCAGGGTGGCGATGGCCAGATCCTTGCGCCCGGTGCGCAGCACATTGGTCGCCCCGATATTGCCCGATCCGATCTGGCGCACGTCCCCGGCGCCCGCGGCGCGGGTCAGGATGACGCCAAACGGAATGGAGCCCAGCAGGTATCCGCCCGTCGCCGCGAGCGCGAGCGTCCCCAGGGCCGGGCCGACCAGATCCTGCAACCGATTCGCTCCCCTCTAGCGTGCGTCGTGGACGATGCGTCCGCCGACGACCGTGAGCAAGACCTTCCCTTGCAGGCGCCGTCCGTCGAAGGGCGAGTTCTTCGACTTGGACCTCAGCGCGTCGGCGTCGATGACGACCGGCGCGCCGGGATCGAACAGCATCAGGTCGGCGGGCGCGCCCTGCGCCAGCACCCCGGCCTCCAGGCCCAGCAAGGTCGCCGGCCCATGAGTCAGCGGACGCAGGACGTCGAGCAGATCGAGACCGTCCTCGTGATGCAGGGACAGCGCCGCCGGCAGCAGGGTCTCCAGACCCACCGCTCCCGGCGTGGCCTCGGCGAACGGCCGGCGCTTGTCCTCGGCCGGGGCCGGGGCGTGGGCGCTGGTGATGGCGTCGATCAGACCGTCGCGCACCGCCTCGATCAGCGCCTGCCGGTCGCTCTCGGGCCTCAGCGGCGGATCCATCCGGTAGAAGGTCCGGTAGTCGCCGATGTCGATCTCGTTGAAGCACAGGTGGTTGATCGACACCGAGGCGGCGACCTCCAGCCCCCTGGCGCGCGCCCGGGCCAGCGTCTCCAGCGCCCCCTCGGTCGAAATCTGGTCGACCAGGAAGCGCGCGCCGGTCTGCTCGACCAGGGCCAGGTCGCGTTCCAGCTGGATGCGCTCGGCGATGGCCGGGGCCGAGGCGAGGCCCAGCCGCGTGGCCAGTTCGCCCGAGGTCGCCACCGCTCCCTCGCTCAGCCACGGATCGGCCGGCCGGCACGAAATCAGCGCGTTGAAGGCCGCCGCATAGCTCATCACCCGCTGCAGCACCCGGGTGTCGGCGATGACCCGGTCGACGTCGGTGAAATACAGCGCCCCGGCCTCGTCCATCAGGCCGATCTCGGCCATGCGCTGACCGTCCCGACCGCGCGTCGCCGCGCCCGCCGCACGTACGTTGACCAGATCCAGCGCCGCGCCGCGCCGCTGGATGAACTCGATCATGGCCGGGTCGTCGATGGCCGGATCGGTGTCCGGCTGGATGACGATGGTGGTCACGCCGCCCGCCGCCGCCGACAGCGACGCCGACTTCAGCGTCTCTTTCGGTTCCGCCCCGGGCTCGCCGGTCTTGACCCGGATGTCGATCAGGCCGGGCGCCAGGCACAGGCCGCCCGCGTCCACGACCTCGACGCCCGCCGGGGCGGCGGCTCCGGCGCCGTGGATGACCTCGACGATCCGCCCGTCCTCGACCAGCACCGCGCCCGGGCCGTCGTAGTCCGAGGCGGCGTCCAGCAGCCGCGCGTTGAGAATGGCCAGCGCGCTCATGCCCCGGCTCCCTCGCGCCGCGCGGACAGGGCCGCCAGCACCGCCATGCGCGCCGCCACCCCCATCTCGACCTGATCCTGGATCAGCGAAACGGTCAGGTCGTCGGCCACGTCGGAATCGATCTCCACGCCCCGGTTCATCGGCCCCGGGTGCATCACCTTCGCCCCCGGCTTCGCCCAGGCCAGCTTTTCGCGGTCCAGGCCCCAGAAGCGGAAATACTCGCGGGTCGAGGGCACCAGCGCCCCCTCCATCCGCTCCAGCTGCAGGCGCAGCATCATCGCCACATCGACGCCCTGCAGCCCCTCGCGCATGTCGTGGAACACTTCGCAGCCCCAGCGGTCGGCGTCGCCCGGCACCAGCGTCGGCGGCCCGATCAGACGCACCCGCGCTCCCATCATCGACAGCAGGGCCACGTTCGACCGCGCCACCCGGCTGTGCGCGATGTCGCCGCAGATCGCGACCGTCAGTCCGCCGACGTCGCCGAAGGCCCGGCGCAGGCTCAGCAGGTCCAGCAGCGCCTGGGTCGGATGCTCGTGGCGCCCGTCGCCGGCGTTGACCACCGCGCAGCCGACCTTCTGCGACAGCAGGGCCGCGGCGCCCGAGGCGGAGTGGCGCACCACCAGCACGTCCGGCTTCATGGCGTTCAGCGTCGCCGCCGTATCGATCAGCGTCTCGCCCTTGGCCGTGGAGGAGGTGCGGGGCGAGAGGGCCGTCACGTCGGCGCCCAGCCGCTTGGCCGCGATCTCGAACGAGGCGCTGGTCCGCGTGGAGTTCTCGAAGAACAGGTTCATGACCGTCCGGCCGCGCATCAGGTCCAGCGACTTGGCGCTCTGCCGGTTGAAGTCGACGAAGGCGTCGGCGAGGTCCAGCAGGGGCGGGACGGTCGCGGCGTTCAGATCGCCGGCGGACAGGAAATGGTCGCGGGGAAACGGCGCCAGCCGCTCGTGGATCAGGTCGGTGACGGCGGCGGGCTGGGTCATCGAGGCCCGGCTATACGGTGGACTCACAGGAAACGGAAGGCCGCCAGCAGCAACGGAATGGTGGCGGCGCTCGCCACCGTCGTGAACGCCACCACCCCGGCGATCAACGGCGCGTCTCCGCCCATCTGCCTGGCCAGCACATAGGACGCCGCCGCACCGGGTGCCGCCCCGGCCAGCAGGGCGATTCCCTGCGCCGTCCGGTCTCCCCCCAGCCAGCCGCAGACGTAGTACATGGCGACCGGCAGCAGCAGCAGCTTGATCGCCGAGACGGTGACGATCAGCACCGGCCGCGCCGCGGCGTAGCGGAAGCTCAGCCCCGCCCCGGCGGTGATCAGCCCCAGGGCGATCGCGCCCGGCCCCATCATGCCGAACACCCCCTCCAGAATCGCATCCGGCTCGAACCCGCTCAGGTTCAGCATCGCCCCGACGCCGCAGGCCCAGATGATCGGATTGCGCGCCAGCGAGCGCAGCGCCAACCGCCAGCCGCCGCCCTGGCCCGCGCCCCATTTCGCCAGCGCCAGCACGCAGATCACGTTCAGCGCCGGCGCCAGCACCCCGAAGGCCACCGCCGCCGTGCCCAGCCCCGCCTCGCCGAACACCGCCCCCGCCACCGGCAGGAAGACGAAGCCGTTCCAGCGGATCACGCCCTGGAACACGCTGGTGAAGCCGGGATCGCTCACCCGGATCGCCGGCTTGGCCGCCAGCGTCAGCGCCGCCACCGCGAACGATACGCCGATGGTGCTCAGGGCCACCGGCCCGGCCGTGCCGGCGCTGAAGTCCGCGCCCCACACCGCCGGCACGAGGAAGGCCGGGTAGAAGATGAAATAGGTCAGCCGCTCGACCGCGCGCCAGCCGTCGTCCGCCAGCAGCCCGCGCACCTTCAGCCCCCAGCCGAGCGCGATCATGACGAACACCGGCACGATCCCGGCCAGCAGTCCGCTCATGCCCGCAGCCGGTCCAGCGCGCCCTGCAGGATCCAGGCGGCGGCGGTGCGGTCGACCACATTGGCCCGCCGCTTGCGGTTCAGGTCCAGCTCTTCGATCAGGAACCGCTCGACGGCGCTGGTCGACAGCCGCTCGTCCTGAAACGCCACGGGCACCGCCCGCAGCCGTTGCAGATTGCGTGCGAACGCCCGGCACGACTGCGCCCGCGGCCCCTCGGTCCCGTCCATGTTCAGCGGCAGGCCGATGACCAGCCCGGACGCCTTGCGCCCGTCCATCAGCCTCAGCACCGCATTGGCGTCGTCCGTGAATTTCGTCTTGCGGACCAGCACCAGCGGACTGGCGATCATCCGCGTCGCGTCGGACGCCGCCACCCCGATGGTCTTCTCGCCGAGGTCCAGCCCCAGCCACGGCGTCCCGGGCGGGGTCGAGGCGGCGAGCTCTTCTAGGGTCATGACGGTCACGGCCTGCCGGTAGGACTGGCGCGACCCCGTGTCAAAGTGCAAAGCTTCGCCGCGTTAGACGAGGAGGGTCGTCCAATGAAGCCGCTTCTGTTCCTTACCGCCCTGGTCGGGCTCGCCGCCTGCGACACCGGCGTCGAAAGCCGGAAGGAGGCCGTGCCGCCCGCCGAGCAGGGCGCGCCGGCCGCCGAGGCCCGGGTTGACGCCCGCCCGTCGGGCCCCGCGCGCTCGATCTCGCCGTCCACCGACGCCGGCCTGCAGAGCGCCGCCTCGGTCAGCAACGTCCAGCCGCTGCACGACCACGGCTACGACGCCAAGCTGCTCAACCTGACCGGCGGCGATCCGGCGGCCAACGGCAATCACCTGTATCTCGCCTTCTTCCGCGGGCCGGCCGAGGGCTGGACCCTGTTCATGCTCGGCGACTTCGCCTCGTGGGAGCTGGTGGAGGAGGGCGCGCGCGGTCTGATCTTCGACACCACCACGGATGTCGTCGGCCCGGACGGAAACATCACCCGCGGTCCCAACCAGCGCTACATCGTCGACTATGCGCCGGGCGGGCCGGAGGCGACGGCGCCCGAAACGGTCACGATCACCCCCGCCGCCTGATTCCGGCACGCGAATCCTTGTGATTCCGGGGCCGGGCGGCTAATCCCGCCGGCTTACGTTCTCGCTATCGGAGGGCCGCATGGCCATCGACGCCGCGACCGTGCGCCGCGTGGCGCACCTCGCCCGCATCAAGACCCCGGAAGACCGGCTCGAGCCGCTCGCCCGGGAGCTGAACGGCATCCTCGCCTGGATCGAACAGCTCAACGAGGTCGACGTCGACGGCGTCGAGCCGATGACCTCCAACGTCCATCAGCCGCTGCGCCTGCGCGACGACGTCGTCACCGACGGGAACAAGGTCGCGGACGTCCTCTCCAACGCGCCGCGCTCCGCCGACGGCTTCTTCGTCGTGCCCAAGGTGGTCGAGTAGATCATGACCGACCTGACGAAACTGACCCTCAGGGCCGCCCTCGACGGCCTCAAGGCCCGCGACTTCTCCTCGGAGGAGATCACC
>NZ_DASWTO010000160.1:0-7000 GCF_036402095.1 Brevundimonas sp. | reverse complement strand
GATGGGAGCGCAGCGGCGGACCGATGTCCCGTTAATTCGCCGAAAGGCCGCCCGGGCCCACGCCTACCCCAGCGTCTCCACCGTCAGGTTGCCGTTGGTGTAGACGCAGATATCGGCGGCGATGGCCATGGCCTTCCGGGCGATCTCCTCGGCGCCCATGTCGGAATGGTCCAGCAGGGCCCGCGCCGCGGCGAGGGCGAAATTGCCGCCGGACCCGACCGCCGCCACGCCGTGCTCCGGCTCCAGCACGTCGCCGACGCCGGTGACCGTGAAGATCGAATGGCGGTCCGCCACCAGCAGCATGGCCTCCAGCCGGCGCAGATATCGGTCCGTGCGCCAATCCTTGGCCAGATCGACGCAGGCCCGCGCCAGCTGGTCGGGGTACTGCTCGAGCTTGGCCTCGAGCCGTTCGATCAGGGTGAAGGCGTCGGCGGTCGCCCCGGCGAAACCGGCCAGCACCTTGCCGCCGGCCAGGGTCCGCACCTTGCGCGCCCCGCCCTTGACGATGGTCGGCCCCATGGAGACCTGGCCGTCTCCGGCGATGACGGTGCGGCCGTCCTTGCGCACCGCCAGGATGGTGGTGCCGTGCCAGCCGGGCGATGCGGAAACTGTGGTGTCGTGCGTCATGGCCCCCAGATGGAGACCGGAATGCAGCGCGGCAAGGCGAAACAGACGCGGGCCCAGCGGCTACGCTTGGCCATATTCTGACCAATGTAATCCGTTACATTAACATTCCTTGCCCCACATCTCGCCATATGAGGGAATCGACGTGCTTCATCGCGTCATCTACGCCAGTGAAGCTGTCGGCGCGACGGGCGCCTCCACACTGTCGATCGTCCAGATTCTCGGCGTGTCCGAGCGCAACAACCGCCGCGATCACCTGACCAGCTGCGTGATGTTCCACCAGGGCCATATCCTGCAGGTCGTCGAGGGCGCGCGGGCCGATGTCGACCGCCTCGTCCGGCGCCTGATCGACGATCCGCGCCATACCGGTTTTCGCATTCTGGTCGACGCGCCGGTCAAGGCCCGCAGCATCGACGAGCCCATGGGCCTGTGCGGCGATCCCGCCGCCCTGCTCGGCCGGCTCGGCCTCGCCTGCCTGTCCCGCGTCACCGCGCGCGAGGCCGAGGCTCTGCTGGATATCCGCAAGGCGGCGTGACGGCGGGCCCCGGACGCCCTAACTGGGGCGGGTGAACTTTTCCGACGACGAGATCGAGCGCTATGCGCGCCACCTGGTGCTGGCCGAGATCGGCGGGCCGGGCCAGCAGCGGCTCAGGGCGGCGCGCGTGGCCGTGGTCGGCCTCGGCGGGGTCGGCGCTCCGGCCGCCCTCTACCTGGCCGCGGCCGGCGTAGGGACCCTGCGGCTGATCGACGACGACGTGGTCGGCCTGTCCAACCTGCAGCGCCAGATCGCCTTTTCAGACCCGGACATCGGCGATCTGAAGGTCGAGGCCGGCGGGCGGCGGCTGGGTGCCCTCAACCCCCATGTCGAGATCGAGGACGCGCCGGAACGGCTGACCTCGAACAACGCCGCATGGCTGCTTGAGGGCTGCGACGTCGTCATCGACGGCACCGACGATTTCGGCGCCCGGTTCGCGGTCAACGCCGCCTGCGTCGCGGCCGGGCGTCCGCTCGTTTCCGGCGCCCTGGGCCGCTGGAGCGGACAGGTCGGGGTGTTCGCCGGCCGTCCCTGTTACAGTTGTCTGGTGCCGGAGACCCCGCCCGACGCCGAGACCTGCGCCCGGGTCGGCGTGGTCGGGGCGCTGGCCGGCGTGGTCGGATCCATGGCCGCCCTCGAGGCGATCAAGCTGATCACCGGCGCGGGCCAGGCGCTGACCGGCCGGCTGCTGATCTACGACGGCCTCGCCGGAACCGCGCGCGCGGTCGGCGTCGCGGCGGACCCGGCCTGCCCCGTGTGCGGACCGGACCTGACGGCCTAGTCGGCCGCCGGAGCCCCGACATCCGACGGCTCCGCCGCCGCCGTGGTCGCCGCCGCGGTCGCGACGGGGAGATGCCGGGCGAGAAAGGATTCCACCTCCGTCAGGGCGGTCGTGTCGTTGCGCGTCGACCAGTTGGAGTGGCCCGCGTCCTCCAGCACGACGAGCCGCACGTCCTTGCCGGCCCGCCTGAGAGCCCGCTCCATGTCCCGCGACTGGCTGACCGGCACCACGTCGTCGGCATCCCCGTGGATCAGCAGCACGGGCAGGCGCCAGTCGGCGGCGTGCTGCAGCGGCGAGACCGCCTCGAGCCGCTCGCGGTCCTCGCGCGGATCGCCGATGGACTTGAGCCAGTAGTCGTAGCGGTCGGAATCGGCGCCCGCCTCGGCCCGCTCCCAGCGCAGCATCGAGACGAGGTCGCTGGGCCCGGCGACGGAGACGACGCAGCGGTAGAGGTCGGCCTGGCTGGCGCCGGCCTGCAGGGCCGCGTAGCCGCCGTAGCTGGCGCCGACGATGCAGACCCGGCCGCGGTCGGCCAGTCCCTGGCCGATCAGGTGTTCGAGGCCGGCGGTGACGTCGTCCTGCATCCGGCCGCCCCACTCGCGGTAGCCCGCCTCGGCGAAGGCCTTGCCCATGCCGGCGGAGCCCCGGAAATTCGGCTGGAACACCTGGTAGCCCCGGGTGGCGAGGAACTGGGCCCACTGGTCGTAGGTCAGGTAGTCGCGCAGCTCGGGCCCGCCGTGCGGCATGACCACCAGCGGCAGGGCCGCATCCGCCGCGGCGCCGGGCGGCCGGGTCAGATAGCCGAACAGCGGTTGTCCGTCCGCGGCCGTGTAGTCGATCCGCTGCATCGTCCCGAGCTGCGCTTCCTGCAGCCGGGGATAGATCGAGCCAACGAACTCCATGTGCCGCTCGGCGACGTTGAAGATGTAGTATTCGCCCGGATTGTTCGGGGCCGAGGCCTGAACCAGCCAGCGCGAGCCATCCCGGGCCTGCGAGACAACGCTGACGCTCCAGCCGTCCCCGAAGAAGCGGCGGATGCCGGTCATCACGGCGTCCTCGCGACGGTCGTTGAAGTCGCAGCGGTAGATGTCGGCCCAGTAGCAGCCGGCCACCAGCTCCTGCGAGTCCGCGTCCAGCAGGATTCCGGACACGTCGTACTGCGGATTGCGCCAGATCGTCGGGCCCATGGTGCGGGTGGCGAAGTCGAACACGTGCACCCCGGCGGTGCTTTCACCCTCCGCCGCCTCGGGCCGGACCGCGACGTAGATCTTGCCCGGCTCGGACGTCGCGCCGAGGAAGTCGTAGTCGGGCAGGTTGCGGACCTCGTCGCGGCGGAGGCGGTAGACCTCGCTCCAGCCGCCGTCCGGGTTCAGCGCCTCCATCAACATGACCCGGCCGTCGGCGCCGCGCCAGGCGATGCGGCCGACCACGGCCCCGTCGCGGTCGGTGAGATAGTCGAGCACCCGGCGGTGGCCCTCGACCGTCTTCTCGGCCGCGCCGCTCAGAATGTTGACTCGCGCCACGTTCAGGCGACCGCGGCCGTCGCGGTAGCTCATCAGGATGTGGTCGGGATTGTCGCGCAGGGTGTCGAGCACCGATCCGGGAAGGGCGTCTTCGGTTCCGGGCGCCTGGAGGGCCACCACCGCGCTGCCGTCGCGCGCGACCGACAGAACCGATTCCCCGTAGCTGAATCCGCGCACGCGGCCGTCTTCCCGTCCGCCGAAGCGCCGCAGTTCGAATCGCGTCATTCCGATCAGCAGCCGGTCGTCGGTCTTCCAGCGGATCCAGTCGATATAGACCCCGCCGAAATGCTCGCGCGCCGAGCCCGCGCCCATGACGGACACGGTGTTCTCCTGCAGGTCGCGGATGTGAACCGCGCTCTGGTCGCCGGTGCGCACCGTCCACACCAGATAGCGCCCGGACGGCGACAGGCTGGCCGCAGCGAGGGCGGGATCCTCGAGGAAGTCGGCGATCGTCGGCGGATCGGCGCGCGCCGGCAGCGCCGCGCCCAGCAGCCAGAGGGCCGCGCAGGCGGCCGTCATCGTTCGAACAATACGCATGGTCCCGCCCCCGGTGTCTCGCGCAAGCTTTCCGCGAGCGCCCGGTGCGCGTCAACCCGGAGAGGCTAGAGCATGGCCGGAATCACCCGGTCCGGCGGGCGGTGGCCGTTCTGGAAGGTCAGGATGTTGGTGATGACGCGGTCGCCCATGTCCTGACGGGCCTCGAGCGTGGCCGATCCGAGATGGGGCAGCAGCACGACATTGGCGTGACCGGGCAGGCCGGGATGCACCGCGGGCTCGCGCTCGTAGACGTCCAGCCCGACGCCGGCGATGGCCCGGCGCGCCACGGCGTCGGCCAGGGCCGCCTCGTCGATCAGTTCGCCGCGCGCGGTGTTGATCACCAGCGCATGCGGCTGCAGCTTCGCCAGCCGCTCCGCCGACAGCAGATGGTGGGTCTCCCTCGTCGCCGGGCAGTTGAGGGAGATGATGTCCATCCGCGCCAGCATCTGGTCGAGGTCGTCCCAGTACGTCGCACCAAGCGCCTCGGCGACCATCTCAGGGACCGGCTTGCGGTTGTGGTAGTGGACCTGCATGCCGAACGCCTTGGCGCGACGCGCCAGGGCCTGGCCGATCCGGCCCATGCCGACGATGCCCAGCCGCTTGCCCCACAGCTTGCGGCCGGTCATCCAGGTCGGCGTCCAGCCCTCGAAGCGGCCCTCGGCCATGACCTGGGCCCCCTCCACGATGCGGCGGCTGACGGCGAGGATCAGGGCCATGGCGAGGTCGGCGGTGTCCTCCGTCAGCACGCCGGGCGTATTGGTGACGATCAGCCCCTTCGCCACCGCCGCCTCGACGTCGATATGGTCCACCCCGGCGCCGAAGTTGGCGATCATCCTCAACCGCTCGCCGGCGGCGGCGATCAGGCCGGCGTCGATGGCGTCGGTAATGGTCGGGACCAGAACGTCGGCCCGCCGCACCGCCGCCTCCAGCGCGGGCCGGTCCATCGGCGTGTCGGTCAGGTTGAGCTCGGCGTCGAACAGCTCGCGCATGCGCGTCTCGACCGCGTCCGGCAGCCGTCTGGTTAACACGACCTTAAGCCTGGACGCGGACATTCGGAGCCTTCGATTTCACGGACCGACACGTGTCTAGCAAAGCTCGTCTCCGCTTCCAAAGGCTGGCTGCAACGGCCGCCACCGTCTGCGCGGCGGTGCTTGCCGGGGCGGCGCAGACCATGCCCGACGGCCGCCCGACCCCCAGCGGCCAGCCGGTGCCGCGCTGGCTGTCGCTGAAGTCGTCCGAGGTCCACGCCCGCTTCGGCCCCGGCCTCGACCATCGAATCCTGTGGGAATACCGGGTCTCCGGCCTGCCGGTGCAGGTCATCGCCGAGACCGCCGAGTGGCGGAAGATCTGTGATCCCGAGGGCGCCGTGGCCTGGGTCCACCGCAGCGTCGTCTCCAGCCGCCGCAGCGTGTTCAACGCCTCGGACCGTGAGCTCCCCATCCATTCCGGCCGCTCGGACACGTCTCCCGTGCGGGCCCGGCTCTCGCCCCGCTCGGTGGTGGCCATGGACGAGTGCGAGGACGGATGGTGCCGCGTCCGCGCCGGACGGCTTCGCGGATGGGTGCGCCAGTCCGCCGTGTTCGGAACCCAGGAGCGGCCGCTGTGCAACGCGGCCCGGCCGGCCGGACCGGGACGGCGCGACTAGCCGCCGTCCACGGCAGTGGTTGAGCCCGCTGCCGCGCTCGTGTAACCCGGCGGCCACACCGGCCAGGAACGGCGTCCGCGCCGCCGGCCCTCTGAGATGCGAGCGTCCGTGACCCAATCGAAATTTCCGTCGTCGTTCGACTATGAGGCGCTGCTGGCCTCAGGCCGCGGCGAGCTGTTCGGCGAGGGCAACGCCAAACTGCCCGCCCCGCCGATGCTGATGTTCGACCGCATCACCACGATCAACGGCGACGGCGGCGCGCACGGCAAGGGCTATGTCGAGGCCGAGCTGGATATCCATCCCGACCTCTGGTTCTTCCAGTGCCACTTCATCGGTGATCCGGTCATGCCGGGCTGCCTCGGCCTCGACGCCATGTGGCAGCTGGTCGGCTTCTACCTCGGCTGGATCGGCGGCCCCGGCCGCGGCCGCGCCCTGGGCGTCGGCGAGGTCAAATTCACTGGCCAGGTCACACCCGACATCAAGCGGGTGGTCTACAAGATCGACCTCAAGCGGGTGATCAACCGCCGCCTGGTCATGGGCATCGCCGACGGGGTTCTCGAAGCCGACGGCGTCCCCATCTATACGGCCACCGACATGCGCGTCGGCCTGTTCGGCGCGACTGAACCCGTCGGCGGCTAAACCCGTTCAAAGACCGCGGGGCAACGCGGCGATCTGAGTTCAAGAAGGAAGCACCATGCGGCGTGTCGTCGTCACCGGACTGGGTATCGTCTCATCCATTGGCACGGGCCAGGATGAGGTCACTGCCTCCCTGCGCGAGGCGAAATCCGGCGTCCAGCACGCCGCCGATCACGCCGCCCACGGCTTCCGCTCCCAGGTCTGGGCCCCGCCGGCGCTCGGCGTGACGGCCGACGACTGGGCCCCGCACGTCGACCGCCGCGCCGCCCGCTTCCTCGCCAACGGGACGGCCTGGGGCCATATCGCCTTCGAGGAGGCGCTGAAGGATTCCGGCCTGACCCCCGACGAGATCAAGTCCGACCGCATCGGCGTCATCGTCGGCGAGGGCGGCCCCTCGACCCAGGTGATCCTGCAGGCGGCCCAGACCACTATCGACAAGGGCTCGCCCAAGCGCATCGGCCCGTTCGCCGTGCCCAAGGCCATGGCCTCCGGCCCCTCGGCCGTTCTGGCGACCTGGTTCGAGCTCAAGGGCGTCAACTATTCGATCAGCTCGGCCTGCGCGACCAGCGCCCACTGCATCGGCGCGGCCGCCGAACAGATCGCCTGGGGCAAGCAGGACGTGGTCTTCGCCGGGGGCTGCGAGGATATCGACTGGTCGATGTCGAACATGTTCGACGCCATGGGCGCCATGTCGTCGAACTTCAACGACACCCCGGCCA